>CAZHLT010000074.1:0-19027 GCA_964533285.1 uncultured Conexibacteraceae bacterium | reverse complement strand
CATGAAGGCCTCCCTCGTCAGCCGCGAGGTGATCGCCGACTCGATCGAGCTGATGGCCCGCGGCTACCAGTTCGACGCGATCGTCGCCCTCTGCGCCTGCGACAAGACGATCCCCGGCTGCGCGATGGCCCTGGCGCGCCTGGACGTCCCCTCGGTCCTCCTCTACGGCGGCTCGATCGCCCCCGGCCACTGGCACGGCAAAGACGTCACGATCCTCGACGTCTTCGAGGCGATCGGCGCCCACAACGCCGGCGAGATGACCGATGAGGAGCTGCACGAGCTGGAGGGCGTCGCCTCCCCCGGCGCGGGGGCCTGCGGCGGTCAGTTCACCGCCAACACCATGGCTTGCGCCTTCGAGGCGCTCGGCATCAGCCCCGGCGGCTCGGCGATGGTCCCCGCCGAAGCCGCCGAGAAGGGCAGCGTCGCCGAGCGGATCGGCGAGCTGGTCCTGAACGTCCTCGCCCACGACATCACCCCGTCCAAGCTGATCACCCGCGAGAGCCTGGAGAACGCGATCGCCTGCGTCTGCGCCTCGGGCGGCTCGACCAACGCCGTCTTGCACCTGATCGCCCTCGCCCACGAGCTCGGGATCGAGCTCGCGATCGAGGACTTCGAGCGGATCTCCCGCCAAACCCCGCTCTACGCCGACTTAAAGCCCGGCGGGCGCTTCGTCGCCACCGACCTCTTCGCCGCCGGCGGCGTGCCGTTGATCCTGAAGCGCCTGGCCGACGCCGGCGCCCTGCACGCCGAGGCGATCACCGTCAGCGGCCAGACGAGCGGCGAGGTCGCCGCCCAGGCCACCGAGAAGCCCGGCCAGGAGGTCGTCCGCCCCCTCGGGGAGCCGCTGAAGGCAGAAGGCGGCCTCGCGATCCTCAAGGGCAACCTCGCCCCCGAGGGCGCCGTGGTCAAGGTCGCCGGCACCGAGCGCCGCGCCCAGCGCGGCCCCGCCCGCGTCTTTGAGTCAGAAGAGGAATGCTTTCGCGCGGTCAAGGATCAGCAGATCAACCCCGGCGACGTCCTCGTCATCCGCAACGAGGGACCGGTCGGCGGCCCTGGCATGCGCGAGATGCTGCAGGTCACCGCGGCGATCGTCGGCGAGGGCCTCGGCGAGTCGGTGGCGATGGTCACCGACGGGCGCTTCTCGGGCGCCACCCGCGGCCTGATGATCGGCCACGTCGCCCCCGAGGCGGCCCGGGGCGGGCCGATCGCGGCGATCCGTGAGGGCGATGAGGTCACCGTCGACATCGACGCCCGCAGCCTCAGCGTGGCGCTGAGTGAGGAGGAGATCGCGAGGCGGGTGGCGGGGTATGTCTCGCCGGCCCGCGAGCCCGGGCACGAGCGCGGCGTGATGGGCAAGTTCGCGGCGACCGTCTCCTCCGCCTCGCGCGGGGCGGTCACGAGCTGAGAGGCTTTGCAGCGATGCCGACCTTCGCCGTCCTCAACCCGATCCCCGAGCCGGCTCTGGCGCTGCTGCGCGAGGCCGGCGAGGTCCGCGTCGCCGCCGCCCCCGGCCCGCTCGCCGCGGACGAGCTGGCGCGGCTGGTGGCGGGCGCCGACGCGATCCTCTCGCTGCCGACGGTGCCGGTCGACGGTGCCGTCGCCGACCTCGCCGGCCCCGGCCTGCGGGTCGTCGCCAACGTCGCCGTCGGCTACGACAACCTCGCGGTTGAGGAGCTGGTCGAGCGCGGCGTCACCGTCACCAATACGCCCGGGGTCCTGACCGATGCCACCGCCGACCTGGCGATGGCGCTGATCCTCGCCGTCACCCGCCGCCTCGGCGAGGGCGAACGGCTGATCCGCGCCGGCACCGAGTGGGTCTGGGCGCTCGACTTCATGCTCGGCCGCTCGATCCAGGGCCGCACCCTCGGCGTCGTCGGCATGGGCGAGATCGGCCGCGCCACCGCCACCCGGGCGCGCGCCTTCGGGATGGAGATCGTCTACTTCAACCGCCACCGCGCCGAGCGGTCGGTCGAGGCCGAGCTCGGCGCCCGCTGGCTGGCGCTGGAGGAGCTGCTCGAACTGGCCGATGTCGTCACCCTGCACTGCCCGCTGACGCCGCAGACCCGCCACCTGATCGACGCCGAGGCGCTGGCGCGGATGAAGCCGAGCGCCTTCCTCGTCAACACCGCGCGCGGCCCGGTCGTCGACGAGGCGGCGCTGGCCGCGGCGCTGGCCGCCGGCACGATCGCCGGCGCCGCGCTCGACGTCTTCGAGCGCGAGCCCGCGGTCGAGCCCGGTCTGCTCGGGCTCGACAACGTCGTTCTCGTCCCCCACCTCGGCTCGGCCACGGTCGAGACCCGCGAGGAGATGGCCACCCTCGCCGCCCGCAACGCGATCGAGGTCAGCGCCGGCCGCCCGCCGCTGACGCCGGTCGCCGAGCCGGCCGGCGAGGCACCCAGCTGAGAGCAACGAAAGGAGCCCCGTCGTGCGCGTTTTCATCATGAGCGATATGGAGGGAGTCGCCGGCATCACCAAGTGGGAGCAGGTGATGGGAGGCGCGAACGGCGCCGCCTCGCAGCAGTACATGGAGGGGCGCAAGCTCTACACCGGCGAGATCAACGCCGCCGTCCAGGGCGCCCGCGAAGGCGGTGCCGATGAGATCGTCGTCATGGACTGCCACGGCGCCGGCCACGGCTGGAGCTTCGGCTCGCTGATCCTCGAAGACCTCGACCCGGCGATCGAAGTCGTCACCCAACGCTCCTGGACCGACTACACCGAGGTGCTCGAAGAAGGCTGTGACGCGGCGATGTTCGTCGGCGCCCACGCGATGTCCGGCACCCCCGAAGGCGGCCTCTGCCACACCGTCCACGGCAGCGCCTGGCGCGAGGTGCGGCTCAACGGCACGCCGGTCGGCGAGAGCGGGATCAACGCCGCCCTGGCCGGCACCTGGGACTGCCCGCCGGTCCTCGTCACCGGCGACCAGGCGGTCTGCGCCGAGGGCAGGCAGCTGTTCGGCGAGTGGCTCACCACCGTCCAGGTGAAGCGCAGCTACGGCTGGCAGAGCGCCCGCCACAGGACGCCGCAGGCAGCGCGCGAGATGATCGCCGCCGGCGCCAAGCGGGCGCTCGCCAACCTCGACCAGGCCAGGCCGTTCAAGCCGGGCGAACCGTGCGTGGTCGAGATCGAGGTCTTCACCGTGGACATGGTCGAGCAGTTCCGCCACCACGAGCTCGTCGAGACAGTGAACCCCACCACGATCCGCTTCGAGGGGCCGGACTGGTGGAGCGCCTGGAAGAAGTTCTTCTTCAACTACATCTGGCCGGAGCCGATCCCCGCCTGACCTCACCCTCACGGTGGGACCTCACCTCACGGTGGGCGTTGGCGGATCGACAATCGGCCGCGGCGAGGTTTTCGACCCTGACAAGGTAGGCGCGCCGACCCGAACCTAGGATCGCGCAATGAGAGTCGCGATCGTCGGTGGCGGAGTCGTCGGCCTCTGCGTCGCCGAGTCACTGGCCCGCGGCGGCGCCGAGGTGACGGTGCTGGAGGCGGCCGCGTTCGGCGCCGCCGCCTCGGCCGGCAACGCCGGCTGGATCACCCCCTCGCACGCGGCGCCGCTGCCGACACCGGGGACGATGCCGCAGGCGATCCGCTGGATGTTCAACCCCGGCAGCCCGCTGCTGGTGCGGCCGCGGCTGCGCGGCGACTACCTGCGCTGGCTCTACGACTTCGCCCGCAACACCCGGCCCCGCCCCTACAGCGCCGGGCTGGCCGCGATGGTGGCATTGGCCGAACGGGCGATCCCCGACTACGAGGCTCTGGCCGGGCGCTTCGCCTTCGAGATGCACCGCGAGGGCCTGCTCTACGTCGGCCACACCGAGGCGGCGCTGGAGAAGGAGATGAGCCTGCACCGCGAGCAGGTGATGCTGGGCTACCGCGGCACCTTCGCCGAGCTGGACCGCGAGCAGGCGCTGGCCCACGAGCCGGCGCTGAACGGCGACGTGCTCGGCGCGATCCTCGCCGTCGACGACCGCCACGTGCGGCCGGAGACCGTCACCGCCGGGCTCGCCGAGCACCTGCGCGCGAACGGCGGCGACCTGCGCGACCAGACCGCGGTCACCGGCGTCGTCGCCGACGGCGGCGGCTGGCTGGTCCGCTGCGGCGGCGAGACGGTCGAGGCCGACCGGGTCGTGCTGGCCAGCGGCGTCGCCACCGCGAAGCTGCTGGCGCCGTTCGGTGTGCGCCTGCCGCTGGAGGGGGCGAAGGGCTACAGCATCACGGTCGAGGAGCCGCGCACCGCGCCGCGCGGCCCGATCTACCTGCTCGAGTCGAAAGTCGGCATCAGCCCCTACGACGGGGCGCTGCGCCTGGCCGGCACGCTCGAGCTCGGCTCGCGCGGCCTGGCGCTGAGCCGCAGCCGGGTCGCGTCGATCGAACGCGCCGGCGAGCGAAGCCTTCGTGATTGGGGAGATCACACGAAGAGACACACATGGGCAGGGTTTCGGCCCCTCTTGCCCGATGGGCTGCCGGCGATCGGGCCGGTACCGGGAAAGGAAGGACTGTTCGTCGCAACCGGGCACGCGATGCTCGGAGTCACGCTGGCCCCGACGACGGCGGAAGTGCTGGCGCCGGTCGTCCTCGGCGAGAAGCCCTCGCTGGAGCTGGCACCGTTCTCGATCGCTCGTTTCGACAACCGCGGCGGCGGAGCGATCAGCAAACCCAACGGAGGAGAGAAATGAGAAGACCCGCCCTGACCACGATGCGCCTGCTCGCCCTGGCGCTGCTCGCTCTCGCCGCGTTGGCGATCGCCGGCTGCGGTGGCGGTGGCGGCGACACCGGCTCGACCGGCTCCGAAGCCGAACCGCAAACCGGCGGCACCCTGCGGATCTCGCAGGGGGAAGAAGTGATCAACCTCAACCCCCTGATCGGCACCGACGCCTCGAGCATCAACATCATCAGCCAGATCAACGAGCCGCTGTTCAAAGTCAACGCCGAAGGCGAAAACGAACCGTGGCTCGTCACCAAGGTGAAGAAAACGAACGACGAACGGGTCTGGACGCTGCAGCTGCGGGAAGGCGTGAAATTCTCGACCGGCCAGCCGATGACGTCGGCTGACGTCCTCTTCACCCTGGAAGAAGCGCGCAAGAGCGAAATCTGGGAAGGCCTGCTGGCCGGGATCGAAAAGGTCGCGGCGCCCTCGCCCTCGACGATCGTGATCACCAACACCAAGCCGGCGCCCGAACTCGACGCGGTGCTCTCGCAGTGGTCGTTCGGGATCATGCCCGAGAACTACGGCGGGGTCTCCGAAAAAGAGTTCGCCCAGCACCCGATCGGCACCGGGCCGTTCATGCTCGGCCCCTGGAAACACGGCGAATCGATCACCCTCGAGAAGAACCCCGAATACTGGGAGAAGGGGCAGCCCTACCTCGACGAAGCCGTCTTCCGGACGGTGGCCAGCCCGGAGAGCCGCGTCTCGCAGCTCAAAGGCGGCGAGCTCGGCGTGATCTACGCGCCGCCGTGGTCGCAGGTCGGGGCGATCGAAAGCACGCCCGAACTCAATATCGGCGACTACCCGCTGGGCTACACCAGTTTCCTCATCCTCAACGCGCGCAACCCACTGTTCCAGGACCAGCGCGTGCGGGAAGCGGTCGACCTCGCCGTCGACCGCGAAGGCATCGTCAGCGCCACCCTCGGTGGCCACGGCGAACCGGCCGGTTCCTGGATCCCGCCGACCGTGCCGAACTCCAACCAGACGATCGAACCGACCGCACAGGACGTGGCGAAAGCGAAGACGCTGCTGAAGGAAGCCGTCGCCGACGGGGTCACCCCGACCTTCACGCTGCTCAGCAACGCCGAAAACGCGTACTGGGGCACGGCGGCCCAGATCGTCCAGCAGAACCTGGAAGAAGTCGGCTTCAACGTCAACATCAAATCGGTCGACGAAGCCTCGCGGCTGGAACTCCTCGCCGCCGGGACCTTCGACGTCGGGGCGCTCGAAGTGTATGACGCGACCCCGAGCCCGGCCGAATTGTTCGGTTACTACAACGCCTACGAAGGCGTCTACGCCGGCGTCGATACGACGAAGACGACGAAGCTCGCCGAACAGGCGCAGAGCGAGGTCGACCCGCAGAAACGGCAGGAACTCTGGTACGAAATCCAGGAGATCGTCGACGAAGAACAGTTCATCCTGCCGCTCACCTACTCGCCCTATCCCTGGGCCTACCGCGACGAAGTCAGCGGCTTCACCGTCGCCCCGACGGGGATCTTCTGGCTCGCCGAAACCGGGCTCGGCGAATAGGGAGGTCTGACCCGAACCCCCACCCCCGACGCCCCCCGCCCCGCGGCCCCAGCCCCCGGCCGCGGGGCTCGGCGGGGGTTGAAAGGAAGCGATGAGCCACGATCCCGCAGCCGCGACGCCGTTCGGCGTCCCCGTCCCCGCCGAGTCCCCGCGCGCCGCCTGGGATGCGGCGATGCACCCCGACCCCGAGGCGCCGCGGACGTTCGAGGTCGGGATCCCGATGCGCGACGGCATCGAGCTGGCCGCCGACGTCCACCTACCGGCGGCAAGCGAGCTGCCGGCGCCGGCGATCGTGATCGGCACCCCCTACGACAAGTCCTCGCCGGTCGACGACCGCAGCGTCTACGCGGAGCACGGCTACGCGGTCGTCGCCTACGACGTCCGCGGCCGCGGCAAATCGGAGGGCATCTGGCATCCGTTCGCCGCCGACGGCCCCGACGGCCACGACGTGGTCGAGTGGGTCGCCCGGCAGGATTGGTGCAGCGGCAGCGTCGGCGCCGAGGGCCTGAGCTACTCGGGTTGGGTCGTCTGGGCGACGATCAAGGAGAAGCCGGCGCACCTGAAGGGGGCGATCGCCGCCTCGCCGGCCGGCCGCTGGCAGCAGGAACTGCCCTACACCTACGGCTGCTACTGGCTCTACTTCGCCTTCTGGTTCGCCTTCGTCCGCCGCCGCATCATCGAGACCGAGCGCGACCTGCGGCCGCTGCTGGAGCTGCTGCCGGTCGACGCGAACGGCGACGAGCTCGACGTCGCCGGCCCCGGTTGGCGCGAGTTCATGGAGCACGACACGCTCGACGAGCTCTGGCGCAGCCGCCGCTGGGACGGCGAATACGACTTCGACGTACCGGTCCTCACCGTCACCGGGTGGCACGACCGCGAGGACATCTGGGGCGCCTTCCACCACTACGAGAACATGCTCGCGACCGCGCCGGCGAGGGACCGCCAGTGGCTGCTGGTCGGGCCCTGGAGCCACGTCTCGACCCGCCACCCGAGCGACGAGTACTGCGGCGTGACGGCGCCCGGCGCCGGCATCGAGATGACCGCGCTGCACGTCCGCTGGTTCGACCACTTCCTCAAAGGCGAGGACAACGGCGTCGCGGCCGAGCCGAAGGTGCAGATGTACGACCCGGGGTTGGGGGAGTGGAAGCTGCGCGAGGCCTGGGAAGGGGGCACGGCCCCGCGCGAGATCTTCCTCGCCGGCGACGGCGCCCTCGCCGCGGCGCCCGGCGCCGCGGGGTCCGACGGCTACGTCTACGACCCGATGCAGCCCAACGGCATCCCCTTCGACGTCAACGCGCTGCCCTGGGAGCCGCCGCTCGACCTGGCCGAGCTGGAAGCCCAGGACGGGGTTCTGACCTGGACCGGCGCGCCGCTTGACGCCGACCTCACCGTCCACGGCTGGGGCGAGGTCGAGCTGTGGGTCGAGAGCGACCGCGAGGACACCGAGCTCCACGTCAAGCTGGCCGACGTCGACCCCGCCGGGCGCTCGCTGTTCGTCGCCTGGGGCTGCCTGCGCGCCTCCCACGCCGAGGACGAGGCCAACCCGACGGCGATCGCGCCGGGCGAGGTGAAGCGCTACTCGATCGAGCTCACCCCCTCGTTCCACACCTTCAGGGCGGGGCACCGCTTCCGCCTCGTCCTCGCCGGCTCGGAGTACCCCTGGTTCGCCCGCAACCTCAACCGCTTCGAGCCGATCGCGGTCCAGTCCGAGCCGCTGGTCGCGACCAACGCGGTCCACCACGGCGCCGCCCGCCCCTCCTGCCTGCGCCTGCCGGTCGAGGGCTAGCCAGGCGAGGACGCACTTTTACTCGCATAGCGGAGAGAAGTGCGGTCTCGTCGGCGGCGCCGGCGACGAGCTGACGTCGACCTGCTGCTGGCCGCGATCCGCGCCTTCCTCACCAGCCGCTGATCAGCGCGCGCGGGCGCGCAGCTCCAGCTCCAGGGCGAGGCGCGCCTCGGCCTCGTCGAGGTCGACGCCGGTGATTTCGGAGGCCCGCTTGACCCGGTAGCGGACCGTGTTGACGTGGAGGTGGCGGTCGCGCGCCACCCGGGTCGGGTTGCCGAAGCTGTCGAAGAAGGCGCGCAGGGTCGGCAGGTATTCGCTGCCGTTCTCCTCGTCGTGGGCGACCAGCGCCAGGTCGGCGGGGGAGGGGCCGGCGGCGCGCCCGGCGACCAGCCCCTCGACGTCGGCCAGCAGCGAGCGGTCGCTGACCGTTTCGAACATCGTCACCGGCTCCTCGCCCGGCGCCAGAGCGAGACATTCCTCGGCGCTGCGGCGGGCCAGCGGCAGCTTCTCGGGTTCGTCGACCGCGAACCCGATCCCGGCCCGCAGCCGGATCCCCAGCGCCTTGGTTGCGTGGGCGATGCAGTCGCTGAGGATCCGCCGCAGCGAGGCGCGGTCCTCGGCCCGGCGCGTCGTCGTCAGCACGTAGACGCGCTCGTTCAGCGGCGGCGGTCCGGTCTGCTCGAGCGTGGTCGCGACCGCCGGGCGCTCGTAGGGGTGCAGGTGCATCGCCAGCAGGTCGATCAGCCGCGGCCCGACCGGGGCCGGCGAGGAGGCGCTGCGGGCTGTCGCCTCCAGCATCGCCACGACCAGCGGCTCCTCGCCACCCAGGCCGACCCGTTCGACCGCGGCGCGCGAGGGGTCGCCCTCGCGCAGCAGGGCGGCGACCCGCGACTCGCGGGCGCGGCGCTCGACCGAGACGCCGATCCGCTGCCGCGCCATCAGCAGCGCCGCGATCGAGGCGGCGCGCTTCAGCGCCTCGTCAGCGTCGGGGGAGAGGACGTCGTCGTCGCCGGCCAGCCAGATCGAGCCGAGGACGCTGGCGCCGAGCCGGATCGCGACCGCGCGCCGCGACTGCGTGTGCGGACTCGCGAGGTCGACGTGCAGCACCTCGTCGCTGGTCAGCAGGTGCTCGATCATCCCCCGCTCGCGCATTTCCTTCAGCCAGCGCTCGGGCACCTTGCGGTTGAGGATCGTCTCCATCCGCGGCTGGTCGAGCGTGTCGTGGCCGCTGATCCCAGAGAAGGCGAGGATCCGCGACTGCATGTCGTCGATCGTCACCGGGCCGCCGGCGACGGCGGCGGTCGCGTCGGCGAGGGCGAAGAGGTCGTGCAGGCCGGGCCGGTCGGCGCCGGCGCCCTCGAAGCCGAGGTCGAAGCTGTCGACCTCGGCGGCGGCGCGGATCAGCTCGTACAGTTCGCCCCACTCGACGTGCTCGGGGACGGCGAGCAGGGAGACGCCGCTGGCTTCGGCGGCGCCGACCAGGTCGCGCGGGAAGCTGCCCCCGTCGCGGCAGGCGACGGCGCCGACCCCGGCCGCCGCCGCGGCCCGCATGAAGGGGCCGGGGGCGTCGCGTTCGGGCGAGAGGGCGACCGCGAGCAGGACCTTGCCGGCGGCGCGGTCGCGGACGATCGGCTGCTGGGGGTCGTGGAAGGCGACGCCGGTGATCTGGACCTCGAGCCCCTGGGGAGCGGCGGCGATCTCGACCAGCTCGGGGCCGAGGTCGGCGCAGAGCTGACCCAGCGTCGTCGCCCGCCCCTCGCCGGCGGTTGGATCGAGCAGGTCGCGCCGCTGATCCTGATCCAGCATCTCGACACTATAAGCGGGGTTTCGCCGCTCCCCCTTGTCGTTACGACAACTCACACCCCTTCCGCCGGTCGAAACGACAACCGCGCGGCCGGTTCGCGCGCCCGCCGGGACAGGCGCCTCAGCAGGCGCTCATGCCGCCGTCGACGGCGACCACGGCGCCGTTCACGTGGCGGGCCTCCTCGCCGCAGAGGAAGAGCGCGGTGCGGGCGACCTCCTCGGGCTCGCATTCCCATTCCACCGGCAGGCCGCCGACGATCCGCCGGAACGTCTCCAGTCCCTCGCGGTGGTACTCGCCGCCCGAGCCGGCCTCGATCGCGGTGCCGCGGACGGCGCCGGGGTTGACCACGTTGCAGCGGATGCCGTGCCGTGCGTAGGCAACGGCGATGCTGCGGCTGAGCCCGGTGAGGCCGGCCTTCGCCGCGGTGTAGCTGGGGCCGTGGTTGCCGCGCTCGGCGGCATAGGAGCCGACGTTGAGGATGACGCCGCCGCCGCGGCGGATCATCCCGGGGACAGCGGCGCGGCAGATCCGGAACGGAGCCTTCAGGTCGAGGTCGAGGACCCGGTCCCAGAGCTCGTCGCCGGTCTCGTGCAGGGGGAAGCAGAGGTCGTTGACCCCGGCCACGTTGCAGACGACGTCGAGGCCGCCGAGGCGCTCCTCCGCTTCGCCGACCAGCCGCTCGACCTGGTCCCCGTCGGTCACGTCCGCCAGCAGCGGGACGACCCCGTCGACGCCGCGCCAGCGCTCGAGGCGCTCGGGCCGCCGGGCGACCGCGGCGACCCGCGCCCCCTCGGCGGCGAACAGGGTCGTCATCGCCTCGCCGATGCCGCCCCCGGCGCCGGTGATCAGCGCTTTCCTGTCGGCCAGTCGGCCGTTCGGGCGGTCCGGTCGCGGCCCGGTCACGGGCGAACCACGATCTTCACGGCGCCTTCCGGCGACCGCAGCAGGGGCTGAAAGCCGTTCTCGACGATCTCGTCGAGGTCGATCGTGGCGGAGACGAGCTCGTCGACCGGGATCCGGCCCGAGGCGATCGACTCGATCACCCGCGGCCAGCTGTCGAGCGGGTAGGCGATCAGGCCACGCAGGGTCACGCCCTTGCCGACGAGGGCGTTGACGTCCACCAGCGCCGGCCCCGGGTGGATCCCGATCTGGACGATCGTGCCGCCGCGGCGGGTCGCCTCGACGCAGGCGCCGAGCGCGGCGGCCGCTCCCGCGCACTCGAAGCAGACGTCTGCCCGATCCGCCCACAGCGCAGCTAGGGCCTCGCTCGGCGATCCCTCGGCGGGGTCATGGACCGAGAGCCCGAGCGCCGCCGCCTGCGCTCGCCGTCCGGCTCCGGGCTCGGAGACGAGAACGCGCGCGCCCGCCGCCCGCGCCGCCAGGGCGACCAGCAGCCCGATCGGCCCGGCGCCGGTCACCAGCGCCAGGTCACCGTCGCCGACCGCCGCCGAGTCGACGGCGTGGACGGCGACGGCGGTCGGCTCGACCAGCGCTCCGGCGGCGTCGCTGACCTCGTCGGGGAGCGGCGTCAGGCAGGAGGCCGGCACCGCGGCCAGCTCGGCGAAGCCCCCCCAGGGCCAGCTCATCCCGACCGCGCCGCCGATCTCGCAGAGGTGCGCGGCGCCGGTTCGGCACGGGCGGCACTTCCTACAGGAGATCGCCGGCATCACCGAGACCCGGTCTCCCCTGGCCACCGCGGTGACGCCGGGGCCGATCGCGACGACGACGCCGGCCAGCTCGTGGCCGAGGATTTGGGGGATGCGGGTCCCGGTCAGCGGGTGCGGGGCGGGGGAGACGAAGTGCGGTCCGTCGCGGTACTCGTGCAGGTCGCTGCCGCAGATCCCGCAGGCCAGGACCCGAATCAGGGCAGTCCCCGGAGCCGGGTCGCGGGGCGGCTCGGCGACCTCCTCGACGCGGACGTCGCCGGCGGCGTGAAAGCGAGCCGCTCTCAACTCTCCGCCGCGCTCCGGTCCCGGTCCACGACCGCCACGATACACGTCTCAAACCAAGGTTGGAATATTCTTAGACCGAATTTCCTTCCAACCCCGGGCACGAGAGAGGTGGTGACGGATGAGGTACCAGGAGCTCGGCGGCACCGGCCAGCGGGTCTCGCGGATCTGCCTCGGCACCTGGCAGCTGGGCGGCGCCTGGGGGCCGGACTTCGAGGAGGGGGTGGCGGCCGTCGGGGTCGCCTTCGGCCTCGGCGTCAACTTCTTCGACACCGCGGCGGCCTACGGCGACGGGGCGGCGGAGCAGGCGCTGGCGCGGGGGCTCGGCGACCTCGTCAAGGGGCACCGCGACGAGCTGGTGATCTCGACCAAGGGCGGGATCGAGACCCGCGCCGCGGCCGACGGCTCCGAGCTCTCCTTCCGCAACTCCGACCCCGCCTTCCTGCGCGCCTCGCTGCAGCGCAGCCTCGCCAACCTCGGGCTCGACCACGTCGACGTCTACTTCGTCCACTGGCCCGACCCGACGATCCCCTTCGCCGAGACCGCCGGCCTGGTCGACGAATTCGTCGCCGAGGGCCTCGTCCGCTTCGCTGGGCTCTCCAACTTCGCGGTGGCGCAGATGGAGGAGTTCGCGGCGGCGCGTCCGGTCGACGTCGCCCAGCTGCCGCTCAACCTGCTCGACCGCCGCAGCGAGGAGAAAGCGCTGCCCTACTGCGCCGCGCACGGGATCGGCGTGATGGGCTGGTCCGGGCTCGCCCACGGGGTCCTCAGCGGCACCCTGCGCCGCGGCCAGGCCTTCCCGGCGGGCGACTGGCGCGCCAGCCACCCGGCCTTCGCCGGCGCTGGCTTCGAAGCCGTGATGGACGGGGTCGAGGAGCTGACCGAGATCGCCGCCGGGCTCGCCCTCAGCCTGCCCCAGCTCGCCCTCGCCTGGATCCTCGCCCAGCCGGCGGCGGTGGTCCCGGTGGTCGGCGCCCAGGTCCCCCAGCACATCGTCGACAGCGCCGCCGCAGCCGAGGTCGAGCTCAGCGCCGAGGACGTCGACCGCGTCTCCCGCGTCGCGGCGCGGATCCCCGGCTTCAGCCTCGAGGCCGAGGACCAGGTCCGGGTCCGCCGCGACCCGGACCCGGCCTAACCCGCCGAGCCGAGCTGGCCGGGTGGTGAGCTCGGGCTCAGCGCGCGGTCCAGCCGGCGTCGACCGGGTAGTAGCCGCCGGTGCAGAGGGCGGCGGCGTCGGAGAGCAGGAAGCAGACCAGCTCGGCGACCTCGCGCGGGCGGCCGGCGCGGCCGAGCGGGTGGATCGCGGCGATGTCCTCGAGCTCGGCGGCGCCGCCGCTGAGCGGGGTCTCGATCACGCCGGGACCGACGCAGTTGACGCGGATCCCGGCGGCGGCGTAGTCGAGGGCCGCCGCCCTGGTCAGGCCGACGACGCCGTGCTTGGAGGCGACGTAGGGGGCGGCGCCGGCGACGGCCACCGTCCCCATCGTCGAGGCCAGGTTGACGACGGCGCCGCCGCCGGCCTGCAGCAGCGCCGGGACCTCGGCCCGCAGGCAGTGGAAGACGCCGTCGAGGTTGACCGCCAGGGTGCGGCGCCAGTCGGCGAGGGAGACCGCAGCGAGCTCGGCACGGGGCGAGCCGACGCCGGCGTTGTTGACCGCCAGGTCGAGCCGGCCGAAGGCCGCCACCGCGGCGGCGACCATCTCTTCGCAGGCCTCCGCCTCGGTGACGTCGGTGCGCCAGGAGAGCGCCGCGTCGCCGAGGCCGACGGCGACGCGCTCGGCGGCGGCGAGGTCGGCGTCGGCGATCACCACGCGGCCGCCGCGCGCGACGATCAGCCCGGCGCAGGCGGCGCCGATCCCCGAGCCGCCGCCGGTGACGACCGCCGCCTTGCCGGCGAGGGAGGTGCTGGGGGTGTCCGTGGGTTCAGCCATGGTCGCGATGCCTTGTGCCCGAATGTACCGATTCAGCCGGGCTTGGGATAAGATCAAACCAAAGTCGGTCTAGAAGTGGACTGAGCTTGAAAGCGGTGAAAGGAGAGAGGGTTTGGATCTGAGCGGCGACACCTCGGTCGAGATGCTGCGGCGGATGTTGCGCATCAGGACGTTCGACGAACGGGCCGCGGCGCTTGCCGCGAAGGGCCTGATACCCGGCGGGGTCCACACCTCGATCGGGCACGAGGCAGCGGTGGTGGGCGCCTGCATGGCGGTGCGCGAGGACGACTACATGACCGGGTACCACCGCTCCCACGGCCACCCGATCGGCAAGGGGGCGCCGATCGCGCCGCTGATGGCCGAGCTGTTCGGGCGCGCCGACGGGATCTGCCACGGCAAGGGTGGCTCGATGCACCTGGCCGACTTCGCGATCGGCAGCCTCGGCGAGTCGGGGATCGTCGGCGCCGGCATCCCGATCGCCGCCGGCGCCGCGCTCAGCGCCCGGATGCGGGGGACCGACCGGGTCAGCCTCTGCTTCTTCGGCGACGGCGCCGCCAACTCGGGCCCGTTCCACGAGGCGCTCAACCTGGCCGCGGTCTGGAAGGTGCCGGCGATCTTCTTCTGCGAGAACAACGAGTACGCGGTGACGCTGCCGATCGAGGAGGCGATGGCGATCGAGAACGTCGCCGAGCGCGCCGCCGCCTACGGGATGCCGGGCGCGGTGGTCGACGGCCAGGACGTCCTCGCCGTCCACGCGGCGGTCGCCGAGGCCGTGGCGCGCGCTCGCGCCGGCGAGGGCCCGAGCCTGGTCGAGGCCAAGACCTACCGTTTCCGCGAGCACTCGGAGATGGGGGCGCTGCAGCTCGGCTACCGCTCCGACGAGGAGATCGAGGAGCGGCGGGGCAAGGACCCGATCGCGCTCTTCCGCGAGCGCCTGCTCGAGCAGGGGGTGCTCGACCAGGCGGCGCTGGAGGCGCTGGAGCGGGAGGCCGTCGAGGAGGTCGAGGCGGCGGTCGCCTTCGCCGAGCAGGCGCCGCCACCGCGGCCGGGCGCCGCCTTCGAGGAGGTCTTCACGACCCCGCTCGCGGTCGGCGAGCGGGTGCCGACGCCGGGCGGCGGCGAAGCCGAGGCGACGAAGAAGACCACCTACCTCGACGCGACGATGGGCGCGATCGCCGCCGAGATGCACCGCGACCCGGCCGTGTTCTTCCTCGGTGAGGACGTCCGCGAGAAGGTCTTCGGCAGCATCCCGGTCGCCGAGTTCGATGACGAGCGGGTGCGCAACACGCCGATCTCGGAGGCCGGCTTCGTCGGCATGAGCGTCGGCGCGGCGATGACCGAGATGCGGCCGGTGGTGCAGATGGGAGTCGCCACCTTCATGTACTCGGCGATGGACCAGATCGTCAACCAGGCGGCCAAGCTCACCTACATGTCGGGCGGCCAGGCGCGGGTGCCGCTGGTCCTGCTCTCGCCGGTCCACTACGGCAGCGGCATGGCCGGCCACCACTCCGACCGGCCCTTCTCGATGTTCGCCAACAGCCCCGGCCTGAAGATCGTCGTCCCCAGCACGCCCTACGACATGAAGGGCCTGATGACGGCCTCGATCCGCGACGACGACCCGGTGATCGTCTTCGCCGACGGCGGCCTCTGGGGCAGCCGCGGCCCGGTCGCCGAGGGCGAGTACACGCTGCCGATCGGCCTCGCCGACGTCAAGCGCGAGGGCGCGGACGTCACCGTCGTCGCCCTCGGCGCCGCGGTCCGGCTGGCGCTGAAGGCGGCCGAGGACCTGGCGGGGGAGGGGATCTCGGTCGAGGTCGTCGACCCGCGCACGCTGGTCCCGCTCGACCGCGAGACGATCGCCGCCTCGGCGGCGAAGACGGGCCGGCTGGTGGTCGTCGACCCCTCGCCGTTGACCGCGGGGTTCGCCGCCGAGCTGGTCGCCTCGGTGGTCGAGCGCCGCGAGCTCAGCGCGCCGCCGGTGCGGGTCACCGGCGCCGACGTGCCGACCCCGTTCAGCCCGGCCCTGGAGCGCCAGACGCTGCCGGACCTCGAGCGCGTCACGGCGGCGGTCCGCGGCGTCGTCGGCGAGGCCGCCGGCGCGATCGGGGGTGGCGGCCATGCGGGTTGAGGTGCTGCTGCCCCAGTGGGGCATGGGAACCGCCGAGGGCACCGTCACCGCCTGGCTGAAGTCGGTCGGCGACGCGGTCGCCAAGGACGAGCCGCTGGTCGAAGTCGAGACGGCCAAGGCGATGGGCGAGGTCGAGTCGCCGGCCGCCGGCGTCCTCGCCGAGATCCTGGTCGAGGTCGACGAGACCGTCGCCGTCGGCACCGTGCTGGCGATCGTCGAGACCGAGTCGTGAGCGAGCTGCTGGAGGCGGTGCCGCTGACCGGCATGCGGGCCGCGATCGCGCGGACGATGATGGAGTCGATCCACGGGATGGCGCAGCTGACCCTGCACCGCGCCGTCGCCACCGGGCCGCTGGCCCGCTTCCGCGAGCAGAGCGGGCCGGAGGAGCGCCCCAGCTACAACGACCTGGTGCTGGCGGCGGCGGCGCGCGCGCTGAGCCGCCACCCGGCGGTCAACGCAACCCTCGAGGAGGAGACGATCTCGCGCTGGCGCACGGTCGACCTGGGGATGGCGGTCGCGGTCGAGGCGGGCCTCGTCGTGCCGGTGATCCGCGACGCCGAGCGGCTCTCGCTGGCCGAGCTGCGGGCCGAGGCCGGGCGCCTGGCCGCGCTCGCCCGCGAGGGCGGCCTCGGCTTCGCCGACCTCGAAGGCGCCAGCTTCACCGTCAGCAACCTCGGCGGCCTCGGGATCGACTCGTTCACGCCGATCGTCAACCCGCCGCAGGTCGCGATCCTCGGCGTCGGCCGGATCCGCGAGGGGGCGATGACGCTCTCGCTGACGATCGACCACCGGGCGCTCGACGGCGCCCCGGGGGCGGAGTTCCTCGCCGATCTGGCGGGCGTCCTCGAAGACCCCGCCGCCCCCTTCTAGCCAGCGGCGGGCGGGCGGGAGGCGGCGGCGCCTCCCGCCCGACTGCTCAGGAGCGGATGAAGAAGCGCTCCAGCTCCCAGTCGGTGATCACTTTCTCGATCTGCTGTTCCTCCCAGTGCCGCGAGGCCGCGTAGCGGCGGACGAATTCCTCGCCGAGGTACTCGTTGGCGACCTCGCTCTCTTCGAAGAGGCCGAGCGCGAGGTCGAATTTGGTCGGCATCGGCTTCAGGTCGGTCTGCAGGAAGGCGTCGCCCTCGGTCCGCGGCGGCAGCTCGAGCTCGTTCTCGATCCCGTAGAGGCCGCCGGCCAACATCGCCGCGATCACCAGGTAGATGTTGGCGTCGGCGCCCGGCAGCCGGTGCTCGACCCGGCAGCGTTTCTCGTCGGCGAGGACCCGGATCGAGGTCATCCGGTTGTCGCCGCCCCAGTTTTCCGAGGTGCCCATGCCCATGTAGGGGGCGGGGCGTTTGAAGGCGGTCGGCGAGGGCGCCCAGACGACCGCGAACGGGATCAGCGTCCGCAGCTGGCCGGCGACGAAGTGCCGCATCAGGTTGGACATCCCGTCCTCGGCGTTGGGGTCGTGGAAGGCCGGCTCGCCGTCGCGCCAGAGCGACTGGTGGACGTGCATCGAGTTGCCCGGGATCGGCTCGGAGATCTTCGACATGAAGCTGGCGGTGACCCCCTCCAGGGCGCAGATCTCTTTCGTCCCCTGCTTGAAGAGGAAGCCGCGGTCGGCCGCCTCCAGCGCCGGCGCGTGGGCGAGGTTGAGCTCGTACTGGCCGGGGGCGCCCTCCGGGTTCCAGGCCTCGATCGGGACCCGCATCCCGTCGAGCCCGTCGACGACCTTGCCGATCAGCCCCTGGTCCAGCGTCGCCTGCATCTCGCCGAAGGCGCTGACCTTGGCGAACAGCGGCTCGAGGTCGCGAAAGCCCTTCTCGGTGGCCGAGCGCTCGGTCTCGCGGAAGGCGGTGAACTCGATCTCCGGCGCCAGCCTGACGGCGAGCCCGAGCTCCTCGTAGCGGGCGAGGACGCGGCGCAGCAGGGAGCGCGGCGCGAACTCGTAGACGCTGCCGTCGAGCCGCCGGTAGTCGCAGAGGACGAGCGCGGTGCGCTCCAGCCAGGGGACCCGGCGCAGCGTCGTCAGGTCGCAGACGGCGTCGATGTCCGCCATCCCGGTGTGGAAGCCGGGCCACCAGCCCTCGTACCCCTCGGGCCGCGGCTGCACGTGGTCGGCGATGTCGATCACGAAGGTGTACTCGGAGAACTGGACGCTCGGCTCGTCGCTGCCGAGGAAGCGTTCGGCCGAGATCCGTTTCGCGCGGAAGACGCCGCTGAGGTCGCAGCCGCCGACAATCACGGTTGTGATCTCGCCGGAGCGGATCGCGTTCATCACCTCGGCGGCGTCGGCGGCGGTGTTCGGCCGGTCGGGGGCGACCGGGTCTGCAGGCTGCATGGGCTCTCCTTCCCAGGGATAAGTGCTCGGACGCAAGCTAGTGCGAACGATATCCGATCTTGGACTGGAATTAGTCCAAGATCGGTATGCTTCTTCCCTGTGACCACCGAGCACGAGATCGTCGAGCTGGGCCACCCGCTCGGCCCGGGCGCCCTGCACATGCCGGCGCACCCGCCCTTCAGCTACGAGCTGACGCTCTCCCACCAGCGCGAGGAGGACGAGGGCCAGTACCCCGGCTCGAGCGGCGCCACCGACCGGATCTGCTGCGGCCTGCACGTCGGCACCCACATCGACAGCCTCAGCCACGTCGGCATGGAGGGCCGGCTCTGCGACGGGACCGAGGTCTTCGCCGCCGGCGTCCAGGACCGCGAGAACGGCATCGCGATGCGCTCCGGCCCCGGGCTGCGGCCGATCGTCGCCCCCGGCATCCTGCTCGACTTCCCCAGCTACCTCGGCTGCGATGTGCTCGCCGACGGGCACGAGATCACCGTCGCCGAGCTCGAGGGCTGCGCGGCGGCGGCCGGGGCCGAGATCGAGCCGGGCTCGGTCGTCCTCCTGCGCACCGGCTTCGACCTGCTCTGGGACAGCGACCCCGAGCGCTTCCTCGGTGCCGCGGTCTTCCCCGGGCCGGGGATCGAGGTGGCACGCCACCTGCGCCAGCGGGGGATCGTCGCCACCGGCTCCGACACCGCCTCCTACGAAACGTACCCCGTCGGCGCCACCCTCGCGGTCCACGTCGAGCTGCTGGTCCGCGGCGGCATCTACATCATGGAGAGCCTGCGGCTGCAGGAGCTGGCGGCCCGCGGCGCGGCCAGCTTCCAGTTCCTCGCCCTGCCGCTGAACCTGCCGAAGGCGACCGGCTCGCCGC
>CAZHLT010000073.1:0-2191 GCA_964533285.1 uncultured Conexibacteraceae bacterium | reverse complement strand
GGCGCCGGCGCCACCGCGACCCGCGCCGTGGCCTCCTCGCTCGAGCCGCCGCCGGAGCCGGCGAGCGAGACGGCGCCGACGAGGAGGGCGCCGAGGAGCAGCGCGACGCCGCCGGTGAGGGCGGCGCGGGCGCCGTTGCCGAGCCCGCTGAGGCGCAGGCGCAGCGGCCAGATCAGGTGTTTCTGCAGCGCCCAGACCGCCGCCTCGAGGGCGCGGCGGATGTGCTCGAAGGCGCCGCGGCCGGCGTCGCCGAGCCGCCAGAGGACCTTTTCCTCGACCGCCCAGCCGAGGTGCTCGGCATGGACGCGAGCGGGGTTCTCGCGCGGCGGTCGGTTGATCGGGTTCTGCTCGTCCATCTGCTTGCCGGGTTTGCTGCCTACTTTAGGCCGGATCGGAATTCTGTACCGACCCGCTCAAGAATGACGCTCAACTTCCGTTGACTTTAAACGCCGACCTTAAGAGCACTTATACGTGCAGCTTGTTTCGGCAGAAACCCCCTTATGTATGAGTCGTGAGCCTGGCGACTTCTTCACGCACGTTCGGGAAGAAGTCGCCAACGGGGGTCTCAGGCGACCGCGGTGGCGCGCTCGGCGCGCTCGAAGCTGAGCTGGCCGTCGGCGGCGTCGACGCGGACCACGTCGCCTTCGCCGAACTCGCCCTCGAGGATCCGCAGCGCCAGCTTGTCGACCAGCTGCTTCTGGATCACCCGCTTCAGCGGCCGCGCCCCGTAGGTCGGGTCGTAGCCGAGGTTGCCGAGCAGGGTGCGGGCGTCGTCGGAGAGCTCGACCGTGATCCCGCGCTCGGCGACGCGGCCGACCAGCTGCGCCACCTGGAGGTCGACGATGCGGCCGATGTCGGCCTTCGAGAGCCGGTGGAAGATCACCGTGTCGTCGATCCGGTTGAGGAACTCGGGCTTGAAGGTGGCCGCCAGGACCTCTTCGATCTGCTCGCGGATCCGCTCGTCGACCTGCTCGGCGACGATCCGGTCCGAGCCGACGTTGGAGGTCATGATCAGGACCGTGTTGGTGAAGCTGACGGTGCGGCCCTGGCCGTCGGTGAGGCGGCCGTCGTCCATCAGCTGCAGCAGCGTGTTGAAGACGTCGGGGTGCGCCTTCTCGATCTCGTCGAGCAGCACCACCGCGTAGGGCCGGCGCCGCACCGCCTCGGTCAGCTGGCCGCCCTCCTCGTAGCCGACGTAGCCGGGCGGGGCGCCGATCAGCCGCGCCACCGTGTGCTTCTCCATGTACTCGGACATGTCGAGGCGGACGATCGCCTGCTCGGAGTCGAACATGAACTCGGCCAGCGCCTTCGCCAGCTCGGTCTTGCCGACGCCGGTCGGGCCGAGGAAGAGGAAGGAGCCGATCGGCCGGTTGGGGTCCGAGAGCCCGGCCCGCGAGCGCCGCAGCGCGTTGGAGACGGCCTCGATCGCCTCGTCCTGGCCGATCACCCGGTCGTGCAGCCGCTCCTCCATGTGGATCAGCTTCTCGACCTCGCCCTCCATCAGGCGGCTGACCGGGATCCCGGTCCATTTGGCGACGACCTGGGCGACGTCCTCTTCGGTCACTTCGTCGGAGAGCAGCACCTCGCCGCCGGCGTGGACCTCCTCCAGCCGCGCTTCCTGCTCGGAGACCCGTGCCTCGAGCTCCGGGATCCGGCCGAACTTCAGTTCCGCCGCCCGCTCCAAGTCGGTCTCGCGTTCGGCCCGCTCGACTTCCAGCCGCGCCTCCTCGAGTTCGGCCTTGGCCTGCTTCATCGCCTCGATCGGCTCTTTCTCGTTCTGCCAGCGGGTCCGCAGCTCGGCCGCCTGCTCGTTGAGGTTCGCGAGGTCCTCCTCGAGCGCCTGCAGGCGCGCCTTCGAGGCCTCGTCGGTCTCCTTGCGCAGCGCCGTGCGCTCGATCTCCAGCTGCTGGACCCGGCGCTCGACCTCGTCGATCTCGGTCGGCACCGAGTCGATCTCGATCTTCAGCCGCGAGGCCGCCTCGTCGATCAGGTCGATCGCCTTGTCGGGCAGGAAGCGGTCGGCGATGTAGCGCTCCGAGAGGGTGGCGGCGGCGACGATCGCGGCGTCGGAGATGCGGACCCCGTGGTGTTCCTCGTAGCGCGGTTTGAGGCCGCGCAGGATCGCGATCGCGTCGCCGATGTCGGGCTCGCCGACCAGCACCGGCTGGAAGCGCCGCTCCAGCGCCGCGTC
>CAZHLT010000072.1:0-2070 GCA_964533285.1 uncultured Conexibacteraceae bacterium | reverse complement strand
ATCCCGGTCAAGACCCGCCACAACGAGGTCGCGCCGGCCCAGTACGAGATCGCGCCGATCTTCGAGAACTCCAACGTCGGCTCCGACCACCAGCAGCTGCTGATGCGGACACTGGAAAACGTCGCCCGCCGCTACGGCCTCGTCTGCCTCCTGCACGAGAAGCCGTTTGCCGGCGTCAACGGCTCCGGCAAGCACAACAACTGGTCGATGGGGACCGACACCGGCGTCAACCTGCTCAACCCGGGCGACACCCCGCACGAGAACATCGTCTTCCTGTTCTTCTGCACGGCGGTGATCCAGGCGGTGAACAAGCACCAGGGCCTGCTGCGGGCCTCGGTCGCCAACATCGGCCAGGACCACCGGCTCGGGGCCAACGAGGCGCCGCCGGCGATCATCTCGATCTTCCTCGGCGGCGAGCTCGAAAGGGCGTTCGAGGCGATCTCGACCGGTGAGGGCGACCCGAGCACGCCGGCCTCGTTCCTGCACCTGGGGACCGACGTGCTGCCGCCGCTGCCGCTGCACGGCGGCGACCGCAACCGGACCTCGCCGTTCGCCTTCACCGGCAACAAATTCGAGTTCCGGGCGCTGGGGTCGAGCATGTCGCTCGCCTTCCCCAACACGGTGCTGAACACGATCGCCGCCGAGGCGATCGACGAGCTCGCCGGCAAGCTGCAGGAGAAGCTCGACGCCGGCACCGACATGCCCGAGGCCGTGATCGAGGTCGTCAAAGAGTCCTACCTGGCCAACAAGGTGGTCTGCTTCGGCGGCGACAACTACTCGGAGGAGTGGCACGCCGAGGCCGAGCAGCGCGGGCTGAAGAACCTGCGGACGACGCCGGACGCGCTGCCCGAGGTGATCGCGCCCGACACGGTCGCCGCCTTCGAGAGGTACGAGGTGCTGACCGAGCGCGAGCTCCACTCCCGCTACGACGTCTGGATCGAGCAGTACGCGATCCGGGCCAACATCGAGGCGGAGACCGCACACACGATCGCCAAGACGATGATCCTGCCGGCGGCGCTGCGCTACCTGGCCGTGATCAAGGAGTCGGGCGTCGCCGAGGGCGTCGCCGGCGAGGTCCGCGAGAACCTCGAGGCGATGGGCAAGGCGCTGCTGGCGCTGGAGGAAGCGAACGGGTACCCCGACGGGATCGAGGGGCTCGACCTCGCGATCCACGCCCGCGACAAGCAGCTGGCGGCGATGGCCGACGTCCGCGCTGCCGCCGACAAGCTCGAGCGGGTCGTCGCCGACGACCTCTGGCCGCTGCCGAAGTACGAGGAGATGCTGTTCATCAAGTAGCGCGGCGCGAGAAGCGGCAGCGAAAGGGGGCGCCCGGCGGGCGCCCCCTTCGCGTCGCGGCCGCGGCTCAGCCGACGCTGGCGCAGATCGCGTAGACCTCGACGTCGATCGAGACGTCGAGGCTGATCGAGTTGTTGAACAGCTGCACGCCCCAGCCTCCGCCTTCGGCGAGCGGCACGCTGGCCGAGATCGCGAGCTGGCGCTGGACGCCGTTCTGGCTCGAGTTGGTGCCGAGGTCGGCGCCGCCGCCGACCGCTTTCTTGCCCGCCGGGCAGGGCAGCTCGACCATCGCGCTGAGGCCGCGGCTGGCGTTGTTGCTGTTGGGGACGAAGACGCCGAGGAAGGTCTGCGAGACGATCTCGTAGCCGCTGACCCCGCCGGGCCCGGGCGCGCCGGGGCTGCCGGCCGGCCCGATCGCGCCGGTGGCGCCGGCGGCGCCCTTGGCGCCCTTCGCCCCCTTGGCGCCGCGCGGCCCGCGCGCTCCCTTCGGCCCGCGCCAGCCGAGCGGCAGGCGGCCGGTCAACTTGCACTCGACCGCGTTGCCGCTGGCGATCCCGGGCGGGCATTTGACCTTGACCGATTCCGGCTTGGCGGCGACGTCGGAACCGTCGGCGGCGAGGGCGACGGCGGCGGTCGCGGCGACGGCGGCGAGGGCGCTCGCCAGCACCGTGAGGCTGCGGCGGCGGGACTTGCGGAGAAATTGCATGGGGGACCTCCTGGGTCGGCTGAGACGATGTGAGAACCGTACGCCCGCCCGTCGGTCGTCCCACTCGG
>CAZHLT010000071.1:0-5392 GCA_964533285.1 uncultured Conexibacteraceae bacterium | reverse complement strand
CGCGGACCGCGATCCGCTCCTGCTCGCCGCGCAGCTTGGTCAGCAGGCCCCAGGCCTGGGTGCGCTCGCGGTCGCGGGCGGCGAAGCGCTCCTCGGCCTCGCTGCGGCGCTTGCCGACCGCGGTTAGCTCCTCCTGCAGCTTCGCCCGCGTCGCCCGCGCCTTCTCCGCCACCTTCTGCGCCGCCGCCGCGCGGTCGGCGCCGAAGCGCAGCTCCTCGGCGACCAGACGCCCGCGCAGACCCAGCTCCTCGCGTTCGATCCGCGCCCCCAGCTCGGCCGCTTCGGCCTGGCGCTTCAGCGGCCGTAGCCGCGCCCGCGCCTCGCGCTCGACGTCGAGCGCGCGGTCGAGGTTGTCGCGGGCGGCGCGCAGCTTCAGCTCGGCCCGGCGGCGGCGTTTGCGGTGCTTGCCGAGCCCGGCCGCCTCCTCGATCAGCAGGCGCCGCTCGCGCGGCTTGGAGTGGACGATCGTCTCGACCCGGCCCTGGCTGATCACCGAGTGCATCTCGCGGCCGAGGTTGGTGTCGGAGAGGACATCGGTGATGTCGGCGAGGCGGGCGCGGGCGCCGTTCAGCCGGTAGCCGGAATCCCCGCCGCGGTCGAGGTAGCGCTGGACCGCGATTTCGGAGAACTCGGTCGCGGCGCGGCCGTCGGAGTTGTCGATCACGACCTCGACCTCGGCGGCGCGCCGCTGCGCGATGCCCTTGCCGCCGGCCGAGATCACGTCCTGCATCGAGGCGCCGCGGATCGCCCCCGGGCTCTGCTCGCCGAGCGCCCAGAGGACGGCGTCGGTGATGTTGCTCTTGCCGGAGCCGTTGGGGCCGACGATCACGCTGACGCCAGGGGAGAACTCGAGCGTGGTCCGCTCGGGGAACGACTTGAACCCCTTCATCGTGATCGATCTCAGATACATCTCTGGTGCCCTTTCTCCGACCCCGAAGGCTCGCGGGTCGATCGGACGCGATACCGCCTGCGCGAACCCCCAATTTGGGGCCTGGCGCCTACCCGCCGAGCTGGGCCAGAGCCTGCTCGGCCGCGACCTGCTCGGCCGCCTTCTTGCTGCGCCCCTCGCCCGACCCGACCCGCCGGGAATCGACGACCGCCGCCACCTCGAACCTGCGCCGGTGCGGGGGGCCCGTCGCGGCGATCACCTCGTAGCTTACGCGCGATCCGCGGCGCGCCAAAAGCTCCTGCAGAGCGGACTTGAAGTCGATCCGGGTCGCGGAGGCGAGCTCGATCCGCGGCTCGAAGGCCTCGGCCACGGCGGCGGCGGTGCGCTCGAAGCCGAAGGCCAGGTGGCAGGCGCCGATCAGCGCCTCGGTCGCCTCCGGCAGCGGCCGCTCGCCTTCCAGCAGGACGCTTGCCGGGATCGCCCCGGTGACGCCCTCGGGCTCGTTGCCGCGCAGCATCTCCGGCACCCCCAGCTCGGCGCCGACGGCGGCGCAGGAGACGCCGCTGACCGCCTGGTTGTGGATCTTCGTCAGGCCGCCCGAGGCGGTCGCCCCGTAGCGCTCGAAGAGCTCGCTGGCGACGGTCAGGCCGAGCACGCTGTCGCCGAGGAAGGCGAGCCGCTCGAAGGAGTCGACCCGGTGCTCGGTCCAGGAGGAGTGGGTCAGCGCCTGCGCCCGCAGCTCGTCGGGCAGCTCCTCGATCAGCGCCGCCAGCGCCGCGACCGCCGACTCGCGCGCCGTCGCCACCGCTCAGGCCGGCGCGTGCTCGAGCACGAAGCCGACCGCGTCGCCGACGGTTTCGATCCGCGAGGCCTGCTCCTCGCTGACGCTGACGCCGTAGCGATCCTCCAGCTCCATCACCAGCTCGTAGAGGTCGAGCGAGTCGGCGTCGAGGTCCTGTTTGAAGCGGGTCCCCTCGGAGATCCGGTCGATGTCGACTTCGAGCTCCTCGGCGAGGTGCTCGCGGACGAGGGCGAGAACTTGGTCACGATCCATGCCCGTTTCCTATCACGCGTCCCCGTCGGCCGCCAGAGCGCCGCGCCCGGCGCCGCCCACGCTGAGCAGCGCCGCGGTGCGGCCGACCGCGTCGACCTCGGCGCAGCGGGCGGCGAGGCGGACTGCGTTGGCGATCCCCTCGGGGCCGGCGCTGCCGTGGCCGACGACGGCGATGCCGCGCAGGCCGAGCAGGATCGCGCCGCCGGTGGTGTCCGGGTGCAGCTCGCGTCGCAGCCCACCCAGGGCCGGCTTCAGCAGCAGGCCGCCGACCATCGCCAGCGGGTTGGAGCGGGCGGCCTCGCCGACCGCCTCGGCGACCGCCTTGGCGGTGCCCTCGAGCAGCTTCAGCGAGACGTTGCCGGTGAAGCCGTCGCAGACGACGACGTCGACCTTGGCCGCCGGCAGGTCGCGGCCCTCGACGTTGCCGACAAAGGCGATGCCGCTCGCCTCGCTCAGCAGGCAGTGCGCCTCGACCACCTCGGGGCGGCCCTTGCCGGCCTCCTCGCCGACCGTCAGCAGGCCGACGGTCGGGTCCTCGACGCCGAGCACGGCGGCGCTGAAGGCGGCGCCGAGGAAGGCGAACTGGACCAGGTGCTGGGCGCGGACCTCGACGTTGGCGCCGACGTCGAGGAAGAGGACGGGTTTGCCGGGGACCGGCAGCTGCACCGCGAGCGCCGGCCGCTGCACGCCCTGCAGACGGCGCAGGCCGAAGGTCGCCGCCGCCATCGTCGCCCCGGTCGAGCCGGGGCTGACCAGCGCCGCCGCGTTGCCTTCGGCGACGTCGCGGGCGGCGCGGACGACCGAGGCCTCCTGCTTGGCGCGGACGGCGGCAACCGGTTCCTCGTCGTTGCCGATCCACTCCGAGGTCTGGACGACGTCGATCCCCGCCGCGCCGCTCAGGCCGAGCGCGCGCTCGGGGCCGAAGACGCGGACGCCGATGCCGTCGGCGGCGGCGCGGCGGGCGCCCTCGGCGAGGACGTCGAAGCCCTGCTCGGCCCCGTAACCGTCGAGGGCCACGGTGACGCCGCTGGCGGGCGACACGGTCTACTCGGAGGCGGGGGCGCCGGCCGTCGGATCGACGACTTTGTGGGCGACTACCTCGCGCCCGGCGTAGGTGCCGCAGGTCGGGCAGACGCGGTGCGGCAGGTGCGGGCTGTGGCAGCGCGGGCAGCGGGCAAGAGCCGCCTTGCCGGCCTTGTGCTGCGCGCGGCGCTTGTCGCGCCGGGCGGAGCTGGTTCTCTTCTTAGGAACGGCCATCGGACGCGGGATAGTAGCGGCTCCGCCACGCGAGACCGCAATTCACCACGCATATCGTGGTGATCTGCGGTTTCGCGGAGGGTGCGTCAGTAGACGGCGCGGATTACGGCTAGGTCGTCGGCGTGCCAGGTGACTTCGCCGTCGCACCAGCTCGCGAGGTCGGCGGCGGTCTCGGGGTGGTCGTAGGAGGGGTCGAGCGGGGCGAGCTGGACGTCGGCCTTGACCACGTCGCCGATCACCAGCGACCGCGACTGCTCGCGGACGCGGCGGAACAGCGCTTTCTTCTGATCGCTGGTCAGGTGGTGGATCGAGAGGACGCCGATCACCAGGTCCCAGGGGCCGTCCGGCAGCGGGTCCTCGATCCGCGCCAGCTGCACGTCGTCGTACATCTCGCGCGCCCGGAAGACCATCTCCGGGCTCGAGTCGAGGCCGATCACCCAGGTCTCCGGGTAGGCCTCGATCAGCCGCCGCGTCGTCTCCCCCGTCCCCATCCCCAGCTCGAGGACGCGGGCCGGCGCGAAGGGCACGGCGGCGATCGCTTCCTCCTGCAGTTCGTCGTAGCGGGGGATCTCCGCCCGGATCCGCTCCAGGTAGGTCTCGGGTTTCCAGTGGAACTGTGCCATCTCGTAACCTCGGACAATGCCAGAACCGACGACCGTGATCGACCTCGCTCGCCTCGCCCTCGCCCACGGCGAGGGCAGGCGGCTCGAGCTGCCGGTCGCGTTGGCGCCCTTCGAGCTCGGCGGCCAGGCCTACGAGGCGGTGCCGGCGGCGCCGACGGTGCGGCTCGAGGTCTCGCGCCCGGGCGGCGGCTACGCGCTGCACCTGACCTTCCCGGTCCACCTCGAGGGGCCCTGCATGCGCTGCCTGGAACCGGCGGCGCTCGACCTCGAGGTCGAGGCGCGCGAGGTCGACCAGCAGGGCGGCGAGGACGAGGAGCTGCACAGCCCCTACGTCGAGGACGACCAGCTCGACATCGGCCGCTGGGCGCACGACGCGACGCTCCTCGCCCTCCCCAGCCGCCTCCTCTGCCGGCCCGACTGCGCCGGCCTCTGCCCCGTCTGCGGCGAATCCCTCAACGACAACCCCCACGAGCACGAGCAGCCCACCGACCCCCGCTGGTCGGCCTTGGACAAGCTGAAGCTGGATTAGTCGACCGGGCTGGCCGCCTGAGCTGAGAATCCGACACTCGACGAACAGCCTCGCCGCGGCTTGGCTTGCAGGAGGGGCCGAAGGCTCCTCTGAAAACACTCAAGCCCGAAGGGCGTTTTCAGAGGGGCCTTCGGCCCCTCCCCACGCCCGCTAAGGCTGTTCGTCGAGCTCGGCGACCGCTTCCTCGTCGCGACCGGCCAGCCGGTCGCGGCCACGCTGGACGGCGGCGAGGAACTTCTGCAGGTTGACTTCGAGGGTGTTGAGGATCTCGTCGGCGTAGTCCTCGGCGCCGAGGCGGATTTCGCGCTCGCGGGTGCGGGCGTCCTCGACGATCTCGTCGGCGGCGCGCTCGGCCTGCTTGGTGACCTCCTCGTCGGAGATCAGGCGGGCCTGCTGCTCGCGCGCCTCGCGGACGATGCGCTCGGCCTCGCGTTTGGCCTCGGCCAGCATCTCCTGGCGCTCCTTGACGATCCAGCGCGCCTGCTTGATCTCCTCGGGGATCGTCGCCCGCATCTGGTCGAGCAGGTCGTAGATCTCCTCGCGGTCCACCCGCACCTGGTCCGTCAGGGGGACGGGACGGGCGTTGTGGACTACGTCGTCGAGCTTGTCAATGAGGACCAGGACGTCCATAAGAAGATCGTAAGCCTACGTGTACGGGGTGATTTTCGGGAAGATGCCTTGGAAAGGGGCAGTTTTTGCAAGCTGACGCCCAAGCGCCCCAGCTGTCGGCGAACAGCCTACCTCTCGCCGAGGCGGCCCGAGAGGGCGGCGGCCACCGGCGCCGGCACGAGGTCGCCGACGTCGCCGCCGAAGGTCGCCATTTCCTTCACCCCGGTCGAGGAAAGGAAGCTGTAGTGGGGCGAGGCGATCACGTACATGCTCTCGATCCCCGGGTCGAGCTTGCGGTTGAGCTGTGCCATCTCGAACTCGTACTCGAAGTCGGAGATCGCCCGCAGACCCTTGATGATCGCCTTGGCGTTGTTGTCGCGGGCGAACTCGACCAGCAGGGTGGCGAAGATCTGGACCTCGACGTTGGGCAG
>CAZHLT010000070.1:0-5243 GCA_964533285.1 uncultured Conexibacteraceae bacterium | reverse complement strand
CCCGCCCCGCCCTACGAGGCCGCGGAGCAGGGTTCAGGTAGGCCCCCCGCGGCCTGATCGGCTTTCAGCTTCTGCGGGACTGATCCCGCCGGCCCTCAGCTTCTGCGGGTCGTTAGTCGTTCCAGACGAGGGTCGCCGTGTAGAGCAGGCGGGCCGTCGTGTACTTGCAGCCATAGGTGGCTCGCTTGCCGACCTTCGACTGCGGTTCGCCCTGGCGAATGTCGGTCGAGTTGGTGCATTTGCCCGGTTCGCGACTGGCGCGCCAGACGTTGTTCTCCGCCAGACCCTGGGAGAAGACGGGCGCCCAGGTCGGCACCGAGATCGCGACGATGTCGTTCTTTTCCACCTTCAGATTGGAGCTGAACCTGATGGTCTGCCCGAGGTAGGGCGTCAGCACCTTGATCGAGCCCTGGCTGCGCAGGTTGTAGCGCGGCGGGTTGGTGCCAGGGACGCGGCGGATGATCGAGAGGCGCGCCTCGGGCGGGGTGCCGAAGAAGCCGTTGAAGAAGGAGCGCTGCGAGTTCGTCGGCTGCGCCAGGGTCAGCGTCCAAGACTTGATCGTCCCCTCGTGCGGGACGAGGAAGGGGTTCACCGCCTGGCCGTTGTTGACCTGGAAGCCGGTGACACTGCCGACCGCCTGGCACGGGGTCTCCGGGCAGGAGGGATCGGGGATCGTCGCCGTCTGGCCGAGGATGACGGTCGTCTTGCCCGCCGCCTTCGCGTCGGAACCGGGGGCGAGGACGATCGCGAGCAGGAGCGCTCCCGCCAGCGCCGCGAGCGCGAGCCAGCTTCCTCCGCGGCCGACCGTGGCGACTGCTCCGTGCGAGAACCTCGACATGAATGCTGCTCCTTCCGTGTTTTGGGCACTGCCTAAACACGGCAGACTAGCTTTCGGAGCGGCCCCACCCCGGCATTTGCGGGGGAAAGGCTCGGGCGGCGCTCAGCGTCCGCCGGGGCGGGCGAGGCTGGTCGCGACCGCGTAGCGGACCCGGCCGACGCCTTCGAACTCGAGCGCTTCGCTGGCGGCGGCGGTGAAGTCCCAGTCGCGGCCTTCGATGTAGGGGCCGCGGTCGATCACGCGGGTGACGAGGACGTTGCCGTGGTAGCGGAACTTGACCGTCGTGCCGCAGGGCAGCGTCTTGTGGGCGACGCCGAGCGTGTGCGGGCGCAGGGTCTGGCCGCAGGCGGTGTGGGCGCCCCAGAGGCTGGGCCCGCCGTACCAGCTGGCGCCGCCTACCTTCCAGGCACTGAAGGCGAAGCCCTTGCCAGCGGTGCTGGCGCTGTAGCTGGAGGCGCCGCCGGTCGAGGCCTGGCCGGCCGAGGAGCCGAAGGCGAGGACGGCGATCGCGGCCAGGGCGACGGCCCAATACAGGCGAGTTTGTTTGCGTTTACTCATGTCTCTTTCGTGACGCTTGCGGGGTTAGCTGACGGGCTCGCGCTGAAAGAGCTGCGCTACGCAGACCTCAGGCCTGCGACTCGCCCCAACTGATTGGGTCCCCCGCTCCTCGCGATATCTGGCGAAGATTCAGCGGAAAGTTGGCGGCAGATTAGCAAAAGCTAAGACAGAAAACTTGCATCTCGCCCCGGTCCCGTCCCCGGACGTGGGAAAGGCCCCAAAGAGGGGCCTTTCCGTTAGCGGGCCTGTAAGCCGGATCCTGTCGTGAGCGGCCATCTATCTATGCGGCCTACCTGGACCTCGCCGAGCCGGGTCGACGGTCCTGCTTGGCCTTGCACCGGGCGGGGTTTGCCTGGCCGCCGCGTCACCGCGACGCCGGTGCGCTCTTACCGCACCATTTCACCTTTGCCTGTACGCGGCTCAGCTGAGGCCGCGCCATCGGCCGTGTCATTTCTGTGGCACTTTCCCGCGGGTTTCCCCGGGTGGGCGTTACCCACCGCCCTGCCCTGTGGTGTCCGGACTTTCCTCGAAGGGTTTTCTCTCCCTCCGCGGTCCGCTCGGCCCGCTCTTCGGATGGTACGCCGCGGCCGCCGGGAAGCCAAATCGCGGCGGGATATGGTGGCGGCCATGCGCACCGCGGTCGTCACCGGGGCCGGCGGCGGCCTCGGCCGCGCGATCGCACGCGAGCTGTCTGGGCGCGGCTACCGCGTCTGGGCGAGCGACGTCGCCGCCGAGGCGGCGGCGCGGACCGCCGCCGAGCTCGGCGGCGAAGCCGAGTCGGTCGAGCTCGACGTCCGCGACGAAGCCGCCTGCCGGGCGCTCGCCGAGCGGGTCAACGCCGAGGACGGCCTGGCGCTCTGGGTCAACAACGCTGGCGTCCTCTTCAGCGGCGTGCCGTGGGAGCAGAGCCCCGAGCAGCGCGAGCTGATGTTCGACGTCAACACGAAGGGCCTGATCAACGGCACGCTCGCGGCGTTGGGCCCGATGCGGGCCGCCGGCCGCGGCCACGTCGTCAACGTCATCTCCCTCGCCGGCATCGTCGCCGCCCCCGGCGAGGTCGCCTACTCGGCCAGCAAGCACGCGGCGATGGCCTTCACCCTGGGGACCGCGTTCGACTTGCGGCGGACCGGCATCCGCGGCATCGAGCTCTCGGCGCTCTGCCCCGACGGCGTCTGGACGCCGATGCTCGAGGACAAGCTCGACGATCCCGACGCCGCCGGCTCCTTCTCCGGCAAGCTGTTGACCGCCGAGGAAGTCGCCCGCGAGGTCGGCAAGCTGACCGAGCGCCCCCGCCCGATCACCATCATCCCCCGCTGGCGCGGCCCCCAGCTGCGCCTCTTCGACATGTTCCCCCGCCTCGGCCTGCGCCTCCTCCCCCTGGTCATGTGGGACGCCCGCCGCCGCCAGCAGTCCTACAAGCAGCGCATCGAAGCCGGCAAGTGGCCCTGACGAGGCTCAGGGACCGCCATGCGGCGTCCTCGGTCGGCCAAATAGCGCTGCTATTCGGCCTCCCTGCGTCCTTGCCTGCCGATCCCTGAGCCTCGTCAGGCGGCGGGGTGACGCCGCGCGGCTGAGACGCCGTTGCCGCTGAGACACCGTTGTCGACTCTGAGACACCGTTGTCGACTTTTTACGGGCTATAGGCCGTACAAGGTCGACAACGGTGCTTCCATGTACCGACGACCAGCCCCGCGCCCTCCCCGCCTGCGGCTCGGCCGCGGAATCGACCTGCGGCCCGCACTCGATCGAGGCAGGCCGCGACCCCCAGCGGCCAGGCCGCAACCCAGGGAGGCTACGACCTACCGGCCAGGCCGCGACCCGCCGGGCAGGCCCAGCCCCACCGGACAGGCCACGACCCACCGGCGGCGCGCCGCCGGTCAGACCTTCCTGAAAACGCCGACCACCTTGCCCAGCACCCGGGCCTCGGTGGTCAGGATCGGCTCCATTTCCTCGTTCTCGGGCTGGAGCCGGATGTGGTCCTTCTCGCGGAAGTAGCGCTTCACCGTCGCCTCCTCGCCGATCAGGGCGACGACGATCTCGCCATCCGTCGCGTCGTCGGCCGGGCGGACGATCACGTAGTCGGCCTCGATGATGCCGGCGTTCTTCATGCTTTCGCCCCGCACCTGGAGGATGTAGTCGCCGTCCTCGCCGCCGATCACATCGGGGACTTCGAGGTACTCCTCGATGTTCTCCTCGGCCAGGATCGGCTCGCCGGCGGCAACCTGGCCGACCAGCGGCAGCCCGCTCGGCGGCCGCAGCACGTCCTTGGCCTTTTTCGCCGTTCCCGCCAGCAGCTCGATCGCCCGCGGCTTCGAGGGATCGCGCCGCAGCAGCCCGATCTTCTCCAAATTCGCCAGATGCGCGTGCACCGTCGAGGACGAGTGCAGCCCCACGGCCTTGCCGATCTCCCGCACCGTCGGCGGATACCCGGTCTTGGCCGCGTACTTGCCGATGAAGTCGAAGATCTCCTTCTGCCGCTTGGTCAGATCAAGGTCAACCATCGATCCTCTTATTCCCTTTCCGCACGCAGGATGGCCGCCTGCCCACTTGCCGTTCGAACACCTGTTCGTAGATTACAACCCCCTCCGGACACCCGCAACGCCGCCCCACGCCCGCCAAAGTGCCAAGCATCTAGAATCGACGCCCCGCGCGGCTGTGGCGGAACTGGTAGACGCGCAAGGTTGAGGGCCTTGTGGGTGGAAACACCCGTGATGGTTCGACTCCATTCAGCCGCATGGTCTGAATCCCCGCTCCGGCGGGGATTCTGCGTTGTAGGGCCGTAAGGGAACCCGACCGGCGCCCCGACGCCGTTGTCTCGATTTTGTCTTGTTTCCTTACGCTCAGGCTTGCCGCGCTACCGTGCCGCCATGAGCCTTGGAACCGTTCTCGGACTGATCGTCTCCGTCCTCGCCTTGGTCGCAACCGTCGCCATCGGCCTGCTGCGCTTCAAGCATGAGCGGATGCTTGACGACCGCGCCGACGCCCGGTCGATTCTCGCTGAGGGCGCCCTAGAGCTTGGGCGCCTAAAAAGCGCGATGAAGGATGCGTTTACCGTCTTCACCAAGCCGCTCGAAACCGGCGAGGGTTGGGAGGACGCGCCCTATCAGGAGGAAATCTCGAAGCTCGAACGGGCAAGCGAGGCGTTGGAGGCTGCGCTTGCGGGAGTCCGCATCCGGTTCAAGCAAGACAGCGCCGTGGTGGTCGAGCTGGCCGCCGCCCTCGCCGCCGCCCGCTCCATCATCACGGTCTATTTCCTGGCCCGGCGCGATGATCTGGCGGGAGGAAAGAGACGCGAGCGGCTAGAGAAAAGGGGTCGCGAGGACTACAGCGAAGCCATGCAGTTGAGCGTTGACTTCGACACGCACCGGGACGCCTACCTGGCGGCCGCGCGTGATGTGGTCGGCGCGCAGCTCTGACGGCGCGAGTCAGCCGATCCCGGCGAACAACTCAGCGGGCGGAACTTCCAGCGCCCGCGCCAGCTTGAACACCGTCTCCAGCGTCGGCTTGCGCTCGCCCGCCTCGATCCGACCCCAAGCGGTGTGATGCATCCCGACCGCCCACGCGGCTTGCTCCATCGTCAGACCTTTGCTCTTGCGAAGCCGCGCCACGTTCGCGGCGAAGACGGCGGCGGGCTTGTTGGAGCGGGCGGGCACCGGGGGCAGGTTCGCCCTGCGACGCAACTCCCAACGTGCCAGTTTGTCAGATGGCTGCTAGGTTCCTGAGCGGTGGCAAGCGCAGGGGATCAGGAACGGGCAAGGGAACGGGGCGAACGCATCCGCGCCGAACTCACGGCGGCGCTGAGGACCGGCGGCCCGCAGTCGGCGGCCGACCTGTCGCCGCAGTTCCCG
>CAZHLT010000069.1:0-8740 GCA_964533285.1 uncultured Conexibacteraceae bacterium | reverse complement strand
CGAGCCGGTCGGGGTCGGCGAGCGGCAGGAGGGCGGCGACGCCGGCCAGCGCCCGCGCCTCTGCGCGGCAGTCCGGGCAGCCGTCGAGGTGCGCCTCGAGCGCCGCCCGCTCGCCCTCCGGCAGCTGCCCGAGCGCGTAGGCGCCGAGCGACTCGCGCCACTCGCGGCAGCTCTCAGTCTTCATATCCCATCTCCTCCAGCACCACCCGCAGCGCCCGCAAGCCGTAGTAGACGCGGCTCTTCACCGTACCCTCGGGGATGCCGAGCTCGGCCGCGACCTCGGCGTAGGGCCGCCCCCGGTCGTAGGTCTCGACCAGCACCCGCCGGTGGTCCTCGCCGAGCCGCCGCAGCGCCTCCTCGACCTGCCAGGAGAGCAGCGCCTGCTCGAGCGGCTCGACCGCCGGCTCGATCCCGCCCTCGGCGACCCGCGGCCGCGCCGCCCGCGCCCGCCCCAGGTCGATCACCACGTTGCGCAGGATCGCGAACAGCCAGGTGCGCAGCGAGCCGATCTCGGGGTCGAAGCGCTCGCCCGCCCGCCAGGCCCGGACGAAGGTCTCCTGCACCGCCTCCTCGGCGAGGCCGGCGTCGCCGAGCGAGCGCACCGCGAACCCGTACAGCTCGCCGGCGTGCGCGGCGTAGGCCTCGCGGACGTCCCGCTCTCGTCTCAATGCCCCGGACTGCATCCGCAACCGATTACGGGGCGGACGCAGCCCGGGTTCAAGCTCAGGCTTCCTAGAGTTTCCCGATCTTGAAGATTTTGGTCCCGCAGTCGGGGCAGACGCCCTGGATCGCCGGGCGACCGTTTTTCATGGTCACCTGTTTGGCGTCTTTGATCTCGACCTTCTTCCGCTCTTTGACGCAGTAGCCCTCAGGCATCGAGGACCTCCTTTCGCTGCCGCTTCCCCGGCATGGCTCACGCTTGCGCGTGCTGGATTGAGCCGAATGTAACGGGGCCTCTGGACGATCCGCACCAATATTGTGCGGATTCGCACGATACCCCCAAATGTCGGGTCGACTACTCTGCCCCCCGGACTTCGACCAGACCTCTAGCCGTCAAGGAGACGAACGCAATGCCCGAAGCAGTCATCGTCGACACCATCCGCACCCCGATCGGTCGTGCCTTCAAGGGGTCGCTCGCCCAGCTGCGCCCGGACGAGATGGGCGCCTTCGTCGTCGACCAGCTGCTCGAGCGCAACCCCGAGGTCGACCCGGCGCTGATCGAAGACGTCTTCTGCGGCGTCGGCATGCCGCAGGGCCTGCAGGCCTTCAACCTCGCCCGGATCGTCTCGCTGCTCTCCGAGAAGCTGCCGCAGGAGGTCAACGGGGTCACCGTCTCCCGCTACTGCTCCTCCAGCCTCGACGCGATCCGCCACGCCGGCAACGCGATCAAGGCCGGCGAGGGCGACGCCTACCTCGCCGTCGGCGTCGAGTGGGTCAGCCGCTACAACGAGCGCACCGAGGCGGCCGGCGCCGACGACCAGAACGAGAACCTGAAAGGCAACGACGGCCAGCCCGACGCCTACATCGCGATGGGCGAGACGGCGGTCAACGTCGCCAAGAAGTACGAGGTCAGCCGCGCCGACATGGACAAGTTCGCGCAGCGCTCGCAGGAACTCGCCGTCAAGTCGCAGGAAGACGGGTTCTTCGATCGCGAGATCGTCCCGGTGACGCTGCCCGACGGCACCGTCGTCGCCAAGGACGACGGCCCGCGCGCCTCCTCGACCCTGGAGAAGCTGGCCGAGCTGCCGGAGGCCTTCGGCGGCGGCGGCGTCACCGCCGGCAACTCCTGCCCGCTCAACGACGGCGCCGCCGCGGTGCTGCTGATGAGCGATACCAAAGCCAAGGAGCTGGGCCTGACCCCGCGCGCCCGCATCATCACCGCCGCCACCCACGGCAACGAGCCCGAGCTGATGGGCGTCGCCCCGATCGGTGCGATCAAGAAGGTGCTCGACCGGGCCGGGATGACGATCGACGACGTCGACGCGGTCGAGCTCAACGAGGCCTTCGCCGCCCAGGTGATCCCGATCATGGCCGAATGCGGGATCGCCGAAGAGAAGCTCAACGCCCACGGCGGCGCGATCGCCCTCGGCCACCCGTTCGGGATGACCGGCGCCCGCATCATGGGCACCCTGCTGAACGTGATGGAGACCGACGACAAGCAGATCGGCCTCGAGACGATGTGCGTAGCGGGTGGCCAGGGCAAGGCCATGCTGATCGAACGTGTCTGAGGCCGCCTGGCCGGCGCATATCGGCGTCCTCAGTCGCTCGCGTGCAGAGCAGGCCACGCTCCCTGCGTCCTTGACCTGCTTGGCCAGTCGACCTCAGCCACATTCGATCTCGCCGGTATGACGCCGCGCCCGCCCGACCTCTCGCAGGTGACGCCGGAGCAGATCCGCGAGTACGCGCGCGAGAGCTTTCCCGGCGACCTCGGGATCGAGCCGCTGGAGATCGAGCGCGATCGGGCCCGCGGCCGGATCGTCGTCGACGGCCGCCACCTGCACCCCGGCGGCTATGTCCACGGCGGCGTCTGGACCGCGCTCGGCGACACCGTCGCCGCCTGGGTCACCTTCCGCAACATCCCGCCTCAGCACGACTTCACGACGATCGAGCTGAAGCTGAACGTGTTCGGGGCCGGTCTCGAGGGCGACGAGATCGTCGCCGAGGCGGTGCCGCTCCACGCCGGCCGCAACACCGTCGTCGCCGAGGTGAAGATGCATAGGACCCGGGCCGGCGAGACGAAGCTCGCTGCGAATCTCGTTGTCACCCAGTTCGTGATCCCGCCGCGCTGACCAAGCAGCTCAAGGACGCAGGGAGCGAAGCGTGCTCTGCACGTGAGCGACTGAGGACGCCGAGATGCGCCGGTCAGCGCGGCGGGGTCAGCGCGCGAGGAAGTCGTCGGCGAGGACGGCGACGACGCGTGGCAGCGAACCGAGCCGGCGCGAGAGCTCGAGCTGGCGCTGCGCCCCGGTCCGTTCGCCCAGCGCGAGCACCCGTTCCAGCTCGGCGACGCAGCCGAGCGCCTCGGCGTGGGGGCGGCAGACGGCGACGAGGTCGGCGAGTAGCTCACGGGCCGGCACCCGGCGGCCGAGTTCGGGCTCGATCAGCTCCGCCTCCATCCCGTCGCGGGCGGCGAGGAAGCGGTTCTCGGCGATCACCTCCTGCGGCATCGGCCGTTCCATGTGCGCGTCGCCCTCGATCTCGGCGCGGACGATGCACTGGACCAGGGCGGCGATCGCGCCGGAGTCCGGCAGCGTCGTCTGCGCGTCCATGATCCGCACCTCGACCGTGCCGAAGCGCGGCTGCGGCCGCACGTCCCACCAGAGGAAGGTCGGCTCCGGCACCGCGTCGCAGCGGATCAGCACGTCGACCGACTCGACGTACTCGGCGTAGTCGGCGAAGGCGCGCGGGATCCCGACCCGGGGGAAGGCCTGGAAGAGCGGCGTCCGCGCCGAGGCGAGGCCGGTGTCGCGGCCCTGCCAGAAGGGCGAGTTGACCGAGAGCGCGAGCAGCAGCGGGATGTGGGTGCGGAGCCGGTTGGTGGCGTGGATCGCGTCTTCGGGGTCGGGCACGCCGACGTGGACGTGGAGGCCGAAGGTCGGCTCGCGCCGGGCCAGCTCGCGCATCGAGCCGTAGACGAACTGGTAGCGCTCGCCGGCGGAGACGACGATCTCCTGCCAGACCGCGAAGGGGTGGGTGCCGGCGCTCGCCGCCCGCATCGCCAGCGGCCGCAGGGTCGCGTCGAGCTCGCCGCGCAGCGCCGCCAGCTCCTCGATCGCGTCGCCGATCCGGGCGTGGACGCCGGTCTGGATCTCGAGCGCCGAGCCGTGCGTCTCGCCGGTGAAGCTCTGGGTGCCGCTGCGGGGGAGGCGGGGGAGGACGCTGTCGATGCGGTGCGCCAGCGCCCAGGTCAGCTGGTCGAGCAGCATCACCTCCTCCTCGATCCCGACCGTGTAGGGGCCAAGCTCGTGCGGCTCCGCCCAGACCGCCCAGGCCGGCAGCGTCCCGGGCGTCGCCATGCTCACGCGACCTCCCGTCCGCGGCGCCGCTCGAAGTCGGCGCGGTCCTCGCGGCAGGCCTCGACGAAGCGGCGGAAGAGCGCCGCCTCGTAGGGGCGGTGGACGAGCGTCTCGGCGTGCCACTGGACGCCGATCAGGAAGCGGCGGCTGGGGTCCTCGATCGCCTCGATCGTGCCGTCGGGGGCGCGGGCGCTGATCCGCAGCCCGTCGCCGAGCCGGTCGATCGCCTGGTGGTGGAAGGAGTTGACGTCGACCATGTCGGCGACCTCGATCTCTTCGCCGCCGAGGACCTCGGCAAGGCGGCTGCCGGGGTCGACCCAGACCGGGTGGCTGGGCTGGTCGCCGGGCGCCGTCTGTCGGTGGGCGATCTCGCCGGAGAGCTCGGGGATGTGCTGGTGGAGGACCCCGCCGCGGATGATGTTCAGCGCCTGGGTGCCGCGGCAGATCGCCAGGATCGGCATCCCGCGGGCGTCGGCCCGCCGCGCCATCGCCAGCTCGAAGCGGTCGAGCTCGGGCTCGGTCGGCCCCAGCTCACGGTGCGGCTCGGCGCCGTAGGTCTGCGGGTCGAGGTCGGGGCCGCCGGAGAGGCAGATCCCGTCGAGGCGGTCGAGCAGCGGCTCGATCGCCCGTTCGTCGAGCGGCGGCATCACCACCGGCAGGCCGCCGGCCGCCTCGATCCCGCGCAGGTAGGTCATCCCCAGCGCCATCTCCTTGCCGCGCGGCTCGCCCTCGGGCAGCGGCGTCACCCGCTCGGCCGACCGCACCTCGGAGGTGGTGACGCCGATCAGCGGCCGTTCGCCGCGGGAGGCGAGCGAGCGGCTCCTCACCGCCGCTCACCCGCCCCCGCGCCGGCCTCCGCCGCCTGCGCCGTGTCGACGATCCAGGTGTCCTTGACCCCGCCCCCGCGCGAGCTGTTGACGACCATCTCGCCCGCCCCCCGCGCGTAGCGGGTGAGGCCGCCGGCCATCGCCTGGGTTCCCGCAGGCGAGCTGACCAGGAACGGCCGCAGGTCGACGTGGCGGGGGCGCAGGCGGCCGCCGCAGACGGTGGGGTGGGTCGAGAGCGGCACCGTGTCCTGGGCGACGAAGCGCTCCGGCGCCCGCCGCAGCAGCCCGATCGCCCGCCGCCGCTGGGCCGCGGTCGCCCGCCGCATGATCGTCACTCCGGCGCCGCCGAAGGAGTCGCGCGGCTTCAGCACGAGGTCGTCGAGCCGCTCCAGCGCCCGCTTGCGCACCATCCCGTCGCCGAGGTCGAAGCTCGGCACCGAGCGCAGTTGCGGCTCCTCGCCGAGGTAGAAGCGGACCATCTCCTCGACGTAGGCGTGGGCCAGCTTGTCGTCGGCGACGCCGGTGCCGAAGGCGTTGACGCAGCGCAGCCGGCCCGTCCGCAGCGCCGGCAGCAGCAGCTCGCCGAGCCCGGTGAGGCCGCCGTCGGGCGTGCTGAGGCGGTCCTCGTCGAGCCGTCGGTAGAGGACGTCGACCCGCTCGCGGCGGCGGCCGCGGCGGCGGTAGATCCGGCCCCGGCTCAGCTCCAGCTGGCGCGGGGTGAGGACCGGCAGCCCGAGCTCGCGGCCGAAGCGGCGGTGCTCGTAGTAGGCGCTGCTGTCGGCGCCGTCGGAGAGGATCGCCGCTTCGGGCTCGGCGACGCCGGCCGGCGCGGCGGCGCCGATCGCGGCGCCGAGCGCGCCGCTGTAGCCGCCGAGCTCGCGCGGCCGCGCGGCGGCCTCGATCGCGGGCGCGACGGCTTCGCGGGCGGCAAGCGCGTAGGTCGCTCCGGAGGGCATCCGCAGATTGTCCTCCAAGACCAACATCTCGCCGCTTGGATCGCGGACCAGGTCGAGGCCGGCGACCGTCGCCGCCGGCAGCTCGGGGTCGAGCAGGCCGCGCATCCGCGGCTCGTAGCCGCTGGCGGTCTCCAGCAGCCGCGCCGGGACGACGCCGGCGGCGAGGATCCGCTGCTCGCCGTAGACGTCGCGGAGGAAGGCGTTGAGCGCCCGCGCCCGCTGCACCAAGCCGGCCTCCAGGCGCTCCCAGGCGGTGCCGTCGAGCAGCCGCGGGACCGGGTCGACGGCGATCGGCCGGCCGGCGCCGAAGTCGAGCCCGAGCCCGGCCGCGTTCGACCGGACGCGCTCGCGCAGCACCACCAGATCCTGCCGCGCGAGCGCGTCGAGCACATCCGCGTAGGGAGGGCGCGGAATGCCGGTCGGGGCGAACGCCTCGTCGTAATAGCCCGCGTCGAGCGGGTAGTTGCCGGCTCCGGGAAAGGGACGGACCGGCTTCAAGGCACTCGCCATGCTCGCACGCTAGGTCCGCTACCCCGGTCCGCACATGGCCCAACGTCGAAAATCCCCGCTCCGGGACTAGACAAACGGCGCAGCGGGCGATAGGGCGGGCGCGGGGCCCAAAGCCCCCCAAGTCGTGGTTCCTTTGTCCCCCATATGCGGACAAAGGAACCACGGGATGCGAAACGGAGGGTCACAGCCATCGCGTGGTTCGTTTGTCCCCCTATACCGGACAAAGGAACCACGACTTTCCAAGCTCGATGGGAGGGGAGGGTGCCCGCCGCCCTGCCCGCCCAGAGAGGGTGGCGGGCACCCTCCCCCGCACGCCTCAGGAGTCGCCGATTTCGGACTCGAACCCGCGCGGCGGGGTCTCCGCCGGGGCTTCCCAGGCTTCGACCTGGGGCAGGCGCCAGAGCAGGCTGGCGATCGTCAGGCCGACGGCGACCGCGAGCAGGGCGAGGAACCACTGGCTGGAGCTGATCAGCTCCATTTCGAAGAATTCGCGCACCGGCGCGGTGGCGAGGATCAGCGCGTAGAGGGCGCCGAGGCCGGCGACCATCGCCAGCATGTAGCTCTGGATCGCGATGTGCTCGCGGCCCGGGCCGCGCTCGAGCAGGAGGACGAAGGCGAGGCCGAGCACGATCAGCGTCGTCGTCGCCGCCGTGCGGCCGGCCTCGAGGCTGGCGCCGGCGACGGTGTCGACGAGGAAGAAGGAGAGGATCGAGGCGATCGCGGTGGCGAGCCCGGCGGGCACCGCGAAGGCAGCCAGCGCCCGCAGCAGGCGGCCGCGGTAGAGCGGCCCGTCCGACGGCGCCAGGGCGAGGACGAAGGAGGGGATCCCGATCGTCAGGAAGGCGGCCAGAGTGAGGTGCCGCGGCAGGAAGGGGAAGGCGAACCCGGGCACGGCGACGAGCAGGATCAGCGCCGCCGCGTAGACGGTCTTGGTCAGGTAGAGGCGGCCGAGGCGGTGGATGTTGCGGGCGATCCGCCGCCCCTCGCCGACCGCCTCGGGCAGCCGCGAGAACTCGTCCTTCAGCAGGACGACGTCGGCGACGCCTTTCGTCACCTGGGCGCCGGACCCCATCGCCACCGCCATCCGCGCCTGCTTCAGCGCCGGCACGTCGTTGACCCCGTCGCCGATCATCGCCACGTAGCGACCGGCGCCGACCAGCGCCGCGACCAGCGCCTTCTTCTGCTCGGGCTTGATCCGGCAGAAGATCGTGTTGGCGAGCGCCGCCGCGGCCAGCTCGTCGGGGTCCTCGGGCAGGTCGGGACCCTCGATCACGCCGGCGTCGCGGGGCACGCCGACTGCGAACGCGACCGCGGTCACGGTTGCCGCCGCGTCGCCGGAGATCAGCTTCAGGTCGACTTCCTGCTCGTTCATGAAGGCGATCGTCTCCGCCGCGTCGGGGCGCAGCGTCTCCTCCAGCACGACCAGCGCCAGCGGCGCCAGCTTCGGCGCCGCCGCGCTCCCCGGGTCGCCCGGCAGCGCCTCGCCGCTGGCGCCGAAGGCGACGACCCGCCGCCCGGCCGCGGTCTGCTCTGCCAGCGCCCGGGCCAGCGCCGGCGGCAGGGTCAGGGCTCCGGCCTCGGCGAGGATGTCGGGCGCGCCCAGCACGTAGGTCGAGGGGCCGCCGCCGTCGGCGAGCGAGAGCCCGCTCCACTTCCACTCCGAGGAGAACGGGACCTCGGCGCTGACCGCCACCGCCTCGCCCGGGTAGCGCTCGGCGATCACCTCCAGCGTCTTGTTGCGGTCGCCGGCGCTGGCGGCGAAGCGGGCGAGGGCGGCGGCGCCGGTCGCCGGGTCGACGCCCTCGGCGAAGACGACGTCGGCCAGCCGCAGCTCGCCCGCGGTCAGGGTGCCGGTCTTGTCGACGCAGATCGTGTCGACCGCGGCGAGGCTCTCGCTGGCGCTCATCTGCTGGACCAGCGTGTCGCGGCGGGCGAGCCGCACCGCGGCGACCGCGAAGGTGACGCTCATCAGCAGCACCAGGCCCTCGGGGATCAGCGTCACCAGGCCGGCGGTCGCCGTCTGCGCCGCCTCCTGCAGGTCGACGCTGCGCACCTTCAGGGTGACGAGCAGGATCGCCGCCAGCGGCAGCATCACGTAGGTGCAGGCGACGATCACCCGGTTGACCTCTTCCTGCAGCGGCGAGGGCGGGTGGCGGAACGCTTTCGCCTCGCCGGCGAGGCGGCCGGCGTAGCTCCGCTCGCGGACCGCGTCGACCACGTAGTGCCCGGACCCCGAGACGCAGAAGGAGCCGGAGAGGACGCGGTCGTCGAGGCCCTTCGGGATGCCGTCGGCCTCGCCGGTCAGCAGCGACTCGTCGAGCGTCATCCCCCGGGTCGCGATCACCTCGCCGTCGGGGGCCCCCGGGGCGCCGGGGCCCCCCCCCCGCACCGCGCCGGGGCCGGCCCCGGGGGCCCCCCGCACGACCCCCCC
>CAZHLT010000068.1:0-6998 GCA_964533285.1 uncultured Conexibacteraceae bacterium | reverse complement strand
CCGCAGCTGCCGCACCGCCTCCTCGGCGGCCTCGGTGTTGACCTTGGTGATCGTCTCCTCGAGGCCGCCCTTGCCGCGGCCGGTGAAGCTGCCGCTGTTGACGTCGATCACGGTCAGCGCCTCGGCGTAGTCGATCACCAGGTAGCCGCCCGAGGGCAGGTCGACGCGGCGGTTCAGCGTCGACTCGATCTCCTCGTCGATCTTCCACCTTTCGAACAGCGGCTTCTTGTCGCGGTAGAGCTCGACCTTGTCGACCAGCTCCGGCGCCGTGCGCTGGAAGAAGTTCGTCACCCGCTCGAACTGCTTGTCGGAGTCGATGATCGCCTTCTCGAACTCGTTGAGGAAGACGTCGCGGAGGACGCGGATCGAGAGGTCGGCCTCCTGGAAGACCATCGCCGGCGCCTTGGTTCCGTCGGCGCGGCGCTGCAGCACCTCGTTGAGCCGCTGCAGGTAGCTGATCTCGCGCACGAAGTCGGATTTTTTGGCGCCGTGGGCGGCGGTGCGGACGATCAGCCCGCCCGGGCCCTTGTACGTGCGGTCGACCATCTTGCGCAGCCGGTCGCGCTCGGAGTCGGTGAGGCGGCGGCTGACGCCGACGCCGGAGCCCTGCGGGGCGAAGACCAGGTAGCGGCCGGCGATCGAGACGTTCATCGAGAGCCGCGCGCCCTTCGTCTTCAGCGGGTCCTTGACGACCTGGACGATGATCTCCTGGCCGGGCTTGATCAGCTCGTTGATGCGGCGGCCGGAGCCGCGGCCCCGCTTCGGGACCTGCTCGCCGCCGGGGAGGACGATCTCGTCGACGTGGAGGAAGCCGTTGCGCTCGAGGCCGATGTCGACGAAGGCGGCCTCCATGCCGGGCAGGACGTTGTCGACCTTGCCCTTGTAGATGTTGCCGACGATCGAGCGGCGCCCGCGGCGCTCCATGTACAGCTCGGCGACGTTGGGCTTGGTGCCTTTCGTCTTCGACTCGAGCACGGCAACGCGGGTCTCGCCGCGCTCGGCGGAAACCAAAATCGTTTTTTTCATTTTCTTGTCAGCTCTGTTTCGGGTAGGTACGCATCGCCTGTTGCCTTCGCGGCGTCACCAGGCGAACCTGCCCTTCTCAGCGAGCTGCGCTTGGATGTGGATGCTCTGCAGGACCCCGACCGCGAGGAAGGTGGCGATGACGGCTGAGCCGCCGTAGCTCATCAGCGGTAAGGGGATGCCGGTGATCGGCATGATGCCGAGGTTCATCCCGACGTTGACGAAGACCTGGAACAGCAGCGCGACGGCGATGCCGCCGGCGACCAGGATCCCGTACGAGTTCTTCGAGAGCGTCACGATCCGCAGCGCCCGCCAGAAGAGCAGGGCGTAAAGGGACAGGACTAACGCGGCGCCCATGAACCCGTAGCGCTCACCGATCACCGCGAAGATGAAGTCGGTGTGCCGCTCGGGAACGAAGTCGAGCCGCGTCTGGGTGGCTTTGTCGCCGCGGCCGGTGAGCTCACCGGAACCGATGGCGACTTCCGATTGGTTCTGCTGGTAGCCCGCGCCGCCTGGGTCCGAGGTCGGGTCGGCAAACGAAGTCAGCCGTTCCTTCTGGTACCCGTGGAGCACCGGCACGCCGACCGCCGGAGCGACGACGAGGACCAGCGCGATCAAGGCGACGAGGCCGGCGCCGATCACCGCGAAGTGCGTCCAGGGGACGCCTCCGAAGTACATGACGCCAAGGGTGGCGACCCCGAACACCAGGGCGGTGCCGAGGTCAGGCTGCAGGAAGACGAGCGCAGCCGGAGCCAAGCCGAGGACGAGGTAGCGCACGGTGCGCTGCCACGGCGACCCGCGCCTGGCTCCATCGATGACGAACCCGGCGAGCGCAAGCACCAGCAGGAGCTTGCCGAGCTCGGATGGCTGGAAGGAGAAGAAGGGAAGTTCGAAGGCGCGCCGCGAGCCGCGCGCGGCGAAGCCGAAGACGAAGACGAGCGAGACGCTGACGCAGAGGAAGGTGTAGATCCCGACCCGCAGCTCGCGGAAGCGCGAGTAGTCGATCCGGCTCAGCACCAGCATGCCGAGGACCCCGAGCAGGGCGTACATCAGCTGCCGGTCGACGAAGTAGCCGGGGCTGCCGGGGACGTCGTTCTGGGTCGCCTGGCCCAGCGTGAAAACGCTGAAGGCGACCAGCCCGACGGCGGCGAAGGCCAGCGGCCAGTCCAGGTGGGCGACGCCGAGGCGTTCGCCGAGGCTCGCCTGGCGGGCGAACATCTCGGGGGTCGATTGTCTGGTACGGGCCTGGTACACCTATCCGGCGCCTTCGGTGATGGCTTCTTCGCTCAGTGCTTCTTCGCTGCCGGTTTCCGCGGCTTCTTCGATCTGCTTCGAGTAGAGGGCCCGGAGGATTTCCTCCACCGCCGGGGCGGCGGATTCGGCTCCATAGCCACCGTTCTCGATGGTCGCGACAGTAACGATGTCAGGATCAGGGTACGGGGACAAGGCGATGAACCACGCCTGGTTGCCCTTGCCCTGGCGTTCGGCGGTCCCCGTCTTGCCCGCGATTTCGATCGGAAAGTCGGAGAAGACGTCCGCCGCGGTGCCGTCGCCGACCTGCGCCGCCTCGTGCAGGCCTTCGAGGATCGCCTGCCGGTAGGCGGGGTTGATCTTCACTTCGCGGCGCGGCTCGGGGAACTCGAATTCCTTCAGCACCCGGCCCGCCGGGTCCTCGACCGACTGGGCGACGTGCGGGGTCGGCACCTTGCCGTCAGCGCCCAGCGTCGCGTAGGCGGTCGCCATCTGCATCGGATCGGTCTGCAGATCGCCCTGTCCGGTGGCGAGCTGGACGTTGTCGCCGGCGGACCAGGGGCGGTCGGTTTCGCCTTCTTCGAAGAGCTGGTCGCGCCAGGCCCTGCTCGGCACGTTGCCTTCTTCTTCGGGCCCGATGTCGAGCCCGCTCTGGCGCCCGATGCCGAGCTTGCGCGACCACTGCTGCAGCCAGTTCTTGTCCCACATCCTCAGGCCGAGTTCGTAGAAGTAGACGTCGGAGGAGACTTGCAGGGCGCGGACCAGCGCCACCGGCCCGTTGGCGACGCCTTCGGCGTTTTCGAAAGTTTCGCCGGCCAGTTCGATGTAGCCGTTGTCGTTGATGATCGAGCTCGGGGTGACCACGCCGTGTTCAAGGGCGGCCAGAGCGGTGATGATCTTGTAGGTCGAGCCGGTCGGGTAGGCGCTCTGGATGACGCGGTTGCTGAGCGGCGCCAGAACCGGGTCGTTGAACTTCTCGTCGTATTCCTTCTGCGTGAAGGGCTCGGTGAAGAAGGCCGGGTCGTAGCTCGGGTAGGAGCCCATCGCCAGGATTTCCCCGGTGTGGATGTTCATCGAGACGAAGGCGCCCGGCAGGCCGCGGCTGGCGAGCGCGTATTCGCCGGCTTCCTGGGCCGCCCGGTTGATCGTCAGGACGAGGTTGTCGCCGGGTTCGGGCGGCGTCGAGGTGAGCCGCCCGCCGGGGGTCGGCTGACCGGCGGCGTTGACCTGGACCCGGGTGATCCCGGGTTCGCCGCGCAGGAACTTGTCGTAGGTGCCCTCGACGCCGCCGCGGCCGATCTCGTCGCCCGGTTCGAGGTCGCCGTACCGCGGTTCCTTCAGCTCTTCTTCTTCCACCTCGCCGACCGTGCCGAGCACGTGGGCGGCGAACTCGCCGTCGGGATAGTCGCGGACGAAGACGCGCTGGACCGAGGCGCCGGGATAGCGGTCGGCGTTCTCCTTCAGGTAGTAGACGAGGTCGTAGCCGATGTCCTGGCGCAGGGTCACCGGCGCCCCGGCAGCGACTTCTTCGCCTTCGGCGATCGCCTTGCGCACCTTCTTCAGCGGCATGTGGACGAGGGCGCCGAGCTTGCGCAGCTCGGCTTCTTCTTCGGCCGGGTCGCTCGGCAGCTTCGAGGTGTTGAGGACCAGGGCTAGGCTGGTGCGGTTGTCGACGATGACTTCGCCCTCGCGGTCGAGGATGTTGCCGCGCGGGGCGATCACCCGGTATTCGCGGGTGCGGTTGTTCTGCGCCTCGGCCAGGTTCTTGCTGCCGTCGAGGATCTGCAGGCTCCAGAGGCGGAAGAAGAGGACGGCGAAGAGAGCGACGGCGATGCCGCCGAGGACGGCGATCCGCAGCGAGAGGCGGCTGCCCTCGGGACGTTCGTCGGAGCGCAGGAACATCGCCCTAGGCTCCCAGCACCGTCGGCCGCTCCGGGCGCCGCATCGCCCGGTCCTCGACCAGCGCCGGCCGCAGCACCCGTTTGATGCCGTAGTAGATCGGCCAGGCGAGGACGAACGAGTAGAGACTCTTCAGCAGCATGTCGCGGGCGACCATCGGGCTGACGGTGCCGTCGATCCCCAGCATCAGGGCGACGGCGCCGAAGCCGAGCTCGCAGAACAGGGTCAGCAACATGATCAACAGCGGCGGCAGCAGGATGCTGCGGATTTCGAACCGCTCGCGGAAGAGGCCGGCGAGGTAGCCGGCGGCGAGCAGGACCAGCGAGCTGCCGCCGAGCGGCAGGACCAGCAGGCAGTCGACCAGGAAGCCGATCGAGAAGCCGGCGACGGCGCCGGTCAGGGCGCCGCCGAACAGCCCGAGCGAGACGACGACCGCGGGCAGCACGTCGGGGCTGACGTGGAAGAAGGTGACGCGGGAGAAGAACGAGAGCTGCAGCAGCACCGCCAGCAGGCAGATCAGGACCACCCGGACGAGGATCTTCGGCGTGTAGATCACTTGCGCGAGCCCCCGGTCAGGACCCGGACGATGTCGAGGTTGCGGAGGTCGGCGTAGGGTTCGACTTCGACCTGCTGCTGGGCCTCCTGCTCGATGATCGGGGCGTTGACGATCGCGCCGATCGGGATGTTGGGCGGGAACCCCGATTCGATCCCGTTCGCCCGCCAGCCGGCGGTGACGACGACCTGGTTCTTGTGCAGGTGCTTGGTCGAGTCGATGAAGTCGAGGATCAGGCGATCCGGTTCGCCGACCTTGGCGCTGATAAAGCCCTGGACGCCGAGCGGCACCACCTTGGCCGAGACGCCGCCGCTGCCGTCGGCGATCAGCGTCACCTTGGCGCTGCCGCCGTCGACGGCGGTGACGGTGCCGACCAGGGCGCCTTCGGGGCCGTCGCCGTTGACGACCGGGTCGCCGACGGCCACCCCCTGGTCGCTGCCGACATCGACCGTCACGTCGGCAAACCAGACGCTGGCCGAGCGGGCGGTGACGTGGGCGCTGACCGGGTCATAGCCGGAGGGGATCGCGCCGCTGTCGTCGAGCCTGACCAGGCCCTTCAGCTCGCGGTTTTCGGCCAGCGCCGCCTTCGCCCCGACCAGTTCGCGGCGGGCTTCGCCGAGCTCGGTCTTCAGCTTGCTGTTTTCGCCCTTGGCGTCGAAGGTCTCGTCGAACCAGTTGACCAGGTCGCGGGCCGGCTTCAGCGCCCGGTCGGCGGCGTCCTGCAGCGGGCTGAAGATGGCGCTGACGCCATGCTGGACGCCGTTCGAGCTCTGCCCGTAGGTGAAGGTCAGCAGCGCGAAGGAGCCGACGACGAGGAGGGCGAGCACCGCTCGGCGGCGGCGGACTTGCTTGCGGTACACGTCAGTGAGCCTGGGGTCGGGAGCTGTTCTTTCCGGCGCGGTGGATGGCCTCGAACTCCTCGAGCGATTTGCCCGAGCCGATCGCCACGCAGGTCAACGGCGACTCTGCCAGCCGGCAGGGCATCTGGCACTCGTCGCGTAGACGCTGCTCGAAGCCTTGCAGCAACGCACCGCCGCCGGCGAGGGTGATGCCGCGTTCCATGATGTCACCCGCCAGCTCCGGGGGCGTTCTGTCGAGGGTCTCCTTGACCGCGTCGACGATGTTGCGGACCGGTTCTTCGAGCGCCTCGCGCACCTCCTCGGAGCCGAGCGTGATCGTCTTCGGCAGGCCGGAGACGAGGTCGCGGCCGCGGATCTCGGTCTCCAGCTCGCGCGCCAGCGGCGAGGCCGAGCCGACCTCGAGCTTGACCTTCTCCGCCGTCTGCGCCCCGATCGCCATTTTGTAGGTGCGTTTGCAGTGGCTGACGATCGCGTCGTCGAGCTCGTCGCCGCCGACCCGGATCGACTGCGAGACGACGATCCCGCCGAGCGAGACGACCGCCACCTCGGTGGTGCCGCCGCCGACGTCGACGACCATCGAGCCGATCGGCTCGGCGACCGGCAGGCCGGCGCCGATCGCCGCCGCCATCGGCTCCTCGATCAGGTAGGCGCGGCTGGCGCCGGCCGAGAGGCAGGCCTCCTCGACCGCGCGTTTCTCGACCCCGGTGACGCCGGAGGGCACGCAAACCACGACGCGCGGGTGCGAGAAGCGGAATTTGTGGACCGATTTGATGAAGTGGCGCAGCATCTGCTCGGTGACGTCGAAGTCGGCGATGACGCCGTCCTTGAGCGGCCGGATCGCCCTGATCGTGCCCGGCGTGCGTCCCAGCATCTGCTTCGCCGCCGTGCCGACCGCCTGCACCTCGCCGCTGGCCGCCTCGATCGCGACGACCGAGGGCTCGGAGAGCACGATGCCCCGCCCGCGGACGTAGACAAGGGTGTTCGCGGTGCCGAGGTCCACCGCCATGTCGCGCCCGCCGAGCCGGGCGAGGCGACTAAAGACGCCCATTGTCGTTCTCCGTGATTTGCAGCAGGGATCTATGAAACCAAACGCGCCTAAACGGCTGGGGCTCGGGGGGGCGGGACGAAGGGTGGGCGAGGGTTCGGGGGTTGGCATTGGGAGGGTCGGGGGGGGCGGCGGGCCCGCCGGGCAGGGTCGCCGGGGCCGGGCGGGGCGCGGGGGTTTTGCCCCCCCCCGGGGTGGGGAAATACGGGCCCGCGACGAGGGGTACGTCTCGCCCCCCAGACTCGGCGGCGCCGCGGCGGTCGCGGTGTTCCTGGCGCTCCCGTTGGGGAGGGTCGGGTGGGCCTGCGAACGTTTTGCGCCGCTGGCCCGGAGCACGATCTCGGACCGACCGGCGACGATGAGCCAG
>CAZHLT010000067.1:0-11473 GCA_964533285.1 uncultured Conexibacteraceae bacterium | reverse complement strand
CTAAGAACCTGTTTCACAATGACCTGAGCTTCCGCCAGCAGACGATCGCGCAGGCCAGGTGCATGAAGGCGAGGTGGAGGTCGGGGTCACGCTCCCAGCGGATGCGTAGTCGCCGAAACTGGTGCAGCCAGGTGAAGCTTCGCTCCACGACCCAGCGCTGGGTGCCGAGCCCCGATCCGTTCTCCTCGCCGCGGCGGGCGATCAGCGGCTTGATGCCTCGAGCCCAGAGCTCGCGGCGGTACTTGTCGTGGTCATAGCCCCGGTCGGCAAGCAGGCGATCGGGGCGCTGCCGGGGCCGGCCGACCCTGCCGGCGATCGGCGCGACGCCTTCGACCAATGGCAATAGCTGGGTGACGTCGTTGCGGTTGCCGCCCGTCAGGGTGATTGCCAGCGGCAGGCCGCCGGCGTCCGTCAGCAAGTGGTGCTTTGAGCCCGTGCGGGCGCGATCGACCGGGGATGGCCCTGTGCAGAGCCCCCCAAAAGCGCTCGGATGTGGCTGGAGTCCGCTGCGGCCCGTGACCAGTCGATCTCGCCGACGCCGTTGAGCTTGCGAAGCACTGCCCGGTGCAGCTGCTCCCAGGCTCCGGCCTGCTGCCATTCGCGCAGTCGCCGCCAGCAGGTCACCCCCGAGCCGTAGCCGAACTCGGTGGGAAGGTCCCGCCAGGCGATCCCCGTGTGCAAGACGAAGAGGATCCCGTTCAGCGCCGCGCGGTCGTCAAGGCGCTTTCGGCCCGGATAGCGATACCTGCGTTGAACAACCGGGAGAAGCGGCTCCAGCTCGGCCCACAGGCCGTCGTCTACCTCAAAGCGCGATGGCACCTCCGACACCTCCGAGAGTCGACCACATGTGTCGGAGGGGTTCAGCGCTCAGGGGCGGAGTCCTCTTTCTGAAACAGGTTCTAAGCCGGCGACCGGCTCCGGTTGGTCGTCCAGCAGACAGGGGGAACGTCCTCGCCCTCAGTGTCGCCGAGCGCCGGCAGCGGCACCCTCTCGCTGACGAGGAGCCGCAGCGTCAACAACCCGAGCGCGCTGGCGAAGAGCACCGCCGCCGCCATCGACACCGCGGAGTCACCGCCCGTCAACCCCACCAAGGGCATCGCCAGCGCCGGCAGCGAGTACTGGAACAGGCCCACCAGGGCCGAGGCGGTGCCGGCCCGGTCGGGATGGTCGAGCATCGCCAGCGCGACTGCGTTGGTCGGGATCAGGCCCCAGGTTCCCATCAGGACGAAGAAGGTCACGCAGAGCGACCAGAGCGGGGCGCCGGCGCCGGCGAGCGCCAACATCGCGACGCCATCGAGGCAGGAGATGCCGACCCCCCAACCGAGCAGCCGCTCGGGGGTGAAGCGTCCGAGCAGGTGGGCATTGAGCTGGCTCGAGACGATGATCGCGGCGGCAAGGACGCCGTAGAGGAGTCCGAACGCCTGGGGCGAGGCGCCGTAGACGCCCTGTATCACGAAGGGCGAGGCGGACAGGTAGCTGGCGAGCGCGGCCCCCGAGAAGCCGACGACGAGGGCGTAGGCGACGAAGGCGCGGTCGCGCAGCAGCAGGGCGACATCGGCGCGAACGTGGCGGAAACCGGCTCCGCGCCGCTCGCGAGGAAGAGTCTCCGGGAGCAGACAGGCGGTGGCGGTGGCCAGGAGCAGCGCGAAGGCCGCCAGCACGACGAAGATCCCCCGCCAGCTCGATGCCAGCATCACCTGCGAGCCGATCATCGGCGCCAGCACCGGTGCGAGCCCGTAGACCATGACGATGCGCGAGAGCAGCCGCGCCCCGTCAGCGCCGGCGTGGAGGTCGCGGATCACCGCCCGGGCGATCACCATCCCCGCCGCCGCCGTCGCCCCCTGCAGGAAACGGGCGCCGGCGAGAGCCTCGACGGTCGGCGACAGAGCGCAGGCGAGCGCCGTGACCGTAAAGAGCCCGAGAAAGACGAGGAGCGGCCGCCGCCGGCCGTAGAGGTCGCTGACCGGGCCGGCGAGAAGCTGCCCTCCGGCCAGCCCGAGGAAGTAGGTCGCGACCGTGACCTGCGCCATCCACTGGGGCGCACCGAGATCGCGAGCGAGTTCCGGCATCCCGGGCAGATAGATGTCGAAGGAGGCCGGACCGAGGCTGGAGAGCAGACCGAGCAGACCGACGAATGCGGCCGGGTGCAGCCGGCGAGCGCGGTGCGCTGTCGGGTTGGGAACCGCCTTGTCCAAATGTCTCCAAAAAACTGAACTGAAGTTGCTTTGTGTTATACAGTGAATCCGGTGACCGAGGGAGCCCTGCACGCGCCGCCCGTACCCCGCGCCGGCGACACCCTGCCCGACTCCGTCGGGGCGCTGCTCGCCGCCTTCGCCACCGGCGACGTCGACGCGGCAACCGCCTGCTTCGCCCCCGGCGCACTCTGGGCCCCGCCCCGCGACGAAGCCGACGAGGTCGGAGCGCGGGCGCTCCACGAAGGCGGCGCTGCGATCCGGGCCGCGCTCGCGGCGGACCCGCAGCTCGGCCATGCCCACACGGTTCGGGTCTGCGTCACCGACGGCTCCGACTGCCTGCTCGAGGGCGACATCCTCGACCGCTCGGGCGCGGTCGTCGGCAGCCACGGCGCCGATTTCCAGCTCGACGGCCGGGGCCTGATCGCCCGCGCCCTCGTCTTCCGCATCGAAGCGGTCGAGGACAACGCCGGCACCAACCTCGAGAACGTCTCCGGCGTCGACATCCAGGCGAAGCTCGACGAGTATTTCGTCGAGCTCGACGCCGCTCGCTTCGAGAACGCCGCCTCCCACTTCTCCGCCGACGGCCTCTACCTGCACCCGCCCTACGCGCCGGGCACGCCGCGAGTTGCCTACCGCGGCGGCGAGGAGCTCCTGGCCGGCTTCGAACGCCGCGGCGCTCAGGACTGGCTGCACTTCACCGACGTGTCGATCCAGCGCGGGCCCTTCCTGATGTTCGAGGGCCACGTGCTCGTCGACGGCACCCCGGAGGGCCCGACCGGCTCCTTTATCTCCAGTGCCACGGTCGACGAGGAGGGTAAGGTTCTGCGCTACCTCGCCTTCTACACGGCACCGATGGTCCCCCGCCGCTAGCGCACCGGCGGGGGCTTCTCACCCTCCCACTACCCGGCCGGCGGGAAGGTGACGCTGCCGCCGGCGGCGAGCAGCAGCCGGATCGAGTCCAGGTACTCGAAGAACTCGGTCACCTTGCCGTTGCGGACCCGAAACATGCCGACGTAGGAGTTCAGGTACTTGTGCCCGGTCGCCTTGATGGTCATGTCACTGGTGTAGGTCGTGACCACCTGCTCGGGGTCCTGAGCCAGCGTGCCGATCGTCAGGTTGTCGAGGTTCTCGGATCCTTCGACCTGCTCACTCCAGTCCTTGACGAAGCCGAGAAACGTCTCGCGCCCTTTGATGCTGCCCGGGAAGACCTCGGGCCGAAACGGGATCCGGAACTCGAATTCGTCGGGATCGATCAGCTCTTGCAGCTTGTCGAAGTCCCAAGCGTTGGTCGCGTCGATGTATTCGCGCACTACCTGGATGTTGCGATCGACCTCGCTCATCTCTTCGCTCCTCCTTCGGCCTGTTCCTGAGGTCGTCAGCTCTGCGTCGCCCACACCCCGAGGCGGTCCCAGAGAACGGTCCGGTTCGAGGAGAAGTTATGACAGTGGGCGGCCTTTTCGAGGATCAACAGGGTGATGTCGTTGCTCGCCCGGTAGAAGGACACGTCGTCGCGCGGTTCCTCCGGGATGTCATGGTCGCCGAAGCAGAGGAAGACCGGGCACTCGACCCGGCCGGCGAACTCGGCGCTGTAGCCGACCGTCAGCCCATCGACGTACGCCTGCCGCGGCCACGCCGCGGCCGTCAAGTCGTCGGCCGCCTTCACCTCGTCCGGGGTATCGGAGAAATAGAGCCACTCGTGGTTCTCCTTGCGGTACCCGGTGGCGTAGCCGGCCTCGAAGTCTTCGAGGAACGTCGGCGCCTGCTCTTCGGCCGCCGCGCGAGCCTCCGCGCCGGCGCCGACGCCCTGGGTCACCGCGCCTTTGGCGCCGTGAGTCATGCCGAGGCTGGCGATCCGATCGTAGCTGCGATGCTCGGCCTGGGTGACGATCGTGAGAGCGCCGCCGAGCGAATGCCCGATCCCGACCACTCGCTGTCCCGGGAAGCGATCCCGCACCCCGGCGACGAACCGATCCGCGGCGGCGGCCATGGTGAGGAAGCTCACCTCGTCGACCGCGGCCGGCTTCGAGCTCTCACCGACTCCGAGGTGGTCGGCGGCGATCACCGTGAAGCCCTCCGCGACCGCGTGCTCGGCGAAGCTGTAGCCCGGAATCGCGTCGAAGTCCCAGTAGCTGCGGGCGTAGGAACCGCCCGGCCAGGTGACGAGCACGGCCTGGGACTCACCCTCCGGCTCGTAGAGGGTCGAAGAGATCCAGTTCTCCTCGCCCCTGAAGGGCAGCGCGTCCGAAACGTCCAACTTGAGCTCGGACGCCGCCGCTGCGGCGCTTGACATCTCATCTCCTCTCAGCTCACGGCAGAGCCGTCTTCCAAACTGAATTGAAGTAAGCTTAGCTGAACGGCAACGCTCTGTGTGGAGGATTGAGATGGGTGATGGACCCGTAGATCTACTTGTGTTGGGCGGCGGCATGGCCGGCCTGGCGGCGGCGGCGCGGACCGTCCAGGAAGGCGGCAGGACGATCGTGGTCGAGAAGGGCGAGACCGTGGGAGGCTCCGCCACGTACGCCGAGTTCATCTGGACCGCGCCCGACCTGGAGACCTTCCGTGAACGGAATCCGGGCGGCGCCCCGGAGCTGGCCGAGGTCTTCATCGCCGGCTTCGAGCCCGCCGTGCAGTGGGTTCGCGACCTGGGAATCGAGGTTCGCGACCCGGTCGAGCTGCTCAACTTCGGCCGCGGCTACGGCACCGACCTCGCCAACCTCTTCCTCACCGAGCGGCGGATGATCGACGCCGCCGAGGGCTCCGAGCTGCTGCTCGAAACCGAGCCCGTCCGCCTGCTGCTGAGCGACGACGGCACGGTCGAGGGGGCGGAAGTCAGGCTCGCCTCGGGGGCCGCCCGCGAGATCCGAGCCGCGTCCACCCTGCTCGCGATGGGCGGCTACGCGGGGAATCCGGATCTGCGGCGCAAGCACATCGGCGAGCAGGCAGCCGACCTGTTCCTGCGGGCCAACCCACACAGCGCCGGCCGCGGCCTCGAACTGGCCGAATCCGCGGGCGCCCGCTTTGGCAAGGAGCAGGCCGCCTTCTACGGGCACCTGATGGCAAGCGGCGTCACCGTCACCGACCCCTTCATGTTCGCCCCGATGAGCTTCTACCACTCCGAGCACGGCATCCTCGTCAACGTCGAGGGCGACCGCTTTCTCGACGAGACGATCGGCGACCAGCTCAACACGATCGCCACCTTCGACCAGCCCGAGGCGCGCTGCCTGCTGGTCTACGACGAGTACATCCACCGCGAATGGATGTTGAAACCGTACGTCAAGGGCGTCGAGCCGATCAACAAGTTCGAGGCGGCCTACAAAGCCGGGGCGCGCTGCGCGATCGCCAACGCGATCGAGGAATTCAAAGAACTCCCCGAAGAGTGGGGATACCCGAGCGAGAAGGTGTACGAAACCCTGACGACCTACAACCGGATCGCCGAGTCGGGCGGCGAGTTCGACCCGCCGCGAAGCCTCGACCGCAGGCCGATCCTCGAGCCGCCTTTCTACGTGATCGAGCTCGTCCCGGCGATCACCTTCACCTTCGGCGGCGCCCTGATCGACACCGAGGCCCGGGTGCTCGGCGGTGACGGCGAGCCGATTCCCGGCCTGCTCGCCGCCGGGGCCGACGCGGGCGGCCTCTACTACCGCGCCTACGCGGGCGGCCTCGCCCCGGCGCTGGTCTTCGGGCTGCGGGCCGCCGGAACGGCGCGCGCCCGCGCTCAGGCAACCGCCTGAGCGCGGGCGGCGGCCGGCGCCGAGCACTCCCAGCTCATCGCGGAAGATTGCCCGGCCTCCCGCCCGGTGAACCTTCCACGACGGCGGATGGGGTTCGAAAGGCGCCGCCCTAGAGAAAGCGCTCTGCCACCCGGGCGAGCTGATCCCTGTAGGTATCGGGAGCCCAGGTCGCCGCTTCGTGCGAGCCCATGTGGTCGCCGAGGCCCTGGATCACGACGACGCGGTCGGCACCGGCGTCCTCGTAGGCGGCGAGGAACTCCTGCGACGCGGAGCGGTCCTCCCCCGGGTCGTACTCGAAGAGCGTCACCTCGATCCCGTCGGGATCGCGACCCCGCTTCTCGCACTCCGCGCGTAGGACCGCCATCTGCTCCTTCAGCTCCTCCGGTGAGACCAGCATCGGCAGCCAGCCGTCCGCCCATTCGGCGACCCGGGCGGGCGCCTTCGGCCCCCACGTCCCGAGCAGGACCTTCGGTCCCCCGGGCCGATAGGGCCGGGGGTTGTGCTTGACCCGCGGGAAGCTCACCCACTCGCCTTCGAAGGGCAGCTCGGGTTCGCTCCAGAGCGCCCGCATCGCTTCCACGTACTCGCGGGTCTGCTCCAGGCGCCGCGCGTGATCGACCCCGAGCAGCTCCAGCTCCTCCCGCAGCCAGCCCGGACCCGCGCCGAAGAGAAAGCGCCCGCCGGAGAACACGTCGAGGGTCGAGATCGCCAGCGCCGTGATGATCGGCGACCGGGCGGGAACGATGCAGAGACCCGTGCCGACCTTCAGCGTCGTGGTCGCCGACGCGACCATCGAGAGCACGACGAAGGGATCCGCGACGTGAGCGTAGGACTCCGGTATCTCGCCGCCGGAACCTTCCATCGCCGAGATCGTCTCGACCGGGATCACGGGATGCTCGCCGGTCCAGAACGACTCGAAACCGAATTCCTCGACCGCCACTCCCAGGCTGACCGGGTCAACCGTGGAGCCGTTGACGTTGAGCAGGATCCCGACCTTCACCGTCCCGCCTCCCCCGGCCGGCACTAGGCGACCGCCGCGGCGGCTTCCAGCTTGCGCAGCTCCGGCATCACCTCTTCGGAGAACATGCGGACGCTGCGATCGGCCATCTCGTAGGGCATGGCGCCATAGAGGAAGGTCGCCAGCACGCTGGTCTCCCCGATCACCTCGCGCCGGCGGCGGAACTTCTCGACGACTTCCTCGGGCGTTCCGATCCCGGCCTGCGGCGCGACGTAAGCGTCGGTTGCGGCCTCCAGGCCGGCGTCGCGAATCGCCTTGGCGCCCTGGTCGTAGGCCTCGTACCCCTTGGTCTTGCCGAAATGGGTGCCGTCGAAGTTGTAGTGGCTGACCACCGACTCGTAGTAGCGTCCCGCGTACTGGCGACCGACCTTGGCGGCCTCCTCGGCGTCCTCGTTGACGTAGGCGAAGTCGACCAGGACCTCGGGCGGGGCGGGGCGGTCGTGGACCTCCTGAAAGCGCTCCCGGTAGCTGTCGATCAGCGGTTTCATCTCCTCGATCGAGGCGGTGACGAAACAGAGCAGGGTGGCACCCATATCGGCCGCGAGAATCGCCGAATCAGGCGTCATCCCCACGCTGTAGAAGCGGTCGGCGAGCGAGGGATCGGGGGCTGGATGGATATCGACCCTCGACTGGGGGTAAAAGGGCCCATCGTTTTCGACGACGCCGGTCTTGAGCCCTTCCATGACCATCCGGGCGGCCTCGGAGAAGCGCTCGCGCGAGGTCTCCATGTCGATCCCGAACCCCTGGTACTCCATCTTCGCCAGGCCACGGCCGAAGCCCATCAGCACACGCCCGTCGCTGGCGTGGTCGAGCATCGCGAGTTTCTCGACGACGCGAACCGGGTCGTTCCAGGGCAGGATGATCGCGCCGAGACCGAGCTTCAGCGTCTCGGTGCGGGCCGCGACGTACGAGAGGGCGAGGAAGTTGTCCGGACAGGCGGCGTAGTTGGCGTCGAAGTGGTGCTCAGGAGTCCAGGCAGCGTCGAAGCCCAGCTCCTCCGCCAGCACCATCATCTCCAGCTCCTGTTGCACGAACTGGCGCGGCGGCAGCTTCAGCCCGAGATTGCCCCAGGTGGCGCTGTAAGTGATCATCGCTCTCTCCTTCTCGCTTGGTCTCTCCAAACCGGACCGAGCCAGTCTCGGCGACCCCCGTTAATCGGCGAGAAATGGATCCGACCGATCCGAGCCGACGCTCCCAGACGTACTAAAGTGAAGTCAATGCAGGAACGCGCTGGGAAGGAGGAGGCGTTTCGCGCCACCGCGACGATCGGTCGCAAGACGCAGCCTCCCCTGATCCAGCAGCGAGTGCTCAGCCGCCCCCGCCTGGGCCAGCTGATCCGCTCCCTACTGGAGCGCAGCCGCGTCCTGGTGGTCGCCGCCACCGCCGGGTCGGGCAAGACCACGGCGGTCGCCGAAGCGCTCGCCGAGACCGGGACCGAGCCCGCCTGGCTGATCGTCGACGCGCCGGACTCGGCCCCCGGCCGCATGCTCGCCTACCTCGAGTCGGCGCTGGCCCGGCGAGTGAGCGACGCCGCGAACCGGGCGACCGCTGCGCTCTCCGCGGGCTTCTCGCATCGCGAGGCGGCCGGCCTGCTCGCCGACGCGCTCGGCGACGAGCCGCTGGTCCTGGTGCTCGACGACCTCGAGCGGCTGCCCGACGGGTCGGAGTCATGGGAGGTGATCTCCGCCTTCCTCCGCCATGCCCCGGACACCGTGCGCACGATCATGATCAGTCGCCGCTCGCTGCCGTCTCGCTGTGAGCTCCCCCCACCGCCCGACGTCGCCTGGCTCGACGAGCGGGAGCTCGCCTTCACCAGCGCGGAGGCAGCCGCCGCCCTCTGCCGCAACGGGCGCGAGGACTTCGACGCCGAGCACGTGGTCGAGGTCACCGGCGGCTGGGTGATGGGGGTCCTTTTCGAGGCCTGGCACTCCGCCGACCACATCCCCGGCGCGGGCGGCGAGGTCGACCCGCTCTTCAGCTATCTGGGCTCCCACATCCTCGACCAGCTCGAGCCCGAGCTGCGCGACTTCCTCGTGCGCACCTCGATCCTCGACGAGGTTGATCCGCGGCGCGCGGCCGCGCTCGGGCTCGACCAGGCCGCAGCCCGGATGGCGTCGCTGCGGATGGCCCACCTGCCCGTCGCCTGGGAGGAGTCAGGCGAGCCCAAGATGCGCTGCCACCCCCGCTTCCGCGAGTACCTCCTGGCGCTGCTGGAGCGCCGGGACGATGCGGAGCTCGCCGCGCTGCGCCGCGCCCACGGGCAGCTGCTGGCCTCCGAGGGACATCTCGAGGACGCGACCGAGGAACTGCTGCGAGCCGGTGCCGCCGAGGAGGCGGCGGACCTCGCCGAGCGGGCGATTCTCGCCGTCGTCGAGCGGCTCGACCTCGACCAGGCGCGGCGCTGGCTGACCGCTTTCGCCGAGCCCGGCGCGCGCCCCCCGACCAACCTCGCGATCGCCGAGCTGATGATCTGCTGGGGCGAAGAGGACTACCGCGGGACCGAGCGGGTCGCCGACGATCTCGCCCACCGCGGCGAGCTCGAGCCGGTCGCCCGTCGCTCCGGACACGCGGCCGCCCTGGTCTCCTGGTGCTACTACATGCGCGGGCGACCGGGGGACGCGGCCGCGGTCCTCGCCGCCGGATCGGGGCCCGAGGTGGAAGCTGTCGGCTACCTCATCGCCGACAGCGTCGAGCGGCCGCGACGGCCGCAGCTGAGCGGCGGCCCGTTCGACCTCTTCATCCTCTTCGCCGACTACTTCGCGGGGCGCCTCGGGGAGATCGAGATGCCGCCCGGCTCACGCTGGGCGGACTCGGTCGTCACCGCCTGGCGGATCGCGGTATTGCGTGCGACCGGCAGAACGGCGCGAGCGCTCACGATGTACGAAGAGGCGATGGCCGCGAGCGTCCGCCCGCTCGGGATGCTGACCTTCGTCGGGCCGGAGATCTATGTCGACGCGGGTGACGCGGCCCGGGCCCGGGAGGTGATCGAGGCCGCCAAGGATCGCTACCACGGGATCGGCGCCGACGGCTGGGCAGCCTCGATCACGCTGACCGAGGCGCGAATGGAGCTGCGGCTGCACCGCGACGCCGCCGCCGCGCGGTCCGCGCTCGACGCGATCGACGCCGGCACCTATGTCGACGGCTGGTTGTTCCGCGCCGCCTGCGACCTCTGGTACGGGTTCGCCGAGCTGCTGGAGGGCGCCGACACGGCAGCGCTCGAGCGCTTGCGGCGCACCGTGGGGCTGATGCGGGCATCGTGCGGTCACATCGAGCTGCCGTCGGCCGCGGTCTACCTCTCCGAGGCGGAGTGGCGGGCGGGCAACGAGGAGGCCGCGGACGCGGCCGCCGAGCTGGCCCTCGAAGCGGCCGCCCGGCAGGGGTCGAACCACCTCTTGCTGCAGGCGCTCGGCGATTTTCCGGCGGTGGTCTCACGGCAGATCGACGCCGAGCCCCGAACCGACTCCGCCTGGCACCGGCTGGGCCGATCGCTGCTCGCCCAGGGCGTAACGGTCGCCGGCTACGGCGAGCACACGGTGCTGCTGCGGGAGTTCGGCGAGGCATCGATCGTGATCGACGGAGAGGAAACGCGCCCGCCCCTCTCCAAGTGCCTGGAGCTGCTCGCCTACCTGGCCTCGCGCCGCACCCGCTCGGCCAGCAGAGAGGAGCTCCTCGAGGTGCTCTTTGACGGCCGCGACGACGACTCGGTGCGCGCCTACCTGCGCCAGGCCGTGCATCGACTGCGAACGCTGCTGCCGGAGGAAGCGCTGCTCAGCGACCGCGCCTCGGTCCGACTCGGCGAGCGGGCCACGATCAGCAGCGAGAGCTCGCTCCTCGTCGCCGGGTTGGCCGAGACGGCGCGGCTGCGCGGAGAGGCGCGGATGCGGGCGATCATCGAGGCGCTCGCCCCGAGCCGTGCCGGCGAATACCTGCCCCGCCTGGATGCGGCATGGGTCTACGAGCGGCGCAGCGAGGTCGAGGCGCTCTGCCTGGAGGCCCAGCAAGAGGCGGCCGAGCTCGCCTTCGAAGGCGGCGACTACCGTCTCGCGCGCGAGCTCAGCGGACGCACGCTCGAGGCCGACCCGTTCCGCGAGACCGCCTGGCGGTTGCGGATCCGGATAGCGATCCTGCTTGGCGACGCCGATGCCGCGCTGGAGGCGTATCGCCGCTGCGAGGCCGCGTTCGCCGAGCTCGGGCTCAGCCCCGCCCCGGAGACCCGGGAGCTGCTGGACGCCGGCGCCCCTAGATGAGTAGCTCCACGACCGGCCACGCACGGGGAGGGTGCTCGCCACCCTCCGTAGGCAGGTAGGGCGGCGAGCACCCTCCCCTCCCAGGTTCAGACGTAGCCCAGTCCAGGCGCGTGAGATCCCGTGGTTCCTTTGTCCGCCTGGGCAGGACAAAGGAACCACGGGATGGAGGGACTGGGTCCCTCGCGATCCCGTGGTTCCTTTGTCCGTATATAGAGGACAAAGGAACCACGACTTCCAGGGGCGGGGCGCCGCGGCGGGGGGGCCGGCGCCCCCGACAGCCCG
>CAZHLT010000066.1:0-8710 GCA_964533285.1 uncultured Conexibacteraceae bacterium | reverse complement strand
AGGCGAAACGACCGCCGAGGTCGCGTTCGCCGAACAGCCGCCGGTCAAAGTGAAATCGAAGCTGCTGGTCTTCAACGGCGGCGTCAAGGGCAACACGACGACGTTCTACATCCACGCCTACTTCAGCAACCCGGTGCCGGGCGCGATCGTCACCACGGTGAAAATCAAGAAGGTCCACCACGGCCGCTACGGCCTGGAATCCATCGCGACGATCCCGAAAATCGCCGGTGGCAGCGGCTCGGTGACCGACTTCAACCTGAAGATCGACAAGAAATTCACCCGCGGCGGCAAGCAGGTCAGCATCCTCAGCGCCAAGTGCCCCGACGGCAGGCTGCAGGCGCACGCCGTGGCGAAATTCAGCGACGGCACCAACGCGACGACCGAATTCGTCCGTCCCTGCACGCCGGTGAGCTGAACGAACACTTCGGCACCAGCACGGTGTTGAGGGCGGCTGCCGCCGAACCGATTCCCTCCGGCAGGTAGCCAGCGATCAAGCAGAAGGGGTGGCCCCGGGTATCTCTCCAGCTCCCGGGCCACCCCTTCGCCTTTCCTGGGGGATTGGCGAAACCCCCCACGCACTCCGGACTAGACCTGCCGCGCCCCCGGAGTCGCGGCGAACCCGAGCAGGACGAGCCAGGCGCCGAAGACCACCTGGTCGCCCCGTTGCAGCGCCCCCTTGACCGAGTCGAGCGCGTCGCCGAGGTACGTCACCCCGGTGAGCACCGTCACCACCCCCCAAACCGCCCCCAGCCCCAGCGTCAGCCAGGCCCCGGTCCTCGCCTGCAGCCCGGGGCGGGGCAAACGACGACCGGAGGCGGAGGTTTGGAGCAGGCCGGCGCCGACGAGGGCGAAGGCGAGGACGGTGGCGGCGATTTCGCCGGCGGTGGCGAGCGAGTGGACGACGTCGAGCGGGTCGTAGGCGAGCGAGCAGCCCGGTTCGATCCCTTCCGGACAGCTGAGCGGGGCGGCACCGGCAAACACGGCAAAGGCACCGGCCGCAAACAGCGCCCAAAAGCCGCGGCGCAACCAGCGCGCGCCACCGCCCCGCGTGACCTCATGACCTTTGTAACCCACAGGGTTACAAAGGTCATGAGGTGGGGAGGCGGGGCGCCGGGAATCGGCCGCCAGCAGGGCCAGGGCGAAGCCGGCGACCGCGAGGCCGGCGAGGACGCCGAGGGCGACGAAGCGCCAGCCGGTCGACTCGGTTCGGGTCGCCAGATCGCTGATCCAGGAGGCGGCGAAGTCGCTGCGCTCGGCCAGCCAGGCTTCCAGGATCCAGTAGTTGCAGAGCAGGCCGGCACCGATCCCGGCGAGCGCTATCGGGCGGGGTCCACGCACGCGCGCACCCTAGCCCCCCGACTCGTGGTTCCTTTGTCCGACCTGTCCGGACAATCGAACCGCACACCCTGGGCCCCTCGACTCGTGGTTCCTTTGTCCGACCTGTCCGGACAAAGGAACCACGCGCCGGGGGCGGTGACAGGATGCCGGGATGGGCGCAGCCGGCCGCGGCAACCTCGACGCGATCCTCGCCACCGCCGAGCACGACCGCAAACGGCTCGACTCCAGCGCGCTCGGCGCCTTCAGCCTCACCCTGCTCGGGGTCGCCAGCGTCGTCGGCGCCGGCATCTTCGTCGTCACCGGCGACGCCGCCGCCCACTACGCCGGCCCCGCCGTCGTCGTCTCCTTCGTCCTCGCCGGCGTCGTCGCCGGCCTCACCGCGCTCTGCTACGCCGAGCTTGCCGCCTCGATCCCGGCCGCCGGCAGCACCTACTCCTACGCCTTCGCCGCCTTCGGCTCGTTCGTCGGCTGGTTCATCGGCTGGGACCTGCTGCTCGAGTACCTGTTCGCCGCCTCGACCGTCGCCGTCGGCTGGTCGGGCTACTTCGACAGCCTGCTGCAGTCGCTCGGCATCCACCTGCCGCAGGCGCTGATCACCGCCCCGCTCGGCGATGACCCCGGCATCGTCAACCTGCCGGGGGTGGCGATCATGCTGCTGACCTCGGCCGCGCTCTGGCTCGGCACCCGCGAGTCGGCGGTCGCCAACAACGCGATGGTCGTGCTGAAGCTGACGATCCTCGCCCTCGTCGTCGGCGTCGGCATCTTCTACGTCGCCTCCTCGAACCTGCAGCCGTTCGTCCCCGCCCACGCCGGCGGCTTCGGCGACTTCGGCTGGAGCGGGATCCTGCGCGGCGCCGGCATCGTCTTCTTCGCCTACATCGGCTTCGACGCGGTCTCGACTGCGGCGGCGGAGGCGCGAGAACCGCGGCGCACGATCCCGATCGGGCTGCTCGGTACGGTGCTGATCGCGACCGCGATCTACGTCGCCGTCGGCTTCGTCCTCACCGGCATGGTCAGCTACCGCCAGCTCGGCGTCGACGACCCGATCGCCGCCGCGATCGCCGCCGCCGGCCCCAACCTCGACTGGCTGCTGCGGCTGACCGACGTCGCCGCCGTCGTCGGCCTTGCCTCGACCGTGCTGGTCACCCTCTACGGGCAGACGCGGATCTTCATGCGGATGTCGGAGGACGGGATGCTGCCGCCGCGCTTCGGCCAGGTCAGCCGACGGACCAAGACGCCGCAGTTCTCGATCGTCCTCTGCGGGATCCTCGGCGGCGTCGTCGCCGGCCTGGTGCCGCTCTCGGTGCTCGGCGAACTGATCTCGATCGGGACCCTGCTCGCCTTCATCATCGTCTCCACCGGCGTCGTCGTCCTCCGCCGCCGCTACCCGGACCTCGAGCGCCCCTTCCGGGTGCCGGCGCTGCCGCTGGTCGCCGGCGTCGCGATCGTCTCCTCGCTGGCGCTGATGGCGACGCTGCCGGGGGCGACCTGGGTCCGGCTCGCGGTCTGGGCGCTGATCGGGTTCGCGATCTACTTCCTCTACGCGCGCCAGCACAGCGGCGAGAAGATGCGTGCAATCGGCGCCGGAGAGCCGGCGATGGCCGATGATGTGGCGAGCGGATGAGCAACCACGGCGACAAGCGCGAGCGCAGCGAGGGGCCCAAGGTCCTCTCGAAGAAGGGCTACGAAAAGGAGCTCGAACGGCTGCAGGTGGAGCTGGTGCGGCTGCAGGAATGGATCGTCCACAAAGGGCTGAAGGTGGCGGTGATCTTCGAGGGCCGCGACACCGCCGGCAAGGGCGGCGCGATCAAGCGGATCACCGAGCGCACCAACCCGCGCGTCGTCCGCATCGCTGCCCTCGCCAAGCCGACCGAGCGCGAGCAGACGCAGTGGTACTTCCAGCGCTACGTCGCCCACCTGCCGGCCGGCGGCGAGATGGTCCTCTTCGACCGCTCCTGGTACAACCGCGCCCTGGTCGAGCGGGTGATGGGGTTCTGCAGCGACGCCGAGTACGAGGAGTTCATGCGGACGACCCCGCGCTTCGAGGAGATCCTCAAGCGCTCGGGCCTGATCCTGGTCAAGTACTGGCTCTCGGTCTCCGACGAGGAGCAGGAGCGGCGCTTCCAGGCGCGGATCGACAACCCGGCGAAGCAGTGGAAGCTGAGCGAGATGGACCTCGAGGCGCGGGAGCGCTGGGTCGACTACGCCGAAGCCAAGGACCAGATGTTCGCCTACACCGACACCAAGGAGTCCCCTTGGTACGTGGTCGAGGCCGACGACAAGCGCACCGCCCGCCTCAACCTGATCTCGCACCTGCTCGAACAGGTCCCCTACAAGCGGGTGAAAACCGAGAAGGTCGTGCTGCCGCCGCGCCAGGAGCGCGCCTACGTCCGCCCCCCGGTCGACACCCAGACATTCGTCCCCGAGCGCTACCTCGTCGAGTAGCACGCGGCAGTGATTTCAGCTCCATAGGAGCTGAAATCACTGCCGCGCGGGCGTCTCGGTGGGCTCGCTGCGGCGGATCGGGGGTTCGAGGACGCGGCTGAGGACGGGGACGTCGAGGAAGCCCTCGACGCTGGCGTAGAGCATCGCCACCCGCGGCAGGTCGGCGACGTCGTCGATCACGACCGAGCGCGGCACCCACTCGGGGTCGAACTTCTGGTTGAAGTCGCGCAGGCTCTGGATCTGGAAGAACGGGTTGAGCCCTTTCGCCATCAGCCGCTGCAGACGGCCGCCGAGGCCGGCGTCCTCGGCGCTGTCGAGCAGCCGCCCCCAGGCGGCGAAGTTGAGCGAGAGCCGCTTGAAGCCACGGGCGCCGAGCGCCAGCGCCGTCTCCGCGATCAGGAACTCGGTCAGCCCGTTGGCGGAGTCGGGCCGGCGCCGCATCAGGTCGAGCGAGTAGCCGGGCTCCTCGCCGTAGACCGGGACGAAGCGGAGGAAGCCGGCGACGCGGCCGCCCTGCTCGCGGGCGATCGCGATCACGAAGTCGGGGTTGACGCCCTCGACGTCCTCGCCCAGCTCCATCGTGAAGCCGCGCTCGGGCGAGCCGTCGCGCCACTCGGCGCTGATCTCGTTCAGCTCGGCGATCAGCTCCACGCTCGCCTCGGTCTCGGCGATCAGCTCGAAGTCGTGCGTCTTGGCGACGTGGCGGACGGCGCTGCGCGCCGGCTTCATCCCGGGGCCGTCGAGGCTGAAGCGGTCGGGGTGGACGATCGCCTCGTCGCCGAGGTAGATCGGGTGCATGCCGCGCTCGCGGTAGATCTCGGCGTCGGTCTCGCGGACGGCGAAGAAGGCGACCCGCCAACCGCGCCCGGCGCAGAAGCGGAGGAACTCGTCGACGGTGCGGGCGGTGTCCTCGGGCGGGCCGATCGGGTCGGCGGCGACCATCGCCGTGCCGCGCACGTAGAGGTAGGCGATCAGCGAGCGGCCGTCGCCGGAGAAGAAGTAGTTCTTGTCGCGGCGCAGGGCGAAGTAGTCGAGCGTGTCGTCGCCCCAGCGGCGGACGATCTCCTCGGCTTGGCGGCGGCGCTCGGCGCTCGGCGGCTGGGACTGGACGAAGGTGCGCAGGAGCAGGAAGAGGAAGGTCAGGAGGCCGATCACGCCGAGCATGATCAGGGTGATTTCGAAGAAGTCGCCGAACACCTCGCGGTCGTAGGTGTAGGGGCCGTCGAGGCCGATCATCCCCTTGAACATCGTCTCGACGTTGCCCCACAGGGTCAGGCCCTGCGGGATGTGGTCGCGCTCGGCGAGCAGCGTGATCGAGGTGAAGACGAGGACGAAGGCGAGGTAGACGGGGACGAAGACGGCCGCCTGCAGCAGCGAGCCGGGGTCGCCCTGGGCGCGGAAGTCCTGGCGGAACCAGATCAGGGCGCCGAGCATGCCGGCGGAGAGCAGGACCGAGATCGGGTCGGGGCCGTGGACGAGGTGGACGAAGGCGGCGGCGGCGAAGAGGATCACGGCGATCGCCCAGGCGCGGCGCTTGCCGCGGGCCAGGCCGCGGGCGACGGCGAGGATCCCGAGCCCGATCGCGACCGAGGCGATCAGGCCGGCGGAGCGGCCGCCGCCGTGGATGAAGCCGAAGTGGCCGAGGTCGAAGCGGACTGAGGTCGCCGTGGGGAGCAGCGAGAAGAGGGCGACGAGGACTGAGAGCCAGGCGAGGGGGCGCGTACTGCGGGGGCGGAGGTGGGGGGTCGCTGCCGGTACCCCATCTGAAATCGCCCTTACGGGCTGAGTGATTTCAGATGGGGCACCGGCAGCGACCCCACGGTCCGTCTCGGCGGATCCCCGCCCACGGGCCGTTCCGGCAGATCCCGGCTCCTCGGCCGGGCTGGAAGCTGCCGTTTGACGGGGCGCGGCGAAGTCCGCTCCGTCCGACGTTGCGGTGGAAGCTTGCGAGGGACCGGGCTCGCCGTCGTACCCCTCCGGGCGCAGGGTCGGGAAGAGGATCACGTCGCGGATCGCGTCGGCGCCGGAGATCAGCATCACGAGGCGGTCGACGCCGACGCCGAGGCCGCCGGTTGGAGGGAGGCCGTATTCGAGGGCGCGCACGTAGTCGTCGTCGACCGGTTCGGCTTCGTCGTCGCCGTCGGCCTGCAGCCGCGCCTCCGACTGGAAGCGTTCGGCCTGTTCGACCGGGTCGTTGAGCTCGCTGTAAGCGTTGGCCAGCTCGCGGCCGGCGACGACCAGCTCGAAGCGCTCGGTCAGCGCCGGGTCGTCGCGGTGGGCGCGGGCCAGCGGCGAGACTTCGCGCGGGTGGTCGATGACGAAGGTGGGCGCGACCAGCAGGTGCTCGGAGCTGTCGTCGTAGACCTCGGCCATGATTTTCCCCGAGCCCCAGCCGTCGAGGTATTCGAGGCCGCGCTCGTCGGCGATCTTCCGCGCCTCCTCGACCGGCATCGAGGGGTGCATCTCGACCCCGGCGTTCTCCTCGATCAGCTCCGCCATCGTCCGCCGCGGCCAGGGCGGGGCGAGGTCGACCTGGCGGCCGTCGATCGCGACCACCGTGGTCCCGATCGCCTCCTCGCAGGCGGCGGCGACGATCGCCTCGGTCAGGTCCATCATGTCGTGGTAGTCGCCGAACGCCTGGTAGGCCTCGAGCAGCGTGAACTCGGGGTTGTGGCGGGTGTCGAGGCCCTCGTTGCGGAAGACGCGGCCGATCTCGAAGACGCGGTTCATGCCGCCGACGATCAGCCGCTTCAGCGGCAGCTCGAGCGCGATCCGCAGCGTCATGTCGATGTCGAGCGCGTTGTGATGGGTGACGAACGGCCGCGCCGCGGCGCCGCCCGCCTGGCTCAGCAGGACCGGCGTCTCCACCTCCTGGAAGCCGCGCTCGACCAGCACCCGGCGGATCGCCGCGATCACCGCGGTACGGATCCGGAAGACCCGCCGCGAGGGCTCGTCGAGCATCAGGTCGAGGTAGCGCTGGCGGTACTGCATCTCCGGGTCGGTGACGCCGTGGCGGACGTCGGGCAGCGCCCGCAGGCTCTTGGCCAGCAGCTGGAAGCGCTCGACCCGGACCGAGAGCTCGCCCTTGTCGGAGGCGACGACTGTGCCCTCGACCCCGACCCAGTCGCCGAGGTCGAGCTCGGAGAACTCGTGCAGCTCCTCGCCGCCGACCGCGTCGCGGGTCGCGATCAGCTGGATTTGGCCGGTCTCGTCGCGCAGGTCGGCGAAGTCGAGGCCGCCGTGGCGGCGCTCGCCGAGGACGCGGCCGGCGATCCGCACCCGGCGGCCGCTGTCCTCGCCGGCGGCAAGGCCGCCGAGCTCCTCGCGGATCGCGGCGGCCGTCGTGTCGCGGTCGAAGCGGACGGGGTAGGGCTCGACGTCGTGCTCGCGCAGCTGCGCCAGCTTCGCCAGGCGGTCGGCGCGGACCTGCTCCTGGAAGTCGGCGCGAGCGCCGCCCCCGTCGTGCTCGGCGCCAGCCTCTCCCGCGGTCGGCGGCTTGGGCTCCTCGGGGCTCATCCGGCGCCCGATGCTAGGCGGTGGCGGGGGCGGAAACAGCGCCCTGGACGGATTGCGTCTCCGCTTGCGCGCGGGCGAGGATCGCCATCCCGACCGCCGCCGCGGCCAGCGAGGCGAGGGTCGCGGCCAGCTCCGGCGGGCTCGAGTCGAGCGTCTCGTGCAGTACGGTGACGCCGAGGACGACGCTGGTGATCGGGTCGAGGGCCATGCTGGTCGCCACCGCCGGGGCCAGCGAGCCGGTGTTGAGCGCCAGCTGGTTGAGCGTCATCGAGGCGTAGCCGACCGCGGCCAGGGCGTAGAGGTGCCAGTCGCCGAGGACGGCCAGCGGGCCCTCGCCGAGCTCGTCGACGACCGCCTTGGTCAGCGCCGCCGAGAGCGCGAAGAGGATGCCGGTCGCGATCCCGAGCAGGGCGGCGCGGCGGGGGGCCGGCCCGCGCCGGCCGAGGGCGATGAGCGGCACGCAGACGGCGACGCAGATGCCGCCGGCCAGCAGCCACTCGGAGAGCGGCGCGTCCTCGCGGCCGCCGCTGGGGTCGGCGACGGCGAGGAAGACGACCAGCGCGGCGACCACCAGAAAGGCGGCGAGGACGTCGAGCCGGCGCACCCGCTGGCCGGTCAGCCGCGCCCCCAGCGGCAGCGCGAAGACAACCGAGGAGACCAGCAGCGGCTGCACCACCGCCAGCCGCCCGACCCCGAGCGCCGCCGCCTGGGCGAGGAAGCCGCCGGTGTCGGCGGCGATCCCCGCCAGCCAGACCGGCCGCCGCGCCATCCGCAGCAGCAGGCTGCGGGCGGCGCCGTCGGAGGGCTCGTCGATCCCCGCCTTCTGCTGCAGGACGGTGCCGAGCGCGAAGAGGAGCGCCGCGACGAGGGCGAGGACTATGTCCAAGGGGCGGGGCCTCCGGTCCGGGAACGGGCGTTCGCGCCGCACTTTAAAGGCGGCCGGCGTCGGCGCCGATTACCGCGCCATGAACCGCTCGCGCCTCGTCCCCCGTGTCCGTGCCCGCCTCCTGCCACCGCTGCTGGCGGCGCTCGCCGGCCTCGCCGCGCTCGCCCTGCCGGCCGCCGCCGGCGCCGCCGTCAAGCTGCAGATCGTCAACCAGAGCGGCCGCGACGACGTCTACGTCACGGTCCACGGGGGCAACTACGACGTCACCGGGATCGGCGACGACGAACCGAAGCTGCTGAGCGAAATCCCCGGCGGCGAACTGACCGTCGACACCCTCGAATCGGGCCGCGTCTATCTCTCCTATGGCGCTCCGGTCGAAGAAGGGGTGACCTTCGCGTCGCCGACCCGCTTCGACTGGGCCGAGCTGACCGTCACCCCGGCCCCCGCCGACGTCGCCAACCTGACCGCCGTCGACCAGTTCGCGATCGGGATGCGGATGGAAACGCTGAACGAATCCGGCGAAAC
>CAZHLT010000065.1:0-6277 GCA_964533285.1 uncultured Conexibacteraceae bacterium | reverse complement strand
TCCCCCCTGCGCGTGTTTCCTTGGTCCGCTTATCGCGCAAAAAGCAACCACGCCTTGCGGCGCTGGTCGGCGCGACGGTCGCTGCACGCCTTGCGGCGCTGGTCGGCGCGACGGTCGCTGGCTGTCGGCTCAGGCCGGGTGATTCGTGGGGCTGCTCACCTGGGCGCTGTCGAGCTTCGTCCCGCCCGGCGCGACAGGGCTCGACGGCGCTCTACAGTGACCGCGTGCAGAGCGGCAGCCCCAGCCCCGCCGTCGGCCTCTGGCGCGCCTTCCACGCGGCCCTGGCGATCGGCTTCCTCGGCGCGATCGCCGAGACCTGGCGGGCGGCGCTGAGCGGCCGGCGCTCATGGCGGACGACGCTCGCGGCCGGCGCTCTTCTCGCCGAGGGCGCGGTGGTCGCCGCCCACGGCGGCGACTGCCCGCTGGGACCGCTGGGCGACCGGATCGGCGACGAAATGCCGCTGTTCGAGCTGGTGCTGCCACCGCGGGCGGCGGCAGCGGCGGTGCCGGTGCTCGGCGCGATCGCCGCCGTCGGTATCGCCGGCGCCTTCAGGCGCGCCGGCCTTTCCTGACCCAGCAGATCAAGGACGCAGGGAGCGCCGTGTGCTCCGCTCCCAAGCGACCGAGGACGCCGAGATGCGCCGATCAGGAAAGGCCGCTCAGGCCAGGCCCAGCTGCGTGTACGCGACACTCTGGAAGCTGCGGCGATGCAGCGGTGAGATCCCCAGCCTGTCGATCGCGGCGCGGTGCTCGGGGGTCGAGTAGCCGACGTGCTCCTCGAAACCCCAGCCGGGGTGGCGCAGCGCCGCCGCGCGCATGTAGCGGTCGCGCGTCACCTTGGCCAGCACCGAGGCGGCGGCGATCGCGGCGCTGGTCGCGTCGCCGCCGATCACGCGGCGGTGCGGGACGCGGCAGCGCGGCAGGGCGAAGCCGTCGACCAGGGCGATCGCCTCCTCGCCCGGCGCCAGCCCCTCGAGCGCGCAGGCGAGCGCTTCGATGTTCGTGTTGTGGAGGCCGCGGCGGTCGATCCCGGCAGCCGAGCGGACGACGACGCAGGCGCGCTCGGCGGCCCGCAGCACCGCCGGGTAGATCTCCAGCCGCCGCTCCTCGGTCATCTGCTTGGAGTCGTGCAGGCCGCTGAGGGCGCGCCGGTCGGCGTGCGAGAGGCGCTCGTAGTCGATCAGGACCGCGGCGGCGACCAGCGGCCCGGCCAGGCAGCCGCGCCCGGCCTCGTCGGCGCCGGGGCCGTAGCGGCTCTGCAGGCCGCGGTCGAAGGCGAAGCGGCGGCGGCTGCGGGCCAGCCGCCGCCGGTGCGTGATCCCCGGTTTCGGCTTAGAGGAAGCCGATCCGGTCTGGGGGCCAGTAGGTGAAGAAGGCCTCACCGATGATCCAGTCCTCGGGGACGGGTCCCCATTCGCGGCTGTCGTCGCTGGCTCCACGGTTGTCGCCCATCATGAAGTAGTGGCCGGGTGGAATGACGATCCGTTTCGGCAGCGTGCAGCTCTGGCAGGGGTTGATGTAGGGCTCGTCGGTCTGCTCGACGCCGTTGACGACCGGGTGCCCTTCCTTGATCGAGACCGTGTCGCCGGGGCCGGCGACGATCCGCTTGATGAAGGTTTCGCCCGACCGGGCGGCGGTCGGCTTCGGGCAGGGCTGGTCGAGCCCTTTGCTGACGCCGCACTGCGCCCCGCTCGGTTCCTCGGCCCCCGCCGGCGGGTGGAAGACGACGACGTCGCCGATCTGCGGGTCCTTGAAGTCGTAGATGAAGCGGTTGACGAGGACGCGCTGGCCGACGTCGAGCGTCGGTTCCATCGACTCCGAGGGAATCTTGTAGGGCTTGACCAGCCAGGCCTGGATCGCCAGCGCCAGCCCGATCGCCAGCACGACGATCACCACCAGCTCGACCAGCCCGCCGGCCCTGCCCTTCGGTTTCGGGATCGAGAATCGCGCCACGTCGGCTCCAAGTCGGCTCGCCGGCTGCCGCCGGACCGTACCCCTGCGCCGACCAGGCTACTTCGACTGCCTTAAAGGAAACCTATGCGATCCGGCGGCCAGTAGGTGAAGAAGGCCTCGCCGATGATCCAGTCCTCCGGCACCGGGCCCCAGAAGCGGCTGTCGTCGCTGGCGCCGCGGTTGTCGCCCATCATGAAGTAGTGGCCCGCCGGGACCTTGATCGGCTTCGGCATGTTGCAGCTGCCGCCGCCCCCGCAGGGCGTGATGTAGGGCTCGTCGGTCTGCTCGACGCCGTTGACGACCGGGTGGCCTTCCCTGACCGCGACCGTGTCGCCCGGCCCGGCGACGATCCGCTTGATGAAGTTCTGGCTCGACTCCGCCACGGTCGGTTTCGGGCAGGGCTGGCCTTCGGGATGGTGGACGCCGCATTCGGCGCCGCCGCCGTCGGCCCCGGCCGGCGGGTGGAAGACGACGACGTCGCCGATCTGCGGGTCCTTGAAGTCGTAGATGAAGCGGTTGACGAGGACGCGCTGGCCGACGTCGAGCGTCGGCTCCATCGATTCGGAGGGGATCTGGTACGGCTTGATCAGCCAGGCCTGGATCGCCAGAGCCAGCCCGAGGGCGAGGGCGACGATGACGACGACCTCGACCAGCCCGCCGCCTTTGCCCTTCGGCTTCGGTATCGAAAGGTTCAGCTGGCCGAGTCCTCGTCGGAGTCGTCGGCCTCAGCCGGCGCCTCGTCCTCGGCCTCGCCAGAAGCTGCGTTGTCCTCGGTCTCCCCCGCTTCGGCCGCCTCGGGCTCGGACGCCGACTCCTCGGCGCTCGCCTCCGGCTCAGCCGTCTCCGCCTCCGCCTCCGGCGCGCTCTCCTCGGCCTCCGGAACCTCCTCAGCCGCGGTGGCCTCCTCAGCCTCGGGAGCCTCGGCCTCAGCCGCCTCCTCAGCCTCGGGCGCCTCGGCGGCCCCCTCGGCTTCGACCGGGACGACCTCCTCCTGGCTGACGCCCTCGGCGTCGGTGGCGGCGGTCTCGACCGGGGTCGAGACCATCTCCTCGTCGATGCCCCAGCGCCGCTCGGCGACGCGGGCGGCCTTGCCGACGCGGCCGCGCAGGTAGTAGAGCTTGGCCCGGCGCACGTCGCCGCGCGCCGCCACCTCGAGTTTCTCGATCTTCGGCGAATGCAGCGGGAACGTCCGCTCGACGCCGACGCCGAAGGACTGCTTGCGGACGGTGAAGGTCTCGCGCACACCGGAGCCCTGGCGGCGGATGACGACGCCCTCGAAGACCTGGGTCCGCTTGCGCGTGCCCTCGATCACCTGGAAGTGGACGCGCACACGGTCGCCGGGGCTGAACGGGGGCAGGCCCTTCCGCAGCTGGTCGCGCTCGATTTGGTCGATTATGGAGCTCATGATCCGGCGAGAAAAAACCGCCGGACCCAGTGCGGGAACCGCGCGGCTCGCGGAATGGTAGCCAACGGGCGGTTTCGGGGTCGCTCCCACCGGCCGCCGCGGTCGCCGGCGCCCGCCTTAGAGTCCCTTTCAGAATGCCGCGTGCGCGGATGGCGAGCGCCGGGCCAAGCGGGGCAAGGACGCAGGGAGGCCGAATAGCCAAGCGCTATTTGGCCGACCGAGGACGCCGCCCCGCGCAGCGTCCGCCGCCGCCAGACGTGTGCGGGGCATTCTGAAAGGGGCTCTCAGCCTTCGCGCGCCTCGAACTCGGCGGCCCGCAGGCGGCTCTGCTCCAGGCGCCACTGCCGCACCTTCTCGTGGTCGCCGGAGAGCAGGACGTCGGGCACCTCCCAGCCGCGGTAGCTGGCCGGGCGCGTGTAGTGCGGGTACTCGGGCATGCCCTCGAGCGCGTGGCTGAAGGACTCCTCGACCGCCGAGTCCTCGTGGCCGAGGGCGCCGGGCAGCTTGCGCATGAGGACGTCGGCGACGACCATCGCCGGCAGCTCGCCGCCGGCCAGCACGTAGCGGCCGATCGAGAGCTCCTCGTCGGCGAGGTGTCGGTGGACGCGGTCGTCGAAGCCCTCGTAGCGCCCGCAGAGCAGCGCCAGGTGCGGCTCCGCCACCAGCTCGTCGGCGATCGCGTCGCTCAGCACCGGCCCGGTCGGCGAGAGCAGCACGATCCGCGGCCGCGGCCCTTCGCCGTAGGCCGCCTGCAGCGCCGCGTCAACGACGTCGACCCGCAGCACCATGCCGGCGCCGCCGCCGTAGGGCGAGTCGTCGACCTGGCCGGCGCCCAGCGGGGTCGTCTCGCGGTAGTTGAAGAACCGCAGCTCGTTGCCCTCGGCCAGCGCGTTGGTCACCGAGCGCTGCGTCTGGAACCACTCGAAGGCCTCGGGGAACAGCGTGAAGACGTCGAGTCGCATCGCGCTCGCCAGTAAAGCGGAACTGGCCGGGGGCCGGCTCAGTCGAGGATGTCGACGATGACGCGGCGGTCGATCCGCACCGCGGCGGCCTTGGCGATCGTCCGGATCGCGTTGGCGACGCGGCCGCCTTTGCCGATCACGCGGCCGAGGTCGCCCTCGGCGACCGAGATCTCGTAGACCAGGTCGCCGTCCTCTTCCAGCTCCTCGACGACGACGGCCTCCGGGTCCTCGACCAAGGCCTTGACGAGGAACTCGAGCAGCTCCGTCATCTGTCCCCTCCTCTAGCTGCCGGAGGCAGCGATGCCCTTGGTGCGCAGCAGCCCGGCAACCGTCTCCGAGGGCTGGGCGCCGTGCTCGAGCCAGTGGCGGGCGCGCTCCTCGTCGATCACGATCGTCGAGGGCTCGGTCTGCGGGTTGTACTGGCCGATCGTCTCGATCGTGCGGCCGTCGCGCGGCGAGCGCTTGTCGGCGACGACGATGCGCCAGATCGGGTTCTTCTTCGAACCCACCCTTCTGAGTCTGATTCGGACTGCCATTTGGATCGGAGAGGGTACAGAATCGCGCTCGCCGCGGCTTTTGGCCCTATCTGCGGCGGATCTTCGGCCGCTGGCGGGGGGCGGCGCCGCTCAGCTGCGCCATCTGCTCGGGGCTCGGCATCTTGCCGCTGGCCATCGACCTCATCAGCACCCGCATCTGGTCGAACTGCTTGACCAGCTGGTTGACGTGCTGGACGCGGGTTCCGGAGCCGTTGGCGATCCGTTTGCGCCGCGAGCCGTTGATCAGGTGCGGGTCGCGGCGCTCGGCCGGGGTCATCGAGAGGATGATCGCCTCGGTGCGGTCGAGCTCGCGCTCGTCGATGTCGGCGTTCTTCAGCTGTTTCATCGCCCCCATCCCGGGGATCATCCCGAGCAGGCCGCTGAGCGGGCCCATTTTGCGGACCTGTTTCATCTGCTGGAGGAAGTCCTCGAGCGTGAACTGGTCCTTCCGCATCTTCTCCTGCAGGTCGCGCGCCTGCTCCTCGTCGACCTGCGCCTCGGCTTTCTCGATCAGCGAGAGCACGTCGCCCATGCCGAGGATGCGGGAGGCCATCCGGTCGGGGTGGAACTTGTCGAAGTCCTCGATCTTCTCCCCGGTCGAGGCGAAGAGGATCGGCTTGCCGGTCACCGCCTTGACCGAGAGCGCGGCGCCGCCGCGGGCGTCGCCGTCGAGCTTGGTCATCACCACGCCGTCGAACTCGGCGACCTCGGCGAAGGCTTCGGCGACGCCGACGGCGTCCTGGCCGGTCATCGCGTCGACGACGAGGAGGACGTCGTGCGGGCGCGTCTTCTTGCGGATCTGCGCCAGCTCGCTCATCAGGTCCTGGTCGATGTGGAGGCGGCCGGCGGTGTCGACGATCAGCACGTCGCGGCGCTCGGCCTGCGCCTGCGCCAGCGCCCAGGTGGCGATCTCGACCGGGTCCGCGTCGCTGCCTTTCTCGTAGACGTGGGCGCCGGCGCGGCCCCCCATCGTCACCAGCTGCTCGACCGCAGCCGGCCGGTAGACGTCGCAGGCGGCGAGGGCGACGTCCTTGTTCTGCTTGGCGAAGAACCTGGCGAGCTTGGCGCAGGCGGTCGTCTTGCCCGAGCCCTGCAGGCCGGCCATCAGGATCACGGTCGGGCCGCTGGCGGCCATCGCCAGCTCGCTGCCGCTGCCGCCCATCAGCGCAGCGAGCTCCTCGTTGACGATTTTCACCACCTGCTGGCCGGGGTCGAGTCTGTCCATCACCTCGGCGCCGAGGCAGCGCTCTTTCAGCGTCCGGGTAAACGATTTGACGACTTTGAAGTTGACGTCGGCCTCGAGCAGGGCGAGGCGGATCTCGCGCATCGCCGCGTCGACGTCGGACTCGCTCAGCTTGCCGCGCGAGCGGACGTCGGAGAGCGTCGACTGCAGGCGCTCGGATAGCTGGTCGAACATCGGC
>CAZHLT010000064.1:0-1408 GCA_964533285.1 uncultured Conexibacteraceae bacterium | reverse complement strand
CAAGCACATCGTCGGCCTCCTGTACCCGGACTCGGGCGACGTCCTCGTCCACGGCGAGTCGATCCCCAACATGACCGACGACGAACTGTTCGAGGTGCGGAAAAAGTTCGGCCTGCTGTTCCAGGACGGGGCGCTGTTCGGGTCGATGAACATCTACGACAACGTCGCCTTCCCGCTGCGCCAGCACACCGACAAGGGCGAGGAGGAGATCGGCGAGATCGTCAACCGGCGGCTGAAGGAGGTCGGCCTCGCCGAGGCGACCTACAAGATGCCGAACGAGCTCTCGGGCGGGATGCGCAAGCGCGCCGGCTTCGCCCGGGCGCTGGTGCTGGAACCGGCGATCGTGATGTTCGACGAGCCCGACTCCGGCCTCGACCCGGTGCGGACGGCGCTGCTCTGCGAGCTGATCCGCGAGGTCCACGCCGAGAACGGCGGCTGCTACCTGGTGATCAGCCACGACCTCGGCACGGCGCGGCGGATCGCCGACTTCATCGCCGTGCTGTGGAGCGGGAAGATCGTCGAGTCGGGGCCGAAAGAAGAGCTGTTCGACTCCAGTAACCCGTTCGTCAGCCAGTTCCTGAACGCGGACATCAGCGGCCCGCTGTCGATGGACTGAGCGGCGGTTGGGTGCGCGCTTGGGCAGCGTCGCCGCCTGGGCGGTCCGCCATGCGCGGCCGCTGCTCGCGGTCAGCCTCGTCGTCGCGGTGGCCGCCGCGATCGGCGCGACGCGGGTCCCGACCGACGCCGGCGTCGGCACCCTGGTCGACTCCGACACGGCCAGCTACCGGGCGACGCAGCAGGTGCGGCGCGACTTCGGCGAAGAACCGGTGGTCGTCCTCGCCCGCGGCGACCTGCAGCGGCTGATCCTCAGCCGCAACATCTTCCGCCTGCTGCGGCTCGAGGGCTGCCTCTCGGGCAAGGTGCCCGAGGGTGTGGACCCGCTGCCGGGGCCCTGCGCCGAGCTGGCGGCGATGGAACCGGTCGAGTTCCTCGCCGGGCCGGCGACCTTCCTCAACGAGGCGGTCGTCCAGATCGACGAACAGTTGCGGCGGCTGGCCGCGCAGGTGCCGGCGGCGCGGCTGCAGGAATACCTGCTGGCGGTGGCGACCAAGTACGGGATCACCAGCGCGCCGGCGATCGACAACGAAGAATTCGTCGCCACCGTCGTCTTCGACCTGGGCCGGGCGCGGGGGACGCCGAAGGCACGGCTCGCCTACCTCTTCCCCAACGACCACTCGGCCCAGATCGTGATCCGGCTGAAGCCGGGCCTGAGCGACGCCGAACGGCGGCGGGCGATCCGGCTGATCGAAGCAGCGGTGGCGGAAACGAGGCCGCGCGAGGCCTGCGCCGAAGGCGGCAAGCCGGCGCCGTGCTTCGCCCTGAAGGGGGGCAGCTACGTCGTCTCCGG
>CAZHLT010000063.1:0-9060 GCA_964533285.1 uncultured Conexibacteraceae bacterium | reverse complement strand
ACGCGCCGGCGCGGGGCGGACGGGCGGCGGCGCCGGCCGCGGTCGGCGAGCCGATCGGAGAGGCGGGTGATCGCGTCGTGGCCCGGATAGCGGCCGAGGAGCAGCGCCGCGAGCAGAACGAGCAACGGCGCAACCGGCAGGAAGAAGGCGCCAAGCTGAAGCACGAGCGCCCAGGATAACGTCCCTGCCCTTGCGCCCCGGTCGCGACAACATCGCCGCCCCCGACCTGCCCGAGTCGCTGATCTGGCTCGGCGACCCGCCCGACTCGATGCCGGCGCTGACCGCGGGCGGGCCGGCGATCGTCCACTTCGTCGACTTCGCCCAGCTCAACAGCGTCCGCACCCTGCCCTATCTGGCGCAGTGGTGGCGCCGTTACCGCGACCTCGGGCTGAGCGTGCTCGCCGTCCAGGCGCCGCGCTTTCCCTTCGGCGCCGACCCCGAGGCGGTGCGGGCCGAGGTCGCAGCGCTCGGCGTCGAGTTCCCGGTCGCGATCGACCCCGAGCACGACCTCTGGCACCTCTACGGCTGCGAGGGCTGGCCCAGCCTCTTCCTCTGGAGCCTCGGCGGCGCCCTCGCCTGGGCCCACTTCGGCGAGGGCGAATACCGCGCCACCGAGGAGGCGATCCAGGACGAGCTGCGCGAGATCGACGCCCTGCGCGAGCTGCCGCCGCCGCTGGGGCCGGTGCGGCCGACCGACGCGCCGGGGATCGAGGTGATCGCGCCGACGCCGGAGGTCTTTCCCGGCGGCTCCTGGGAGCAGCCCTGGACGGCGAGCGAGGAGGACCCGGCGCTGGCCCTCGACTACCAGGCGGGCGGCGCCTACGTCACGGTCGAGGGCGAGGGCACGGTCGAGGCGGAGCTCGACGGCGCCTGGCTCGACCCGATCGCGGTCGGCCCCCACCCCGCCCTCCACGCGATCGCCGAGCACCCCGGCCACGAGGCCCACAGCCTCGTCCTCCGCCCCTCCCCCGGCCTCCGCGTCTGGTCAGTCAGCTTCGCCCCCGGCCTGCCGTAGGCGGCGGCGCTACGCCCGGGCGGCGAGCTGCTCGCGGATCTCCTTGGGGAGCATGAAGCGGACGTCCTCGTGGACGGTGCGGAGCTCGGAGACGTCCTCGGCACCGCGCTCGCGGAAGAAGGCGACGAGGCGCTCGACCAGCTCCTCGGGGGCGGAGGCGCCGGAGGTGATGCCGACCGTCTCGACGCCCTCGAGCCAGGCCTCGTCGACCTGGGTGTGGTTGTCGATCAGGTGGGAGTCGGCGCCGTGCTCGCGGGCGACCTCGACCAGGCGGTTGGAGTTGGAGGAGTTGGTCGAGCCGATGACGAGGACCAGCTCGCACTCGCGGGCCAGCTGCTTGACGGCGATCTGGCGGTTGGTCGTCGCGTAACAGATGTCGTCGGACTTGGAGCTGACGATCGACGGGAACTTGGCACGCAGGGCGGCAATCACCTCCGCGGTCTCGTCGACCGAGAGGGTCGTCTGGGTGATGAAGGCGACCTTGTCGGGGTCGGGGACCTCGAGCGCCTCGACCTCGTCGGCGGTTTCGATCAGGATGATGCTGTCGGGGGCCTCGCCGGTCGTCCCTTCGACCTCCTCGTGGCCCTCGTGGCCGATCATCACGATCGTGTAGCCGTCGGCGGCAAAGCGGCGGGCGGAGACGTGGACCTTGGTCACCAGTGGGCAGGTCGCGTCGATCGTGCGCAGGCCGCGGGCGGCGGCGTTCTCGTGCACGCTGGGGGCGACGCCGTGGGCGGAGAAGACGACGATCGCGCCCTCGGGGACCTCGGTCTCCTGCTCGACGAAGATCGCGCCGCGCTGGGCCAGCTCCTCGACCACGTGCTTGTTGTGGACGATCTCCTTGCGCACGTAGACCGGAGCGCCGTGCAGCTCGAGCGCGCGCTCGACCGTCTGCACGGCGCGGTCGACGCCGGCGCAGTAGCCGCGCGGGGCGGCGAGGAGCACGCGCTTGGGCGCGGCGGTGGCGGTCCCGGACATGCCCCAAGCGTACCGGTGGGCGTGTCTGAGCTAGGCGGTCCCATCGGCCCGCACAGCTCAGACACCCACCGTTGCAGGGGGCGCGGCGGGTGGTCGCGGGCGGCGCGCGCAGCTAGCCTTGTGCGAGTGAGCACGGAGGGAAACCACCTCGACCGTCTGACGGCCGTCGACGCCTCGTTCCTGACCAACGAGAGCTCGTCGAGCCACATGCACGTCGGCGCGATCCTGATCTTCGAGGGGCCGCCGCCGAAGTACGTCGACCTGGTCGAGCACGTGCGCGGTCGCCTCAGCCAGGTGCCGCGCTTCCGCCAGAAGCTGGTGGTGCCGCCACTGGAGGCGGGCCGGCCGCTGTGGGCCGACGACGTCAACTTCAACCTGACCTACCACATCCGCCACACCGCGCTGCCCGAGCCGGGCGGCGAGCCGCAGCTGAAACGGCTCTGCGGCCGCGTCTTCTCGCAGCAGCTCGACCGCTCCAAGCCGCTCTGGGAGCTGTGGCTGGTGCAGGGGCTCGAACGCGACCGCTTCGCGATCCTGACCAAGACCCACCACGCGATGGTCGACGGGATCTCCGGCGTCGACATCGGCACCGTCCTCTTCGACCTCGAGCCGGTGCCGGAGCCGGCCCGGGTCAGCGACGACTGGGTGCCGGCGCCCGAGCCGACGACGACGCAGCTGGTCGCGCGCGGGATCAGTGACGTGGTCGCCGCCCCGATCGCGCTGGCCGAGCGCGCGGTCGGCGCCGTCCGCCATCCCGAGCACGCGGCGAAGCGGGCGGTCGAGGCGCTGGAGGGGCTGAGCGAGATCGTCAGCGCCTTCGCCGACCCGGCCCCGGACGTGCCGCTGAACCAGCCGATCGGCCCGCACCGCCGCTACGTCTGGGCGCGCTCGGAGCTGGAGACCTTCAAACGGATCAAGAACACCTTCGGCGGCACCGTCAACGACGTCGTCCTCGCCGTCGTCACCGGCGCGCTGCGCAACTGGCTGCACAGCCGCAGCATCCGCACCGAGGGGCTGGAGCTGCGGGCGCTGGTCCCGGTCTCGATCCGGGCCGAGGACGAGCGCGGCAACCTCGGCAACCGGATCACGCTGATGCGCGGCCCGCTGCCGGTCTACATCGAGGACCCGGTGCGGCGGCTGCGGGTGATCAGCGAAGCGATGGAGGGGCTGAAGCGCTCCAAGCAGGCGCTCGGCGCCGAAGTGATCTCCCGCTTCAACGACTTCGCGCCGCCGACCCTGCTGGCGCAGGCCTCGCGGATCAACTTCTCGACCCGGCTCTTCAACCTGATCGTCACCAACGTGCCGGGGCCGCAGCTGCCGCTGTACGTGCTCGGGCGCGAAATGGAGGAGGTCTTCCCGGTCGCCTTCCTGCCCGAGAACCACGCCCTGGCGGTGGCGATCATGAGCTACAACGGCAAGGTCGGCTTCGGCCTGCTCGCCGACTACGACGAGATGGAGGACATCGAACTCCTCGGCGGCGGGCTGAACGAGGCGCTGGCCGAGCTCGAGGCCGCGGCGACCGAGGCCGCGGCCGCCGCCTGAGCGCGGAGCCGCCGCCGTGAAGACGATCCTGCTGGCGCCGGCGGCGATGCTGGCCGGCGTCGGCGCGCTCTCGCTGCGGGCCGGCGAGCGCTGGCGAGGGGCGCCACTCCCTACCCTTGAGGAGTGGCGGTCCTCGTAATCCTCTTCATCGTCGTCCCGATCGCGGAGCTGTTCGTGATCATCAAGGTCGGCGAGCTGATCGGCCTCTGGCCGACGCTGCTGCTGCTCCTGCTCGACGCGGTCGCCGGCTCGCTGCTGCTGCGCCACCAGGGGCGCGGCGCCTGGCGGCGGTTCAACGAAGCCCTCGCCCAGCGCCGCTTCCCTGGCAAGGAGGTGGCCGACGGGGTGCTGATCGTGATCGGCGGCACGCTGCTGCTGACGCCGGGCTTCCTCAGCGACATCGTCGGCCTCTTCCTCCTGATCCCGCCGACGCGGGCGCTGGCGCGGGCGCTGCTGAAGCGGTTCACGCTCGGCCGCTTCACCGTGATCGGGATGTCGGGCGCCGGCGGGGTCTTCGGGCGCGGGCCGTTCGGCGGCCCGGGGAGCGGTCCCGACGCGACCGCCGCCAACCGCCACTACGACTACGACGTCAGCGCCGAAGAGGTGCCGAACACCAACGGCAACGGCGGCGGCCGCGAGCTGCCGCGGGTCGACGAGGACTGAGCACTTGTGGGTGCCATAACCCCTTCAAGTGCTCAGCGAATCCGGGGAAAGACCACGCCCGCGCACTAGGCTGCCGCGATGGGCGATGCGGTCCTCGGCGCAGCGGTGGCCTTCTGCCTTGCCCTGCTGACCACGCCGGTCGGCGTCTCCGGCGCCGTCTTCCTCGTCCCCTTCCAGATCAGCGTCGTCCACACGCCGAGCCCGGCGGTGACGCCGACCAACCTCCTCTACAACCTGATCGCGATCCCCGGGGCGCTGCTGCGCTTCCGCCGCCAGGGCCGGCTCGGCGGGCCGCTGGCGCGGCTGCTCGTGCTCGGCACCCTGCCCGGCGTCGTCGCCGGCGCCGCGATCCGCGTCTTCCTGCTGGACAGCGGCGAGGCGTTCCTCTTCGTCGTCGCCGCGGTGCTGATCCCGCTCGGCGCCTGGCTCGCCTTGGCGTCGCCGCCGCGGCCCGCCGGCCCCCCGGACCGCCGCCGGCGGCGGCTGATCCTGATCCTCGCCCTGGCGGTCGGCACCGTCGGCGGCATCTACGGGATCGGCGGCGGCTCGATCCTCGGCCCGATCATGGTCGGCCTCGGCTTCTCCGTGCTCGAGGTCGCGCCGGCGGCGCTCGCCGCCACCTTCCTCACCTCGCTCGCCGGCGTCCTCACCTACGCCCTGCTCAGCCTCGGCGCCAGCGGCGACATCGCCCCCGAGTGGACCCTCGGGATCGGCATGGGCCTCGGCGGCCTCGCCGGCGCCTACCTCGGCGCCCGCCTCCAGCCACGCCTGCCGGAGACGCTGCTGCGCCGCGGCCTCGGCCTCCTGGCCCTCGCCCTCGGCCTGCGCTACGGCCTGCAGGGGCTCACCTGAGCCTCCTAGAACCCGAGGGCGAACTTCGCCTCCTCGGTCATCATTTCCGGTGACCAGGCGGGGTCGAAGACCATCTTCGGATGGACGGCGGCGACGCCGGGGAGGTCGCCGACGAACTCCTTCATCTGCTCGGAGACCTGGGGGCCGATCGGGCAGGCGGGGGTCGTCAGGGTGAAGGTGACGTAGACGTCTTCGCCCTCGATGTTGACGTCGTAGACGAGGCCGAGGGAGACGAAGTCGAGACCCAGCTCGGGGTCGATTACCTCCTCCAGCGCCTCGTAGACGTCCTCCTCGGTCAGGGTTTCGAGATCCTCAGTCATGGGAGGAATCCTACCCGGCGCGGTCCGCCGGCTCGACCGGCTCCGCCGCGGGCGCCCGTTGCGGCGGCAGCGGGTCCGGCGGGCGCCCCGCCGGCGCCGGCGCCAGCTCCAGCTGGTAGTAGCCGACGTCGCGCCAGGCGCCGAGCTTCCAGCCGACCTCGCGGCCCAGGCCGGTCTGGGCGAAGCCGAGGCGCTCGTGCAAGGCGACGCTGGCCGGGTTCGGCAGGGTGATGCCGGCGTGGGCCATGCGGAAGCCGCGGGCGCGGAGCCGGGCGAACAGCTCCTCGTAGAGGGCGCGGCCGACCCCCTCGCCGGTGCGCTCGGCGGCGACGTAGACGGAGACGGTGGCGGTCCAGCGGTAGGCGGGCCGCTGCTGGTAGGGGACGGCGTAGGCGTAGCCGATCACGTCTCCCCCCGCCTCGGCGACCAGCCAGGCGTGGGTGGCGACGGTGGCGGCGATCCGCTCCGCCATCTCGGCCGCGCTCGGCGCCATCTCCTCGAACGAGGTCGGGGCCGACTCGACGCTGGGCGCGTAGATCGCCGCGCAGGCGGCGGCGTCGTGCTTGGGATCGGCGTCGCGGATCAGGAAGGAGGCCATGGCCGGCGAAGGATAGGCTGCAGCCGATGGGCGAGCGCGGGCGGATAGTGCGGCGGTCGATCGGGATCGTCTTCTCCGACGGCGGCCTGCTGGCGCTCAGCTCGGCGCTGCCGGCGGGCGGCGCCGACCACGGCGACGAGGAGGTGGCCGCGGTCCTCTGCGACCCCGACGCGGCGCCGGTCGAGTTCGGCGAGGCGCTGCTCTCGACCGAGTACGGCGAGGACGGCGTGCAGCGGCGGGCGACGCTCGAGCTCTGGGCCGACGCCGAGGACGCGCAGCCGCTGCGCGGCGCCGGCACCCTGATCAGCTCGGTCGCCGTGCGCCGGCGCGGGCTCGACTCGCGGATCGCCTTCTTCCGCTGGTCGGTCGAGGGGCGCGAGGGGCTCGGCCACTACGAGGTCGCCCGCACCGATGCCTGAGGCCGGCGCCAGCGACGGCGCCGCGCTCGCGGTCGTCTCCGACTTCGGCGGCGTCCTGACGACGCCGCTGCTGCCCTCGTTCATGGCGCTGCAAAACGAGATCGGCGTCTCCCCGGAAGCCTTCGGCGGCGCCCTGCGCGCGATCACCGCGGAGGGCGGGGACAACCCGCTGCACGCGATGGAGCGCGGCGAGATGAGCGAGGCCGACTTCCTCGAGCGGCTCGGCGACGGGCTCGAGCCGCTGCTCGGCCACCGGCCGCACCTGCACCGCTTCCGCGAGGTCTTCCTCGGCACCCTGCACCCGAACGAGGAGATGATCGAGCTGATGCGGGGGCTGCGCGAGGAGGGGCTGCGGATGGCGATGCTGACCAACAACGTGCGCGAGTGGGAGCCGCTGTGGCGGGCGAAGCTGCCGGTCGACGAGATCTTCGAGACCGTCGTCGACTCCGCCTTCGTCGGCTGCCGCAAGCCGGAAGAGCGGATCTACGAGATCACCGTCGAGCGGCTCGGGCTGGAGCCGCGGGCCTGCGTCTTCGTCGACGACATGGAGCTGAACTGCGAAGCCGCCCGCGAGTTCGGCCTGCGCGCGGTCCACTTCCGCGACAACGAGCAGGCGATCGCCGAGATCCGCGCCGCGCTGGCCTGAGACCGCACTTCCACTCGCTATGCGGTCGGAAGGGCGTTCTCGGCGAGCCTGCGCGCCAGCGGGCGGCTTGGACATCTCGACAATCAGATGCTCAGGTCTATGCTTGGTAAAAGTGACCATCGTGCAAGGCGCAATGGCGATTGCCGCCGAGGCCGCAAGCGAAGCGGCGCTTCATGTCGAGCTTCTCAATGTCGCGGTCGCGCTTTTTGCGCTGATCGTGTCTTGGAGCAAGCGCCCAGGAGGCAGGTCCGGATGGCCCATCGTCCTCCCGACGGTGGCCTTCCTCGCTTCCTTGCTGGTGATGTCCGCGGCCGTCCTGCTCGACGAACCGGCCCCCGAGCTGCGCGTGGCCGCCGTCGCATCGACCTTGGTCCTGGGTCTGTATCTGGTCTTTCTGACGCTCGGACGCCTGCTCTCGCGGATTCCGTGGAGGCGGGTGGGCCTCGCGTCGAGCGGACTCCTCGTCCTCCTGTTGACCACGGCCGCACTGGCGCAGGTCGGACATGACCACGGACTCAACATCCCCAAATCCGGATACCGAACGGTTCCCGCGGCTCCACGCGGGTTTGAGGGATTGAATACGAGCAAGCTCGCCATCGTCGTCTGCCGGCAGGCGCTCGCAGGCAAGCCGCCAGAGAACTGCGAGCTGAATGCGCAGGATGCAGTTCCCTTCCGGCTCCACTCAGTACTTCACGTGGACAACCGCGGCGGAGCCGACTACTGGGACTACAACTTCCTGGCCCCGAGCGGAGAATGGCTGATCTATCGCAAGAATCCGTCGCAGAGTTCGCATTGGGGCATCGTTCGGGGCAAAACGGATGAAAACGTCGACTTCTCCCAGAACAAGGTCGCTGGCCTCGAAGACCTTGGCGATACCGCCCTCGCGCAAAACGTCCTCGAGCCCCAGGCCGACGACCTGGGAATGAAATGGGCGCAGCGAGGCGGGGTCTCGACGAGCACGCGGGTGGCCGGCTCGGGACTTGGGTCGCCAGGCGAACTCCCCCTGGCACTGGCCGGCAGCCTACTTCTGGTCCTGGTGACCCTCCTGCTGATTCCGATCGCGATATCCGCCGTCCGCCGTATCGGTCGGGCAGGACCGGGCGCTCCCGCGGAGCGCGGAGCCGGCTGCTGCTAGTTGTCGCTGCCGGCGCGGTCCCAGACGTAGAGCTCCACGGCCTCCACGGCGAGCTGCATCAGGCGGGGCGGGGCGAGGAGGCCGAGGACCAGCTCGAGGGCGTCCTCTTCGGTGACGCCGGCGTCGACGGCCTCCTCGCCGCGGAAGCCGGCGGCGAGCTTGAGGGCCTCGCGGCGGTTCTCGCCGAGGGAGCTGAAGGCGCCCATGAGGAAGTCGCGGTTGGGGACCGGCTGGCCGATCTCCAGCGAGCCGTGCCAGGCGGCGAGCATCGAGAGGTCGTGCTCGTCGAGCTCGGCGATCGCCTTGGCGTAGTGGATTTCGAGCTCGGAGTCGGGGATCTCGTCGACCCAGGCGCGGACGGCCTCGCCGAGGAGCTGGCGGCGGGCCTCGCGGCCGATCGAATCGGCGATGGCGCGAATCGCATCGGCTGGGTCTACGAAGCAGAGGGACATTGGCTGGGGGTGAATCTAGAGGGGCCTGTAGACGGCAAAAGGGGGTGCGATCACCGCAGTTTGCGGGAGCCGCCGGACGGGTTCGGGGCTGGCGGCGGCGGGGTCGGCGCCGCGGGCGTGCATAGGGTGGGTCGGTGCCGCTCAACCTGATCCAGGGGCCGCCCAACTCGGGCAAGCGGGGGCTGGTCCGCGCCCGCCTGCAAGCCGCGCTCGAGCGCGAGCCGGTGCTGGTCGTGCCGACCCTCGATGACGTCTTCTCCTTCGAGCGCGAGCTCTGCGAAACCGGCGCCGCGCTGGGCGCCGAGGCGATGACCTTCGGTGCCCTCTTCGGCGCGATCGCGACCGCTGCCGGGCGGCCGCCGGCGGCGCCGCTGACGCCGGCGCAGCGGCTGCGCACGGTCGCCGCCGTCGCCGCCCGGGCGCAGCGGCTGGGGCCGCTG
>CAZHLT010000062.1:0-17473 GCA_964533285.1 uncultured Conexibacteraceae bacterium | reverse complement strand
GCGCCAGCGCCTCGCCGAGATAGACGATCGCGATCCCGGTCAGCGTGATCGCCGCCGCCGGGGCGATCGCCGCCCACGGCGTCGTGTAGATCGACTTGATCCCGCTGGCCAGCAGCGTCCCCCAGTCGTAGGAGGGCGGCTGCACGCCGAGGCCGAGGAAGCTGAGGCCGGAGATCTCGATGATGCTGCCGGCGACGTAGGCGAGGCCGGCGAGGACGAGGGGCTCGGTCATGTTCGGCAGCAGGTAGCGGAGGATCAGGCGAGCGCGACCGACGCCGATGGCGCGGGCGCTGGCGACGAACTCCTTCGAGGCGACCGAGGTCGCGTAGTTCTCCGCCAGCCGTGCGAACCCGGGCGCGGCGCCGAGGCCCACCGCGATCACCGCGCCCTTGGTGCCGGTCCCGATGATCGCGACCAGGAAGAGGGCCAGCAGGATCGGCGGGAAGCTCATCGAGATCTCGATCGCGCGGCGGCCGATGCCCCGCAGCCGCGGGCCCAGCGCCGCGACCAGGGCGCCAACGCCGAAGCCGACGACGATCGAGATCGCCGCCGCGGCCAGGCCCAGCTGGAGGGTCAGCCGGGTCGCCGCCAGGGTCCGGGCGAGCACGTCGCGGCCGAGGTCGTCGGTGCCCAGCAGGTGTTCGGAGGAGCTGGTCTGGAAGGCGGCGAGGAGATCGGTGCGGGTCGCGGCGTCGCCGAAGAGGACCGGCCCGACGACCGCGAGCACGACCAGCACCAGGCCCATCGCGCAGCCGATCAGCCCGCTCGGGGAGCCGAAGAACGCCCGCACCGCGGGGTGCTCCCCGCGCGCCCCGCTGCGGGCGGGGGGCGGGTCGGTCGGCAGGCGAGCCGGTTCCTCGATCGCCCCGGCGACGAGCGGCTCCAGACGCTCCTCGCTCACGTCAGCTCCAGCCCCCGCTGCGCCGCCGAGCGGGGATCGATCAGCGAGACCCCGAGGTCGACCAGGGCGTTGACGAGGACGACGATCAGCGCCAGCAGCAGCGCCGCCCCCTGGACGACGGGGAAGTTGAGGCGCAGCACCGACTGGGTGAGCAGCAGGCCGAGCCCGTTCCAGGAGAAGACCGTCTCGACGATGATCGCGCTGCCGATGCTCTGGGCGAAGATCGTCCCGCCCAGCGTCAGCGCCGCGGTGAGGACGTTGGGGAGGACGTAGCGGCGGTAGATCGAGCGCGACGGCAGCCGCTTGCTCCGCGCCGCGCGGACGTAGTTCTGGCCGAGGACGCCGAGCGTCTCGACGCGGACGATGCGCGCCAGCAGCGCGGCCTGCGGAATCGCGATCGAGAGCGCCGGCAGGACGACCGACTGCGGCCCTTCGTTGCCGCCGACCGGGAACAGCTGCCAGGTGACGGCGAAGACCAGCGCCAGCAGGGTCGCCGCCACGTATCCCGGCACCGACCCGAGCAGCCCGGTGACGAAGACGAACCCGTGCTCGGCCCAGGGGCGGCGGCCGTTCGCGGTGAGGGCGCCGAACAGCATCCCGGCACTGACGCCGACGAGGAGGACGATCGCCACGGCGACCCCGATCAGCTCCAGCTCGTTGCCGACACGGGTGCTCAGTTCGGTCGAGACCGGGACGTGGCTGGTGAAGGATTCGCCGAAATCGAGGTGGATCGCGCCAACCGTGTAGTGCCAGTACTGGGCGAGGATCGATTCGTTGAGCCCGAGTTCGTCGCGGAGGGCATCGACGGACGCGTCGGACGCCTTCGCCCCGAGCACCAGGCGCGCCGGATCGCCCGGGATCAGACGGACGATCAGGAAGGTCGCGATCTCGACCACCCAGACAACCAGCAGGAACGCGCCGAGCCGCCGGAGGAAGAAACGGAGATAGGGGTGCCCCCTCAACCCGGGCCCCCCGTCGCGGCCGGGCCCGTCGCCTCGATGAGGGACGGGCCCGGCTGGCGCCGTGGTGCCGGAGCAGCGGACGCCACTATTCGGTCTTGAACAGGGTGAACGGGTCGATCAGGTAGCCGTAGGCGGCCGCGAACTTCCAGCCGCTGGCGAACCACGAGGTCGCCTGGACCCCCATCGGGCGCACGTTGAAATCCTTCATCGGCTGGGCGAGGGCCGTATCCCACGCCTTGCACTCGGATCCCTCCGGGGCCTGGGTCGCCTTCGCCGCGAGGTCGTAGTACTTCTGGTTCTGGATCCCCAGCGCCGTGTCCTGGGCCGGCAGGATCGCCGGGTTCGGGAACGACGAGTAGTAGGCGAACACGGTCAGGTCGTAGGCCTTGGTCGTGAACAGAGCCGTCACCCAGGTGTCGACGTCGGTGCTCTTGACGGAGGATTCGATCCCGACCTTCTCGAGCTGCTGCTGCATGTATTCGCCGAGCGGGCCGGTCGCGTTCCACATCGCGATGCGGAGCTTCAGCTTCTTGCCGTCCTTGGCCATGATGCCGTCGCCGCCGGGGGCGTAGCCGTCCTTTTCCAGCACCTGCTTCGCCGCCGCCGGGTCGTAGGCCGCCGCGAACTTGCCGAGCGCGCGGTTGTAGCACTTCATGTTGGGGGTCAGCATGGTGTCGAAGGCGACGCCCTGGTTGGAGAACGCCGCTTTGACCATCGCCTTGTTGTCGAGCGCCATGAACACCGCTTCGCGCACGCTGCGATCGGCGCCCGGCAGGGACGCTTCTTCGTTCATCACCGTGCCCCAGCTGCCGACCTGCAGCGCCTGGGTCTTGAACGTGTAGTCGCTCTTGCTGGCGTCGACCCGTTCCTCGTTGACCCCGGTCAGCGGCGTCACGTCCACCTGCCCGGTCGTGAACATGTTCGCCGCCGTGTTCTCGTCGGTGGTCACGTTGACCACGATCTTCGAGGGGACGCCGTCCTCGCCGGCCTTCCAGCCGACCGGGCCCCAGTCGTAGTCCTTGCGCAGGTTGAAGACGTAGCTGCTGCCGCGCGAGCTGGCGGCGGCGTCGAGCTCGTAGGGGCCGCTGCCAGCCGGCGCCGAGCCGAGTCCCTTCTTGTCCGCCAGCCCGGCCGGGCAGATGATCGACCCCGGGAAGGCGGTGGCGAGCGACATCACCAGGGCGTTGTAGGGCTTGGTCAGGGTCACCGTCACCGTCCCGGCGGCGTTGTCGGCGGTGACGCTCTTCAGCTTGCCCGGGCCGAGCACGTAGCCGACATAGGGGCCCGCGGTCGAGGGCGCGAGCGCGTAGCGCAGCGAGTCGGCGACGACTTCCGGAGTCACGGGAGTGCCGTCGTCGCAGGTCGCGCCCTTGATGATGTCGAAGGTCGCCGAGCTCGGAGTCGTCGTCCATGAGCTCGCCAGGAAGGGCTTGATCTCACCGGTCGGCGAGAGGTAGACGAGGCGGTCGTAGGTGAGGGTGAGCGCCTGGACCGCCAGGTTCGTCGCCCCGGTCGTGGCGGGGTCGAAGGTGTCGACGTCGTCGACCGAGCGGATCTTGACTTCGCCGCCGGGGCCCGAGGCGGTCGCGCCGCCGCCTTCGCTCTTCACCGCGCCGCCTTCGACTTCCGACGGCGCCGAGGAGGACCCCGAGCCGCCGCAGCCAGCGAGAAGCAGGGCAATCAACCCGAGGGCCGCCAGCGCCGCCACCCGCAGGTTCCGGGGCATCCGGCTCCCACCCACCTTCGCCGACTCCGCCACTTCCGCTCTCCCCGTCATGGACACCCCTCTCAGGCTCATGCTTGCGTTCGCTTAAACCGATCAGTCGTGTTGCAAAAATCACCCTACAGGCTCGGGAGCGCAAGTCAAGGGGGTCTCTACCTGCACCCGGTGAAGGGCACGGACCAGCCGCCGTCGCCGGCGGCGTGCCGGTGTCGTCGGGTTGCGGCGAACAGCCTGGGAGCGGGCGTCAGCGGCGAGCGGCGGCGGCCGAGCCGTCGCCCCCGACCGCCTGTTGACCCTGCTGCCCGCCCCCGAGGAGGATGCGGACCACTTCGTCCCGGATGAGGACGCGGTCGAGGTCGGCCTCGGTGGTGTAGGCCTGCAGGGCGAGACCGTTGAGGACGGCGTCCAGGCGCCAGCTCCAGGGGATCTGATCGGGCTCGGCCGCCGGCACCAGTCCCTCGAGCGCGAAGTCGAGGAGCCGGTACCAGCTCTGCAGCCGACCCTCGATCTTGCTGCGTAGCTCGGGCAGATGGGCGGCCTCGCCGTAGGCGATGATCCAGACGCGCCAGGTCTCGCCCATCGCCTCCTCGTCGAGGGCGCAGTCGAGCAGCTTGGTGAGCCGCTCGACGCCGGCGGGCGTCTCCTCGACCGCGGCGCGACACAGCGCCTGCGCCCGGGTCGAGACGAAGGTGAGGGTCTGGGTGAGCAGGTCCTGGCGGTTCGCGAAGTAGTGGTTGAGCATCCCGGTGCTCACCCCGGCCTCCTCCGCCACCCCGCGCATCGTGGTGCCGGCGAAGCCGGCGCGGGCGATCACCGTTGCGGCGGCGCGGCAGATCTGCTCGCGCCTGATCGGCTCCATACCCAGTTTCGGCAACTTCCCTCCCTCGCCTCGAAAGTCGGTTCGGCGGGACTATAGTCACGCCAAGTATATAAACCACATGATCGGTATTGAAAATACCAGCCTCAGGGAAGGAACCAGATGAGCATCGAGCGTCACACGACCCAGCCCGCGCTTGGCTTCAGCGACGCGGTCGCGGTCGCCGGGCCCGGCCGCCTGATCCACGTCTCCGGCAACGTCGGCTTCGGCTCCGACGGCAAGGTGGTCGCCGGCGGGGTCGGCGCCGAGGCGCGGGCGACCTTCGACAACATCGAACGCACCCTGCAGGAAGTCGGGGCGGAGATGTCCGACGTGGTGAAGATCCAGGCCTACCTGACCAGCCTCGACGACTACGCGGCGTACGCCGAGGCCCGCGGCGAGCGTTTCGGCGAGGCGATGCCGGCAAGCTCCGCCGTACAGGTGGCGGGGCTGCTGGTCGGCGCGCAGATCGAGATCGACGCGGTCGCCTTCGTCCCGGACGAGCGAGGGTAGGAGCGGCTAGGCCGCCTGCGACCTGGGCGAGGCGGCGGCGAAGTCCATCAGCGCCGCGCCGATCCTCTCGCCGGCACGCGCCAGGTCCTCGTCGCTGAGCACGGTCGGGAGCCCGAACTCGCCGCCGGTGCCGTAGTAGACGCCGCGGGTCACCGCCGCCAGGTGGAGTAGCGAGGTGGCGCCGGCGTCGACCTCGCCGTCGTCGCCGACGACGTAGAGGCCGAACACGGACCCGATCCCGGGCAGCGCGACCTCGACGCCGGCGCGCCCGGCGGACTCGCGGATCATCGCCTTCAGCCGCTCCGCCTGGGTGTCCAGCCGCTCGATCGCGGCGGCGGAGAGATTGCGCACGGCGATCGCGCCGGCGACCATGCCCAGCAGGTTGCCGTTGAAGGAGCCGCCGTGGTAGAGGGGGCGGTCGCGGTCGAGGTCGAACCTCGACATCAGCTCGGCCGAGGCGACGACCGCGCCGACGGGCAGGCCGCCCCCGATCCACTTGCCGAGGCCGGTGATGTCGGCCTCGACGCCGAACCACTGGGCGGAGCCGCCCTCGGCGAGCCGGAACATCAGGCAGTCGTCGAGGACGACCAGGGCACCGGCCTCGCGGGCGAGCCGCGCCAGCGACGGCAGGAAGCCGTCGGGCGGCGTCGTCACGGCGCCGGTGTACTGGACCGGCTCGACCACCACCGCGGCGACCGCGCCCTCGTTGCGCTCGAGGGCCGCCGCGTAGGTGTCGAGGTCGCCGAAGGTCGCCAGGGCCACCCGGCCGGCCTCCTCGGGCCGCCCCGCCAGGCCGACCTCGAGGTCGTCGTAGGAGCCGTGATAGGCCCCCCACGCCTTGACGATCACCTGGCGCCTCGTCATGTGACGGGCCAGCTTCACCGCCAGCATCATCGCCTCGGTCCCGGTGTTCGTGAAGCGGACGCGCTCGGCGCCCGGCACCCGCTCGCAGAGGAGCTCCGCGAACTCGACCTGGGCATCGGACGTTCCCGGCCAGGCGCTGCCGCGGCGGATGGTCTTGCCCAGCGCCGTCACGACCGGCTCGTAGGCGTGGCCGTGCATCAGGCTGAGCCCGTTGCTGAAGAGATCGAAGTAGTGGTTCCCGTCGACGTCGTAGATGCTGGCCCCGCGCCCGTGGTCGATGACCAGCGGATAGGGGGAAAACCAGCTGAGAGTGCGGGTCAGCCCGTGAGGCATGACCTGGGCCGCGCGTTCCATCATCGCCTCGGAACCAGGGGTCAGACGGCGGTACTCCCTCTCGATGCCATCCCCGTCGCTTCGCGTCATTGACTCACCCTTCTGCCGCGACGGCACCTGCCGCCGCAGACTTTATATCGCTCAGTTGATATGCAAAGAACTCAAAAAAACGGGCGCTCCGCTCGCGCCGCGCCGTCGGCCGCCCGGCGCCGCCAGCCGTGACCGGCGGCTCCCGGGGGCCTAGCCGGCGGGGCGCACGTACTCGGCCAGCTGGTCGGCGATCAGCTGGCCCTGCTCCTCGACCCCGAGGGTCGCCGGCACCGCCGGCTCTCGCTCGGCCAGCTCGGCGCGGCGGAATGTCGTGGCGCCGGCGTCGAGCTCGCCGGCCTCGTCGACGACGACGCCGTACACGTCGTGCGCCTGCTGCAACGTCACCCAGCCTTCGCGAACGTCGGCGAGGACCCGGTTGACGTCGCGCTCCCAGGCCGGGCCGTAGCCGGCGCCGGAGGTGGAGATCGCGTAGACGGTGTCGCCGGGCGCGAGCTTCAGTTCCCCCCACCCCGGCAGCGGCTCGACGCTGCCGTCGGCGCGGCGCAGGAACTGGCGGGCGGGTGCGCCGGGGTGGCCCCCGCGGGCGCCGATCGCCGGGTGGACGTAGCCGTCGGTCGACCACATCGCGTGGATCTCGGTGTCGGCCGGCCCGTACTCGACGTAGCAGGACGGGGCGCCCCGGAACCGGCCGGGACCACCGCTGTCGGCGACGATCCGGTCGGCCCAGACCACCACCGGGTAGAGCAGCTCGTCGACCTCGGTCGAGTCGCGCAGCATCAGGCCGCCGTCGCCGACCTCGCCCGAGACCAGCCAGCCGTCGCCGCGGGCGTGACCGGCGCCGCCGGTGAGGCCGAGGATCATCAGGTTGACGAACGGCGCCCCGTCCCGCCGCGGGTCGTTGCCGGAGATGTCGACCGCCGACGCGGTGAGCGTGCCGGTCTCCGCCATCCCGAAGCCGTCGGCCAGCTCGGCGATCGCCCGCTGGGTCGCGTTCGCCACCCGGTCGGCGACCCCGGTCGTCGCCGTCGAGCAGCTCGCCGGCAGGCGCGGGATCCCGGTCAGGCAGTTCTCGCGGATCTTGATGTCGAGCCGCCGGAAGCTGCCGGCGTTCTGCGGCACCGCGACCGGCAGGCTGTTGAAGACGCCGATCATCGCCGCCGTCAGGCTGGTCGCCTCGGTCAGGTTGATGCCGCAGGGCAGGCAGTCGAGGTTGTCGCGGAGGTCGACCGTGATCTGAGCCGCCGCGGGGTCGACGACGACGCTGACGTTGACCGGGACCCCGTCCTCGATCCCGGCATCGGGGATCGGGTCGTGCTGGTTGCTGGCCTTCGCCTCGCCGGCGGGCATCTGGCGGATCGCGCTCGCCATCATCTCCTCGCTGTAGTCGAACCAGGCGGCGGTGTAGCCGTGCAGGACGTCCCAGCCCAGCTCCTGGCCGAGGGCGAGCAGCTCCTGCTCGCCGATCCGGGCAGCCCCGACCATGCCGAGGTAGTCGGCGTACCAGATCTCGGGAACCCGCAGCCGGATGCGACACATCTCGACGATCTCCGGGACGTCGCAATAGTCGCGCTGGATCTGCACCCCCGGGAAGATCAGCGCCCCCTCGTTGTAGACGTCGCGCGCGTTGGCCCAGATCGTCGTCGGCTCCGAGTTGCCGATGTCCGACATGTGGGCTTTGACGATCGCGCTGAGATGGTGCTCGCCGTGCTCGTCGACGATCGGGACGACGATGCAGTGGTCGCCCGCGTGCGAGTTGCCGTGGTAGGGGGAGTTGTGGATGTAGGCGTCTCCCGCCTGCGGCTCGGGGTGCATCTTCTTGATCGAGGCCGAGATCAGGTCCGGACCGCTCATCACGTGGATCGGCAGGCTCTCCGCGCACGCCAGCATCTCGTGGTCGCGGGTGACGACGCAGCAGGAGAAGTCCCGTGCGGTGTTGAGGACCGACGAGCGAGCCGTCTTGAACAGGGTGTTGGTCATCCGCCGGACGATGCCCTGGATCCGGCTGGTGATCACCGCCAGGGCAACGGGATCGAAGCGATCGTCGGTCGTCGCGGACACCTGCTCAGCCTTTGACTGCGTTGCCATGGGGCTCCCTCTCTTCCTCGTCGGTGTCTGCTTCGGCGACCCGGACGACGAGGCTGGTGCCGGAGCGCTCAGCCACCGTTTCGGGCTCGATCACGATCGTCGTCAGCGGCGATTCGACCAGTGCCGGGCCGGCCAGGACCTCGCCCGGCTCGATCCCGGCCAGCGAGCGAACCGGGGCGGTCAGTTGCCCGTGGCCGGAGAAGTAGACCTCCCGCTGGCCGTCCGGGGAGGCCTCGGTCGCGCGCATCCTGCCCTCCGAGCCACCCTCGAGCGGGCAGATCACGCGAGCGCGGAAGCCGACCACTTCGACCGCCGAGTGGGTGTCGCGGACGGCGAAGATCTCCTCGTGCAGGTCGCGGAAGTCGTCCAGCATTCCCGCGACCGCCCCCGGGTCGCCGCCGAAGCGCTCCACACGCAGCGGCAGGTCGATCTGCCAGACCTGGCCGACCAGCCGCGCCTCGGCCAGCATCTCGACCCGATGACCGGGGGCACCGACCTCCGCGGCGAAGCTCTCGCAGCTGCGGCGCAGCCCGGCGAGCACGCGATCGGTCTCCTCGTGGTCGAATTCGTCGGTCGAGGTGAAGCAGGCGGCGGTGAACTCGGCCGAGAGGTCGGCCATCAGCGCCCCGACCGCGCTCAGCGTCGCCCCGGCCTCCGGCAGCACCAGCGCCCGGCAGCCGAGACGGCGCATGATCGCCGTGCTGTTGAAGCCGGCGGCGCCGCCGCCGCCGACCAGCACCGATCGGCGTGGATCGATTCCGGCGTCGACCGTGACCTCGGTGATCGCCTGGACCATCTGCTCGGTGGCGACGGCGAGGATCGCCGACGCCGCCTCCTGGCTGCTGACGCCCAGCGGCTCGGCGACGTCACGCTCGATCGCCGCCCGGGCGCGCTCGGCGTCGAGCCGCATCGCGCCGTTGAGGAAGCGGTCGGGGTCGAGGTAGCCGAGCACGAGGCAGGCGTCGGTCACCGTCGGCTTCTCGCCGCCGCGCCCGTAGGCGGCGGGGCCGGGGTCGGCGCCGGCGCTCTGCGGACCGACGTGCAGGAGGCCGCCGTCGTCGATCCAGGCGATGCTGCCACCGCCCGCGCCAATGCTCTTGACGTCGACCGCGGGGAAGCCGGTGATGTGCCCGACCAGCGGTTCGCCCAGCCAGGTGTCGCGGGTCATCGGGATGCGGCCGGCGCGGACGACCGAGACGTCATAGCTGGTCCCACCCGTGTCGGCGATGATCACGCTGTCGGCGCCGGTCTCCTCGGCGGCGAAGCGGCGGCCGGCAACCGGGGCCATCGCCGGGCCCGAGTTGATCGAGGTGATCGGCTTGCCGGCAGCCTCGACCGGTGGCATCAGGCCGCCGCTGGTGGAGATCACCAGCAGCTCCCCGTCGAACCCCGCCTCAGCCAGCGAGCGGTCGAGGTTGCCGATGTAGTCGGTCATCAGCGGCTTCAGCGAAGCGTCGATCGCGGTGGAGGAGGCGCGGCGGTACTCGCGCAGCGTCGGGTTGAGGGCGTGGGAGAGCGTGAACGGAACACCCGGCAGGTGCTCTTCGAGCAGCTCGCCTACTCGCCGCTCGTGGTCGGGGTTGACGATCGACCAGAGCAGGCACACCGCGACGGCTTCCACCTCGAGCTCGCGCAGCCGCGAGGCGATCTCCTTCACCGCGGTTTCGTCCAGCGCTCGCAGGACCCGTCCCTGGGCATCGACCCTCTCGGGCACCTCGAACGTGAGCGAGCGCGGGACGAAAGGATCCTGGTAGCCCTGGCTCCAATCGAAGGGCCGGTTGCGTCCGCCTTCGCGCAACAGGAGGACGTCGGGGTGCCCCAGGGTCGTCAACAGCGCCGTGGTCGCGGTGTTCCCGGTCAGGACCGCGTTGGTCGCCCGCGTCGTGCCGTGGATCAGCATCTCCACCTGCCCGAGCAGCTCAGCCCGCTCCATCCCCAGCGTCTCGGCGGCGCGGCCGAGGACGTCGAGGATGCCCAAGATCGGGTCGGCCGGCGTCGTCGGTGCCTTGAAGATTCGGATCTCCCCCTCGTGCTCCAGGGCGAGATCGGTGAACGTCCCTCCGGTGTCAATTGCGCAGCGCATCCGCTCTCCTGTGTCGATAACCCGTGGCAGCAGTATATCGAACGTTTGGTATGCAACCCCGCAAGATTTTCTCTTTTCAAGTCGCCGCCCGCCGGGTAGAGGCCAGGCGAGACCCCAACGGAAGGAGATGCGATGCCTCCGCGTGGCGTGAAAAAGGGCAGCAAACGCGACCGTCAGTACAAACACATCAAGGCGAGCGAGAAGAAGGCGGGCCGCTCCGAGCAACGGGCCGAGGAGATCGCCGCTCGCGCCGTCAACAAGGAAAAGGCGCGCTCCGGCGAATCGCGCAGCTCCTCGCGCAGCTCGACCAGCGGCCGCTCGGCCTCCAGCCGCGGCGGCAGGCAGTCGGGCAAGGGCCCCGGCGGCCGCACCCGCGACCAGCTCTACAACGACGCCAGGAGGCTGGGCATCGAGGGCCGCTCGAAGATGAGCAAGAGCGAGCTGCAGCGCGCGGTGGCCGGCGCCAGCTGAGGCGCCGGCGCCGGGGCTCGCCGACCGCTACCGCGCCAGCCGCGCGATCCGCTCGCGCTCGGACCGCAGCGTCCCGATCGACTCGACCACGTCGGCAGCCCCCGCCTCGCTCGAGCGCGGCGTGGACGAGGTCGAGCTGGCAAGGCTCACCGTGGCGCCGTCCTCGCGCAGCTCCTCGATCAACTCGCGGGCGCCGTCCATCGGCTGCACTTCGCCGATCAGCTCCGAGTAGGCCTCGCCCTCGCCGGCGCGGATCTCCTCGCCCGCCTCGCGCTCGGCCTCCTCGTCGACGAGCGCGGTGACGATCTGGTCGCCGCCCATGCCGATGTGGCGGTGGATCTTCCACAGCCGCACCCGGTGGCCGTGGTCGCGCAGCGCCCGGTGCCAGGCGATCGCGTGCTGGTAGTTGGTGTCGACGAGGGTACCGTCGACGTCGAGGACGGCGGTCAGCGGGCTGTCGGCTGCGGTGGCCATACCGGGTCGCTACCCGCGCTCGAGCCCCGCCAAAACGGGGTAGCCTCGCGGCATGCACCCGGTCCGCATCGGCTGCTCGGGCTGGAGCTACGACGACTGGCGTGGCAGCCTCTACCCCGAGGGGCTGCCGGCGCGGCGGTGGCTGGAGCGCTACGCCGAGGTCTTCGACACGGTCGAGGTCAACGCGACCTTCTACCGGCTGCCGAAGGTCGAGACCGTCGCCGCCTGGGTCGAGCAGGTGCCGGCCGACTTCCTCTTCGCTGTTAAGGCCAGCCGCTACCTGACCCACATGAAACGGCTGCACGACGTCGCCGACTCGGTCGCCCGCTTCTGGGAGCCGCTGGAGCCGCTGCGGCGCGGCCGCCGGCTGGGGCCGGTCCTCTGGCAGCTGCCGGAGAACTTCGAGCGCGACGACGACCTGCTCGCCGCCGCGCTCGACGTCCTCCCTCCCGCCCGCCACTGCTTCGAGTTCCGCCACCCGAGCTGGTTCGCGGCGTCGGTCCGCGAGCTGCTGACCGCGCGCGGCGCCTCGCTGGCGATCGGCGACGACAAGCGGCGGCCGCTGCCGGCGGCGCGGCCGGTCGGCGAGCTCGCCTACCTGCGCCTGCACTACGGCCACCGCGGTCGCGGCGGCAACTACTCCGACGCCGAGCTGGCCGAGTGGCGGCGGCGGATCGCGGCCTGGCGCACCCGCCGCGAGGTCTTCGTCTACCTCAACAACGACTGGAAGGGATACGCGCCGGCCAACGCGCTGGAGCTGCGCCGCGGCCTCTCGGGGGCGCAGCGGTGAGTGCCGCCGAGTACCTGCCGCGCTCGCGCTCGCTGCCGGCGCTGCGCCGCGCCGCCGCCGGCTGCCACGGCTGCCCGCTGTGGCAGGACGCGACCCAGACCGTGTTCGGCGCCGGCCCGCCCGACGCGGCGCTGATGCTGGTCGGCGAGCAGCCCGGCGACCGCGAGGACCGCGAGGGCGAGCCCTTCGTCGGCCCCGCCGGCGGCGTCCTCGCGCGGGCGCTGGAGGCGGCGGGGATCGAGGCCGGCGAGGTCTACCTGACCAACGCCGTCAAGCATTTCAAGTGGCGCCCGCAGGGCAAGCGCCGCCTGCACCAGACGCCGCGCGTCGGCGAGGTCGAGGCCTGCCGCCCCTGGCTCGAGGCCGAGGCCGCCGCGGTCTCGCCGCGGGCGCTGCTGGCGCTCGGCGCCACCGCCGGGCGCGCCGTCTTCGGCCCTTCGGCCCGTGTCACCCGCGACCGCGGCCGCCTGCTGGAGACGCCGCTGGCGCCGGCGGCGGCGCTGACCATGCACCCCTCGGCGGTGCTGCGCCTGCGCAACCACGAGGAGCGCGAGGAGGCGCTGGCCGAGCTCGCCGCCGACCTGCGCTTCATCGCCGCCGAGGCGGGTAGCCGGGGGGCATGAAAGCCCTGATCCTCAACTGCACCCTGAAACCGAGCCCCGAGCCCTCCAACACGGCGGCGCTGGCCGCCGTCCTCGCCGCCGCCCTGAGCGAGCGCGACGTCGCCGTCTCCGAAGTCCGCATCGTCGACCACGCGATCCCGCCCGGCGTCGAAACCGAGATGGGAGAGGGCGACGAGTGGCCGGCGATCCACGACCGCGTCCTCGACGCCGAGATCCTCCTCATCGCCACCCCGACCTGGCTCGGCCGCCCCTCCAGCGTTGCCCAGCGCGTGCTCGAGCGGATGGACGCGATGCTCGCCGAGACCGACGACGAGGGCCGCCCGGTCGCCCACAACCGCGTCGCCGGCGTCGTCGTCACCGGCAACGAGGACGGCGCCCACCACGTCATCTCCGAGGTCGCCGGCGCCCTCGGCGACATCGGCTTCACGATCCCCGGCCCGGCCTGGACCTACTGGAACAAGGGGCCCGGGCCCGGCAAGGACTACTCGGAAACCGAGGAGGGCCACGAGTGGTCCCACGAAACCGGCCGCGCCGCCGCCGCCAACCTCCACGCCGTCGCCCGCGCCCTCGCCGCCACCCCGATCCCGCCCTCCTCGGGCTGAGCCACCGACCGCCCCCGCCGCCCCGCCGTTGCCGCCTTTTACGCCCTATAGGGCGTAAAAGGCGGCAAACGCGCTCGCCCCGATGCACCCGTTTGGCGGCCACTCCCTTGGGTAGCGGCGAGGGAGAACGAGTCGACGAACGAGGAGGAAGCGATGGGCTCCCAAGGGACCGGACAGGTGACGGGCACCAAGGACAGGGACTACGACGTCATCTGGTTCACCGAGCGGTGCCTCAGCAACACGCTCCGCCTCGGGACCTACATCGAGGACGCCGAGCGCGAGGGCGACTCGGAGCTGGCGGAGTTCTTCCGCCGCGCCCAGGAGGTCAGCCGCAGGGGCGCCGAGCAGGGCAGGGAGATGCTCGCCAAGCGCCTCGCCGCTTGAGCGCGGCGAACCGCCGGAGGACCGTGCCGGCTCGAACCTCACTATCGATCCAGCGCTCGAGGTCCCGCTGCCGGTAAAGCTTCAGCTGACCCGAGCGCACGCATGGCAGCTCGGTTTGCACGTGACGCTGGAAGTGGCTGAGGCTCATATTCAGGGCTCTGGCCGCGTCTTGCGGGTCATGAGCAGTCGCCGTTCCATCGCTCGATTCTTTTGACGCTTGGCGGTTCCCCCCTTCTTGGTCGGCGGAATCGACTCCCGCCGCACCAACGGAGCGCCCGACTCGGGGTCCGACCGGAACCAGACCTACGGTCGGTCAAAACCAGGGCCGCCAAGGCGGATACCTGAGTCTTGGCGGGAGCCGATGTCGTTCGGCCAATTCGTCTCCAGCGGTTCGCCCCTCGGCCCCAGAGCAAGGACAGACGAACCCGTTGAACTCAGCCAACCCAAAGGCCTCGAGGGGCGACCAGGAGGCCGGCATCGAATCTGACGGTCGATGCCGATCAGCACGCCGGACTGGTGAGGAGTGTGCGCAGCCAGGTAACCGGTATAGGCCAGGAGGACGCAGAAGATGCCGTGCAGGACGCCTGGATCGTCCTCGCCGAAAAGGCAGGTCACCTAGACGGTCGCCCCGGCGGGGATCAGCGTCTAGCTGACCCGCCCACACACATCGTGAACGCCTGAGAGGCCATCCCGGGCCCTCCAAGACGCTTGCGGTTCTGACGCCCAAGCGAGGAGGATCGAAGAGGAGGGCTGGTCGCTGATGACGGGGAGGGTCGTCGTTCGGCAGACGAGAGAGCTTGCGCACGCTCTTTGTCGAGTGCCGCACGAGGGGCGCGGCCTCGTCGACCTCGTCGACTCTCTCGACGCGTCGCTTGCCGATAACACGGATTGCGGGATCGCTCCGTCGCTGACGGCATGCGGCGAGGCGCTGCGCGAGCTACTCGCCGACATGCGCGCGCTCACAATCACCGAGTTCGACCCCCACGCCGAATAGCGGCGTCGGCCTCATCTTTCACCTGGCGTGCCGGCCCCCCGAACCTGCTCGGCAGCTCGGTCGGCCAGCGCAAGGAGCGTCTGCTGGAACTCGTACCGGCCCGTCGTCGGATCGTCGGCGTGGCCACTCATCCTCAGCCAACGCGCCTCGGCCCCCGCCCAGGCGAAGATCATCAACGTCAGCGTCGCGGCGGTGCGCCGGGCGGCGGCAGGCGGCGCCCCAGCCGCTTCGAGGTGAGCGGTGAGCGCTTCGACGATCGGGAAGCCCTCGCGCTCCTCGACCTCCTCGGTCTCGAGCACCACGACGTTGATGGCGGCAGTGAGCTCGCGGCTGCCCAGCACGCGATCGAACGCTCGCCGAATGGCCGCGTGCGCGTCGGGCGCGTCGGCGATGTCGGCGGCGAGGTCGACCAGCGTCATGCCGATCGCGATCGTCAACAGGCGGGCGCGGGAGCCGTAGTACCGGGTGATCAGCGCGTGCCCAACACCCGCCCGCTCGGCGATCATCCGCACCGTGATGCCGGTGATCGGCACCTCCGCGAGAAGCTCGCGGGCCGCGACCAGCAGGCGCTGCCTCGCCGGGTCCGACCCCTGAGCGCCCGCCCCCTGAGCGCCCGCCTTATCGCCGGGCATCTGGCGTTCCGATCCCGAGCTGCCCACCTTTCACGTTCGCTCCGATCACCGCATATCCGGTGGCGCAGGTTCGCAGGTGTCCATCGGATGCGGATCGTTGGCAGTAGCGCCTGGCGCTGACAGCGTGCCCCATCTCGGCAGCGTAGAGGGGACTGCAGGCGCGTCAAGCGGACCGACTCGATGTCCGGCGGGTGACATACGATTATCCAGTGGATACTCGACATTGGCCTCGCGGGGCCGGCGAAAGGGTGGATCGTGGGAAGGAAGCCAGATTCAGTGCTGACACCGATGAGAACTGAGCCGGCAACCGGGTTGGGCCGGCGGCTCGCGGGGCTGACGACGGCCGCCATCGTCGCCGCCGCGCTTGCGCTCGTCCTGCCGACCCTCGCCGCCGCCGGGACCGGGGCGAACGGCCCGGCCACCGCCAACAGCATCTTCAAGACGACCCGCGAATACGTCATCCACTTCTACCCGCGCTGGTTCACCTACGGTCAGTCGAGGATCGCGCCCGAAACCGGACTGACCATGCCTCGCCAGATCACCCCGCTCTACCACCTGGTGGTGGCGGTCAACGACGACACGTTCTATGCCGCCGGGTTCGTCAACCTCAGCAAGGAACCGGCGGTCCTGACGATTCCCCCGACCCGGTCCACCTACTCGCTGCTGACGCTGGACGGCTTTGGCGACGTCTTCGAGACGGCGATCGAAAAGCAGACGCCCGGGACCTATGCCCTGGTCGGCCCCGAATGGAAGGGAACGCTGCCCGCTGGCGTGACCCCGATCTCGGTTCCCTACGACAGCTCGCAGTGGATCATCCGGGCGGACAAGCACTCCTCCAATGGCGCCGGTCCCGCGCTGGCCCGAAAGTTCGTCCGGCAACTGCACCTGACCTCGCTCTCCGAATGGGAGAAGAGCTCCCTCGCCGGGCCCACCAACGTCGTCCCTGAGCTCTTCTACTCGATCCCCTTTAAAGGCGCCGCCGATCGCGAGGCCAGGCTCGCCCCGATCGGCTTCCTCGAGCAACTGCAGGAAGCGGTTCGCAGCCCCACCACGCAGCCGCTGTCGCAGGCCGATCAGCAACTCTCGGAAAGGTTCGATTCCTACTTCGGCATCGGCGGCTCCAAGGCGGGGGCGGCGAAGCGTGCATTCAGTGACGCGGTCCGTGCCGCGCACGCCGCGATCATCGCCAATTACCGCACCCACGAGATCGGCCGCAACTGGATCAGCTTCACCAACATCGGCGAATGGGGCACCGCCTACCTCGACCGCAGCTCGATCGCCGAGTACATCCTCTACGGCAACAATTTCGGCGCCGCGGCCTACTTCCAGACCTTCGAGGACAGCCGCGGGCGGTCGCTGAACGGCAAGCGGCACCGCGTCTACGTACTGAGATTCTCGCGCAAGCAAATCCCCGAAGCCCAGCGGTTCTGGTCGCTCACGGCCTACCTGCCAGGCTCGGTCGAGCTCGTTCCCAACAGCGCCGACAAGTACGTGGTCGCCAGCTACACCCCCGGCCTGAAGAAGAACAGGGACGGCTCGATCACGATCTATATGTCGGCGAAGCGCCCGCCCGACGCGCCGGTCGCGAACTGGCTGCCGGTTCCCGACGGCAAGTTCAACGTGATGCTGCGGGACTACGGCCCGAAGGGGAGTGTCGCCGACGGCGAATACGTCCCTCCCGCGGTCGAGCTGCGCCGGTAGCCCGCGAGCCGACCCCGGCGCCTACTGCCTCCGCAATGGCATTTAGCTCGTAACGCGATATTTTCTGGGGTGAGCGCCTCGCCCTCCGCAGACTTGCGCCATCTCGGCGACTTCACGACCACCAGCCGGGTGCTGACGATCACCGCCTTCGCGCTGCCGATCGGGGTGTTCAGCGCCGGTGTTGCCTGGGCGCTACTGAGGCTGATCGGGCTGATCACGAACGTCGTCTTCTACCAGCGGCTGGGCCTCGCCCTCGTCGCCCCCAGCGGCGGCCACCACTCGCCGGCGCTGATCCTGCTGGCACCAGGCCTGCGGCGGCCTCGCGATCGGGCTGATGGCGCGCTTCAGCTCGGAGAAGATCCGCGGGCCCGGATCTACTTCAGGGCGTTCGGAACGTGGTGAGGCAGGTCACCTAGAGCCTGGCCCAGTTG
>CAZHLT010000061.1:0-4657 GCA_964533285.1 uncultured Conexibacteraceae bacterium | reverse complement strand
CCCCCTGGGCCGCCGCGAGCCAGCTGCTCCGGTGAGCGAGCCCAGGCGGTGCCGATCGAGGGATCGAGTGAGTGTCACCTTTTTCTCCATAGAGGCGGAAAAGGTGACACTCGATCTCCGGCGCCGCTATTCGGTGTTCTTCGAGACGAGTTCCTTGAACTCTTCGACGACCCTGTCGACGGTGTCGCCGGCGACCTTGGTGATCTTCACCCCGGCCGCCTTGTCGGTGGTGATGATCACCCCGGTGGCGACCGCGGCGGCGACCAGGACCAGCGCCACCAGCGCCATCACGAAGCGCAGGAAGCGGGAGAAGCCGGAGCGCTTCTTCGCCGCCGCGGGGCGCGGCGCCGCCGCGACCGGGGGCGGCGGCACGGCCCGCGGCTGCGGGCGCCGGGTCGGCGAGGCGGGGCGGTGCTCGGTCTGCGCCGTGGTCCGCTCGAGGTGGCGGGTGGCGGCGGTCTCCTCGCCGATCACGCGGGTGCGCGGGGTCGGCTCGTCCGCGGCCGGCAGCGTCACGTCCTCGCCTTCGAGGCCGAGCCGCAGCCCGGTCGCCAGCTCGTCGGCGCTCGCGTAGCGGCGGTTGACGTCGCCCTCCAGCGCCCGCAGCACGGCGGCGCTGAGCGAATCCGGCACCTCGCTGTTGTAGGTGCTCGGCTGCAGCGGCTTCTCGTTCTGCTGGCGCACCGCCAGCTCGGCCAGCGAGGAGCCCTCGTAGGGCAGGCGGCCGGTGAGGAACTGGTAGAGGACGACGCCGAGCGCGTAGACGTCGGTCGCCGGCGTCGCCTCCTCGCCGCGCACCTGCTCGGGGGCCAGGTAGGCGGCGGTGCCGACCACCGAGCCGACCTGGGTGATCCGCGTCTGCTCGATCGCCCGCGCGATCCCGAAGTCGGTCAGCTTCACGGTCATCTCGCCGCCGCCGACCGGGCCGCCGACGATCATCAGGTTCCCCGGCTTGACGTCGCGGTGGATGATCCCGCGGCGGTGGGCGTAGTCGAGGCCGGCGCAGGCCTGGATCCCGATCTCGGCCGCGATCTCCGGCTCGACCGGGCCCTGGCGCTGCAGGATCTGCGCCCCGGAGCGGCCCTCGACGTACTCCATGACGATGTAGTGGCGGCCCTCGTCGACGCCGGTGTCGTAGACCTGGACGATGTTGGGGTGGATCAGCTTCGCCACCGCCAGCGCCTCGCGGCGGAAGCGGGCGACGAAGCGCTCGTCGTCGGAGAGGTGCTCGGCGAGGATCTTGACCGCGACCGTGCGCTCGAGGATCCGGTCGGTCGCCTTGTAGACGTTCGACATCCCGCCCGAGCCGAGCTTCTCGCCGGTCTCGTACCGGTTTGAGAGCGTGCCCGCCTCCATCAGCCTTCACCTGCCGGGGTGCTGGGACCGACCCCGCCCGAGGGCGCTTCGGATTCGGTCGGCGATTCGGACGGTTCCTGTTTTTCGGGCGTCGTCGGTTCGCTCTGTTCGGGTTCGGTCGGTTCCTTTTCCGTCGGTTCGCGTTCCGGCTTCTCTTCCTTTTCGGTCTTGTCCGGTCGCGTCGGCCTTGCTTCCGTTTCTTCCGTTTCTTCGAGCGGTTCGGTTTCTTCTTCGCCTTCGACTTCTTCGCAGCCGGAGACGACTTCTTCGAGCCGTTCCGCCCCTTCTTCCAGCGCTTCCTTGAGGCGGCTGTCGACGCCCTTCAGCGCGTCGACCTGGGCGCTGACCTCGGCGACCGCTTCGTCGGCGCCGGCGCAGTCGTTTTCGGCGACCAGCTCGCGCACTTCTTCCAGGTTCGAGTTGATTTCGGTGGCCGTCGTGCCGGAGAGCAGGCTGGAGCCGCCGCCGCAGGCGGCGAGGCCCAGCGCCAGCGCCAGGGAGAAGGCGAGGAGGGCGAGCGGATGGGGCTTCGGGCGGGGCACGATTTCGAGTCTAGAGAACGGCTTCGAGAGCCGATTTAGCCTGCATTTGCGCATTATTAGCGGCCTATTTGGAGACGCTCAGCGAGCGAGGGGGGGAGGCCGGCGGCGAGGATCGCCGCCGCGGCGGCGTCGATGTCGTAGCCGACGCGGTGAAAGCGCGCCGTCCACTCTGCCAGGTCCAGCTCCAGCCATGCGGCGCGGGGGTCGCCGTCGCGCGGCTGGCCGACGCTGCCGGGGTTGATCAGCCAGGCGCCGTCGTCGATGTCGAGCAGGGCGCCGTCGCCGGCCTGGGCGCCGTGGGCGTAGGCGCGGCGCGGGCCGCCCTCGGGCCGGGTGAAGAAGAGCGAGACGTGGGAGTGGCCGATCAGCCCGATCCGCTCGTGCTGGGCGTCGAGGCCGGCTTCGGCCTGCTCGATCGAGAGCACGTACTCCCAGACCGGGTCGCGGGGGGAGGCGTGGTAGAGGCCGAAGCCTTCGTGGTCCATCCACGGAGCCAAACCCCGCAGGTACTCGAAGGTCTCGGCGGCGGCGTGCTCTTGCGTCCACTCGACCGCCGCCCGCGCCGTCGCCGAGAAGGAGGAGACGTCGAGCTCGCCGAGCACCGCCAGGTCGTGGTTGCCGACCAGGCTGACCTCGCAGCGGGCGCGGACCAGGGTGGTGCAGGCGTCGGGATCGGCGCCGTACCCGACCAGGTCGCCGAGGCACCAGAGCCGCTCGATGCCGGCCTCCTCGACCGCCTCGAGGACCGCTTCGAGCGCCGGCAGATTCGAGTGGATGTCGCTGACGACGGCTACGCGCAAGCGGTGAGCGTAACGTGGCGCGGCCCCGGTCCATACGATGGGCGCGTGACCGCCACCGATTCGATCAGCCAGCTGCGCGGTGCCGTCGAGGGCGCCGCCCGCGCCCTGCGCGGCGGCGAGCGGATCGAGCCCGCGCCCTCGCTGGACCGGCCGCCGAAGCCGGAGCTGGGCGACTACAGCTCCAACGCCGCGATGCTGCTCGCCGGCCCGCTCGGCGACAACCCGCGGGCGGTGGCCGAGCGGCTGCGGGACGAGCTCGAAGGCGGGCTGGGGGAGGCCGACCTCGAGCGGGTCGAGGTGGCCGGGCCGGGCTTCGTCAACCTCTTCCTCTCCGACGGCTGGTACGGGCGGGCGCTGGCGGCGCTGCTCGGCGCCGGCGAGGCGCTCGGCCCGGCGCCGACCGCGAGCCCCGAGCGGATCCTGGTCGAGGGCCCGTCGGCCAACCCGACCGGGCCGCTGCACGTCGGCGGCGGCCGCCTCGCCGCCTACGGCGACGCCGTCGCGCGGCTGCTGGAAGCGGTCGGCCACGAGGTCGTCCGCGAGTACTACGTCAACGACGCCGGCGCCCAGATCGGCCGCTTCGCTGACTCGATCGCCGCCCGCATGGCCGGCGAGGAGCCGCCCGCGGACGGCTACGGCGGCGAGTACGTCGGCGAGCTGGCCGCGCGGCTCGCCGCCGAGGGCGTCGACCCCGGCGACCGCGAGGCGCTCGGCCGGCGCGGGGTCGAGCTGATGATGGAGGAGGTGCGGGGGACGCTCGAGCGCTTCGAGGTGCGGATCGACGTCTTCACCTCGGAGCGGGCGATCTACGAGCGCGGCGAGGTCGAGCTGGCCTTCGCCGACCTCGACAAGGCCGGCCACACCTACCGCAGCGAAGACGCTCTCTGGCTGCGGACGACGACCTTCGGCGACGACAAGGACCGGGTCCTGATCAAGTCCGACGGCGAGCCGACCTACCTGGCCGCCGACGTCGCCTACCACTGGGACAAGTTGCAGCGCGGCTTCGAGCGGCTGATCGACGTGCTCGGCGCCGACCACCACGGCTACGTGGCCCGGATCGGCGCCGCGATCGCCGCCCTCGGCGGCGACCCCGAGCGCTTCGAGGCGCTGATCATGAACCTCGTCCACGTCGTCGAAGACGGCGAGCGGGTGCAGATGTCCAAGCGCAGCGGCGACTTCGTCACCCTCGACGAGCTGATCGACGACATCGGCGCCGACGCGACCCGCTGGTTCATGCTCTGGCGCGGCCACGAGACGACCGTCGACCTCGACCTCGGCCTGGCCCGCAGCCAGTCCAGCGAGAACCCGGTCTACTACGTCCAGTACGCGCACGCGCGGATCGCCAGCATCCTGCGCAAAGCCGGGCTGGGGGAGGGCGACGTCGCCGCCCGGCTCGCGGCGGAGCCCCGCGGCGCGGCCTTCGCCGCCGGCGAGAAGGCGCTGGTCAAGCGGCTGCTCGAATTCCCCGACCAGGTCGCCGACGCCGCCGCGCGGCGGGCGCCGCACCGGATCTGCGCCTACTCGACGGCGATCGCCGCCGACTTCCACGGCTTCTACCGCGACTGCCAGGTGGTCGGCGCCGAGGGCGAGGGGGTCGAGGCCTCGCGGCTCGGCCTCTGCCTGGCGGCGAAGCGGACGATCGCCGCGTCCCTCGGGCTGCTCGGGATCTCGGCCCCCGAGCGGATGTGATGCGGGGCGGGCTGCCCGTCCTCGCCGAGGTCTCCTACCCGCCCGCCGGCGACCGGCCCTGGTCGCTGCGCCGCGCCGACCTGGAGCAGCTGGCGGGCGTGCTGAAGGGGCTCGAGGGGGCGCGGGCGCTTCTCGTCACCGGCTCCGACGGGCCGGCCCAGGCCGCCGCCGTCGGCCTCGCCGGCGCCGCCGCGGCGGCCGGGCGGCGGACGGTGCTGGTCGAGTGCGACGTCGCCCACCCGGCGCTCGCCGCCGAGCTCGGTCTGTCGC
>CAZHLT010000060.1:0-6302 GCA_964533285.1 uncultured Conexibacteraceae bacterium | reverse complement strand
TCGCTCGGCTCGGCCGCCTCCCACGGCTGCATCCGAATGGCGATCCCGGACGTGGAAGAACTCTACGAACAAGTAGAAGTCGGAACGCCGGTCTTCATCGGCTGAGAGGGGCGGAGGCCGGCGCATGTCGGCGTCCTCGGTCGCTCGCGTGCAGAGCACGCTCCCTCTCTCCTCCTTGAACTGCTTGGTCTCCGCCCGTCTGGTCAAAGGATGGGAGAGAGATAACGCGAACTTCCATCTGTGAGCTGGCAGGAAGCCTTAGCCGAGTACGACCGGGAGCTGCGGACGCGGGGGGCGGCGGAGCGGACGCGGCGGGCGTATGGGGTGGACCTGGCCGGGTTCGTCGAGTGGGCGGGGGCGCAGGGGTTGGAGATCGGCGACGTCCGCTACCGTGACGTGCGGCGCTTTGCCGCCGGGCTCTCCGCCGCCGGGGCGGCGCCGGCGACCGTCGCCCGCAAGCTGGCGGCGGTCCGCGGCCTCTACGGCTTCCTCGTCCGCACCGAGCGCGCCGGCCACAACCCGGCCGAGCTGGTCTCCAGCCCGAAGCGCGGCGAGGCGCTGCCGAAGGTGCTCTCCGCCGAGCAGATGCGGACCCTGCTGGAGCGGATCCCGGCGCGGACGCCGCTGGAGCTGCGCGACCGGGCGATGCTCGAGCTCGCCTATTCGTGCGGCCTGCGCTGCGAGGAGATCGTCAACCTCGACCTCGGCGCCGTCGACTTCGAGAGCGAGCAGGTGCGGGTGATCGGCAAGGGCTCCAAGGAGCGCCAGCTGCCGGTCGGCGAGCCGGCGCAGCGGGCGCTGGAGCGCTACCTGCAGCGCGGCCGCCACGCGCTCGCCGCCGACCGGCGCGAGCCGGCGCTGTTCCTCTCCAAGAGCGGCCGCCGCCTCTCCAACTCCGACGTCACCCGCCGGCTCGCGCTCTGGACCCGCGAGGCGGCGCTGGCGGCGGGCGTCTCGCCGCATTCACTTCGGCATTCATTCGCCACCCATCTCTTGGAGGGAGGCGCCGATCTGCGTACGATTCAAGAGCTGCTTGGCCACGCGTCGATCTCGACCACCCAGGTCTACACCCGAGTCGACGCCGCACGCCTGCGGGACACGTACGCGGCCAGCCACCCCCGTGCATGACTTCAACAACCCCACAGCCATAGAATCGCCTGAGTAGATGGAGACGGGCGTGAAAGAGGTCGAGCTCCGCGATCTGTGGCGGCGCTACAAGGACCAGGGCGACGACACCGCGCGCGAGCGCCTGGTCGTCGCCTACTCGCCGATGGTCAAGTTCGTCGCCGGCCGGCTCGGCGCCGGGCTGCCCTCGCACGTCGAGGACGCCGACCTGATCTCCTACGGCCTGGTCGGGCTGATCGGCGCGATCGAGCGCTTCGACCCCGAGCGGGGGATCAAATTCGAGACCTTCGCGATGACGAGGATCCGCGGCGCGATCATCGACGAACTGCGCTCGCTCGACTGGGTGCCGCGCTCGGTGCGCTCGCGGGCGCGCGAGATCGAAGTCGCCCAGGCCAAGCTCGAGCACGAGCTGCAGCGGGCGCCGAGCGAGGCCGAGCTGGCGGCGAAGCTGAACATGAGCGAGGAGGAACTGCAGACATCCCTGCTCGAGATCGCCAACTCCTCGGTCTACGCGCTCGACGAGCTGTGGACCGTCTCCGACTCCTCCGGCGACCAGGTCTCGCTGCTCGACACGATCGCCGACGAGGGCGCCGCCGACCCGCAGGAGGCGCTCGACACCAGCGAGGTGAAGGAGCGGCTGACCGAGGCGATCGCCTCGCTGCCCGAGCGCGAGCAACTGGTCGTCGCCCTCTACTACTACGAGAACCTGACCCTGCGCGAGATCGGCGAGGTCCTCGGCGTCACCGAGTCGCGCGTCTCGCAGCTGCACACGAAGGCCGTGATGCGGCTCAAGTCCCACCTGCAGGTGGTCTAGCGGTGCGGCTCCGCCTTCCCCAGCGCCGGCGCCCGATCCCGGAGGAGGGTCTGTCCTCGTTCGAGCTCGCCGCCACCCGCTTCAACGCCAGCGAGGCCGGCCACACCGTCTCTGGCCTGGTCCGCACCCTGGGGCGGCCGTCGGTCTCGGTTGGCGCCAGCGCCGGCGTCGCCGACGAGGCCCGCGTCACCGTTGCCTGGGAGCTGTCCTGGTACCAGTGGGGCGTCTCGCTGGGCGAGGCGCGGCCGGTGCGGGAGATCGCCAAGGGCCGCGAGCTGGCCGAGCTCGACTACGCCGCCCGCCAGTGGAACGCCTCGGCGACGGCCGACGGGCGGATCGTGATCGCCGCTCCCGGCCGCTGATGGCGAGGCTGACGGTCAACGTCGACGGCGGCGCCCGCGGCAACCCCGGCCCGGCGGCGATCGGCGTCGTTGTCCGCGACGGCGGCGGCGAGGTGGTGGCCGAGGTGGGGGAGACGATCGGCCGCGCCACCAACAACGTCGCCGAGTACCGGGCGCTGCTGCGCGGGATCGAGCTGGCCGCCGAGCACGGCGCCGACGAGGTCGAGCTGATCGGCGACTCGGAGCTGGTCGTGCGCCAGGTCGAAGGCCGCTACAAGGTCAAGGACGCCGGCCTGCGCGAGCTCCACGCCGAGGTCAAGCGGGCGCTGACCGGCTTCGACGGCTGGTCGATCCGCCACGTCAAGCGGGCCCAGAACGCCGACGCCGACCGCCTCGTCAACGCCGCGCTCGACGGCGCCTGATCAGCCGCGCCAGCGATCGCGATATTGACCACACCCTGCTGTGGTCAATCTCGCGATCGCGTCAGCCGCCGAGGATGGCGCCGACCAGGCTGCCCTTGAAGGGGGCGGTGCCGGGCACCAGCCGCATCGCGCTGAAGCCGGTGTGGCTGCGCAGGTAGGCGAGCTCGCGGCTGAGGTCGCCGACCCCGTTGCTGGCCGGGAGCGGCGCCAGCTGCAGGGTGCTGAGGACGCCGATCGCCTGCCCGGAGGCGCCCAGGAAGCCGCTGCCCGAATCGCCGGGGATGCCCGGCGTCAGCGTGACCACGGTGTGGCTCCAGCCGCCGCCTTCTTCCCGCAGGACCAGGCCCTGCTTCGGGCTCAGCTTGGCGATCCCGCCGCGCAGCTCCGAGTTGCCGTAGGAGTAGACGGTGGCGCCGCTGCCGCCGGCCGCGCCGACGCCGGTCGGGCCGCCGAAGCCCGGGACCGAGGGATTGACGGCGGCGACGTCGGCGGGGTCGAGCCGGACCAGGGCGAGGTCGTTGTAGGCGCAGGCGTCGGGGTCGCTCTCGCCGGCGGCCTGCATCGTCAGCCAAGAGTTGTAGGCGAGGGTGCCGGGGTGCTCGGCGCCGGCCACCTCGACCGCGGTGCCGAGCGGCAGGGAGGCGCTGGTGCAGCCGTCGGTTTCGGTCTGCGAGCCGGTGCCCGAGCAGTGCGCGGCCTGGCCGAGGTAGACGTCCGAGCCTTCCGCGAAGACGAAGTTCGAGGTGCACTGGGCGCCTTCGGTGAAGGTCTGGACGCCGGGGTGGATCGGGGCGCTGCCGGCCGGTGCCCAGGCGGAGGCGGCCGCCGGGGCGAGCAGGAGCGCCAGCGCCGCCAGCGCCGCGGTCGCGAACTTGATTCGATTCATGGAGCCTCCTCCGCTGCGCCCGGCGGCCCTCCCGCCGAGCCGACGCCAGGAGACTACCTAAAATTAAGTAGGGCGTCGAGAGGCGCGGATCTCCCGAGGAGAGGAGCGGGTCGATGGAGGAGGTAGCGATCGCGGGGGCCCACGGCAAGATCGCGATGCTGCTCGGCAAGGCGCTGGCGGCGCGCGGCGACATCGTCTGGGGCCTGGTCCGCAACCCCGAGCACGAAGCCGACCTGCAGGCGATCGGGGTCGAGCCGGTGCTCTGCGACCTGGAGAGCGACGCCGACGTCGCCGAGGCGGTCGGCGGCGCCGAAGCGGTCGTCTTCGCCGCCGGCGCCGGGCCGGGCTCGGGCGCCGAGCGCAAGCGGACGATGGACCTCGGCGGCGCCCTGAAACTGATCGACGCCGCCAAGGAGAAGGGCATCCGCCGCTACCTGATGGTCAGCGCGATGGGGGCCGCCGACCCGCCGGCGAGCGGGGGAGACGTCTTCGGCGAGTACCTGCGGGCGAAGGCGGCGGCGGACGAGGCGCTGCGGGCGAGCGGGCTCGAGTACACGATCGTGCGCCCGGGCGGGCTGACCGACGAGGAGCCGAGCGGCCGCGTCCAGATCGGCGAACGGCTGCCGCGCGGCCAGATCAGCCGCGCCGACGTCGCCGCCGTCCTCCTCGCCTGCCTCGACTCCCGCCACACGATCGACCGCTCCTTCGACGTCATCGCCGGCGAGACGCCGATCGCCGACGCGCTCGCCTCGCTCTGAACCGAACGCGGTAGAGCTTTTACCCCTCATAGGAGGGAAAAGCTCTACCGCGTCGGCTAGGCCGGGGAGGCTGTGGCGACGCCGGACTCGACCGGGTGGCCGCCGTCGCGCCAGGTGCCGACCCCCTGGCCGACGTGGACGACGTCGGCGAAGCCCTCACGCTGCAGGATCGAGGCCGCGAGCCCGCTGCGCTTGCCGCCGCGGCAGATCGTCGCCAACGGCCGGTCGCGGGGGATCTCGTCGAAGCGGGCGGCGAGGTCGCCGTAGGGGACGTGGAGCGAGCCGGGGATGTGCTCGTCGGCGTACTCGGCGGCGTTGCGGACGTCGAGGATCAGCGGCGGCTCGGCGCTCTCGGCGCGGGCGGCGAGCTCGTCGGGCGTGATCAGCTCGATCCGCTGCACCGGCCGCTCCTCCTCGCGCCAGGCGGTCATCCCACCCTCGAGGAAGCCGCGCACCCGCATCCCGACCGAGGCCAGCATCTCGGCCGCGTGGCGCTCGTCGCCGTCGGAGGCGGCGACCATGATCAGCTCGGCGCCGGCCGGGGCGACGCGCGAGACCTTGGTGGCGAAGCCGGTGTCGTAAGCGGAGGTGCTGAGGGCGCCGGGGATGTGGGCCTCGTCGAACTGCTCGTTGGTGCGGCCGTCGATGACGACGGCGCCGCCGGCGACGCACTCCTCGACCTCGTGCGGCGACATCGGCTGCGGGTAGCCGAAGTCGTCGACGAAGGGGCCGCGGTTGAGGGCGACGATGCGCTCGACGTTCGGCGGCTTGTCGCCGAGCGAGGCGAGCTGCGCGGCGACGAACTCGTCGGCGTCGGCGATCGAGAGGGCCGGGTTGTGGCGGCGCTCGAAGCCGATCGTCGAGGAGGTCTTGAGGTCGAGGCTGGAGCCGCCGCAGAGCGAGCCGCCGAGGTGGCCGGGCCAGATCTCGACCTCGTCGTCGAGCACCAGCAGGCGCTCGCGCAGCGAGCGGAACATCTCTTCGGAGCCTTCGCGCGGCTCGACCGCGAGGTCGGGGCGGGCGACGTCGCCGATGAACAGCGAGTCGCCGCCGAGCACCGCCCAGGGGGCGCCGTCGCGGCTGGAGTCGCGGAGCAGGAAGGCGGTGTGCTCGGGCCGGTGGCCGGGCGTGTGGATCGCCTCGATCGTCACCTCGCCGAGGTCGAGGACCCAGCCGTCGCCGAACGGCTCATGCGGGTACTCGGCGGCGGCCAGCTCGTGGACGTGGACGGTGGCGCCGGTCGCCCGTGCCAGGCGGCCGTGGCCGGAGACGTGGTCGGCGTGGTTGTGGGTCTCGAGGATGTGCTCGATGCGGACCCCGTGCAGGCGCGCCAGGCGCCGGTAGGGGTCGATGTCCCACTGCGGGTCGATGACCGCGGCGTGGCCGGCGTCGCGGTCGGCGACCAGGTAGGAGGCGCAGCCGAGGTCCTCGTGGATGACCTGCCGAAAGAGCACCCCCAGAGGGTACGTCTATTCGACCTGCTTTTCGAGCCTCGTGACCCGCTTGTCGAGGTCTTCGGTTTCGACTTCGGCGTCTTCCTGCCCGGCGTTCAGGCTGGTGACGCTCTGCTTCAGCTTCTCGTCTTCGGCCGCGACCGCCGCGACCCGGCTTTCCAGCGTGGCGACCCGCTGCTTCAGCTTCTTCAGCTCCGCTTCGCCGCCGGCCACCGCCTGGTTGACCTGCCGCTTGATCCGCGCCTGGTCTTCCCGCGCCAGATCGTCGTTTTCTTCCTGGATCTCTTCCGCCGTCTTGATCGCGCTGTTCAACCCGGCGACTTCTTCCTTGATCTGCGCCGTCGCCTCGTCGACCACCTTCTTCTCGTCGACGCTTTCGTTGTTCGCCGAGATCGCGATCACGAGCGCGACGATCGCCACCACGGCCAGCGCGGCGATCAGGATCCAGAACCAGGGCCGGGTATCGCGGATGTCGTCCATGGCCGCGCAACCTAGCGCCGCC
>CAZHLT010000059.1:0-7963 GCA_964533285.1 uncultured Conexibacteraceae bacterium | reverse complement strand
ACGTGGCCCTCGGGCGCCCCGGGGGGTTGGTCGGGCCGCCGGGGGCGGTGGCGCCTTGTGCGCACCCCCCCCGAAAAAGCCCCCACGCCGAGCTGCGGCGTCAGCCGCAGATGGGCCAGGGGCTGGAGCCGGAGCGCTCGTACAGCAGCGCCGCCCGGTAGTCCTGCTCGGCCTCGGGGGCCGCGGCGGGGTCGCCACTGCCGCCGACCGATTCCCAGGTCCCGTAGTCGAACTGGTATTTGCCGCGGTAGCTGCCGTCGGCGGAGACGATCGTCGGGTCGCCCCCGGACTCGCAGGCGGCGATCGATTCGAGCGTCGCCATCGAGACGCCGCCCGGCAGCTCTTCGAAGGCTTCCCGCTGTTCGCGCCGCTCGCGCGCCGCCGCGGCGCGCCGCTTCGCCTCGATCCTCTTCACGGCGACGTCGATCGAGCGCTGGAAGCGGATGACCGGCTGCTGCAGCGGCGCCGGCGGTGCCGCCAGCTCGGCCTCGGAGATCCCCACGGCGGGGCTGTCGTCGGAACCGGTGGAGGCAAGCGCGGCGACAGGAAAGGCCATCGCTGCCAGCAGCACCGGCAGAAAATATGAGCGTTTCATGAGGAGCGCGTAAGGCTCCCGAAGAATTCACCGCCGTTGTGTGCGCCTCGTCACACTCGTCCCTACACGCGCACGGGGTGTCTGAGTTTTCCGTTCTATATGGACGCGGGAGATCAGACACCCCGGGCGGAGGCGAAATCCCCGGGCGGGGCGAAATCGGGATGATCGGGGGGTGACGGAGCAGGTGACCTCGCGACTGCTGCTGGCCTGCCCGGACCGGCCGGGGCTGATCGCGACGGTGTCGGGGTTCCTGGCCGGGGCGGGGCTGAACATCGTCGACGTCGATCAGCACTCGACGGCGGAGGGTCGGTTCTTCATGCGGATGGTCTTCGAGCCGCCGCCGGCCGCGGAGCGGGCGGAGCTGGAGGAGCGCTTCGTGCGGGAGGTGGCGGCGCCGTTCGAGATGGAGCACCGCTTCGCCGAGTCGGACGAGCGCAAGCGGGTCGCGATCATGGTCTCGCGCGAGGACCACTGCCTCTCCGACCTGCTCTGGCGCTGGCGCAACGACGAGCTCGGCGGCGAGCTGGTCGCGGTCATCTCCAACCATCCCGACCACGCCGACCAGGTCGCCTCGGTCGGGGTCCCCTACCACCACGTGCCGGTCGAGCCCGGGACCAAGGCGGAGGCGGAGCGGCGGATCCTCGAGCTGGTCGGCGACGTCGACCTGTTGGTCCTCGCCCGCTACATGCAGATCCTCTCCCCGGAGTTCCTCGGCTCGCTGACAGGTCCGGCGATCAACATCCACCACAGCTTCCTCCCCGCCTTCGTCGGCGCCGACCCCTACCGGCGGGCGCACGAGCGCGGCGTCAAGCTGATCGGCGCCACCGCCCACTACGTCACCGCCGAGCTCGACGCCGGGCCGATCATCGACCAGGACGTGACCCGGGTCAGCCACGGCGACGAGATCGACGACCTGGTCCGGATCGGCCGCGACATCGAGCGGCTGGTGCTGGCGCGGGCGGTCGTCGCCCACCTCGACGACCGCGTCCTCCTCGACGGCGACCGCACCGTCGTCTTCTAGCGTTCTCACCGGGCGCGGCGGACCGCGGGGGCGCGGCGGACTGGCTGGGCAGCCAGTTTCGACTAACCTCTGCATGGAATGGAGCAAGCGACCCTCCTCCAGGCCCGCTCCGCCGCCAGCCGCACCGGACCCCCGCCGGGGCCGAACGCGCCCGCAGCGGTGCAGGCGGTCCGCTACCTGCGCAACCCGCTCGGCTTCCTCGCCGCCAGCCAGCGCCGCTACGGCGACGTCTTCGGCGTCCGCTTCCCCAGCTTCGGCCGTGTCGTCTACGTCGCCCACCCGGACCTCGTCAAAGAGATCTTCACCGGCGCGCCCTCGGTCTTCCACGCCGGCGAGGCGAACGCGACCGTGCTGGAGCCGGCGCTCGGCCCGAACTCGGTCCTCACCCTCGACGACGCCCCCCACATGCGCCAGCGCAAGCTGCTGCTGCCGCCCTTCCACGGCGAGCGGGTGCAGCGCTACGGCGAGCTGATCGTCGAGCTGACCCGCGAGGAGATGGCGAGCTGGCCGCGCGAGGAGCCGTTCGCGATGCGCCCCCACACGACCCGGATCACGCTCGGGGTGATCATGCGCGCCGTCTTCGGCGTCCACGACCCGGCCCGGCTGGCCCGCTTCGAGGGCCTGATCGACGAGTTCGCGCGGCGGGTGGGGACGATCACCGCCTTCCCCCTCCTGCGCCGCGACCTCGGCCGCTTCAGCCCCTGGGGGCGCTTCGTCCGCTCGCGCGAGCGGCTCGACGCCTTCATCTACGAGGAGATCGCGCTGCGTCGGGCCGAACCGGGCTACGAGGAGCGCGACGACGTCCTCTCGCTGCTGCTCACCGCGCGCGACGAGGAGGGGCGGCCGATGAGCGACGTCGAACTGCGCGACGAGCTCGTCACCGTGCTCGGCGCCGGCCACGAGACGACCGCGACCGGGCTGGCCTGGGCGGTCGAGCGGCTGGTCCGCAACCCCGACGTGCTGGCGCGGCTGCGCGCCTCGATCGCCGCCGGCGAGGAGGACTACCTGAACGCGACCGTGAAGGAGACGCTGCGGGCGCGGCCGGTGATCGTCGACGTCGCCCGCAAGCTGACCGCGCCGGCGACGGTCGGCGGCTACGAGCTGGCGGCCGGGACCTTCGTCCTGCCGGCGATCGCCGCCCTCCACTACCGCGAGGACCTCTTCCCCGAACCGCAGCGGTTCCGGCCCGAGCGCTTCCTCGACGGCAAGGCCGACAACTACGCCTGGATTCCCTTCGGCGGCGGCATCCGCCGCTGCATCGGCGCCGCCTTCGCCGAATACGAGATGCGGACGATCTTGCGCGAGCTCGTCGCCGGCGCCGACCTCCGCCCGGTCGCGGCGAAGGACGAGGCGGTGCGGGTCCGCAACATCACCCTCGCGCCGGCCAAGGGCGCCCGGGTGATGATCATGGCTGAGGTCAGCTGACCAAGCAGATCAAGGACGCAGGGAGCGAAGCGTGCTTCGCACGTGAGCGACCGAGGACGCCGATATGCGCTGGTCAGCTGACCTCAGCGGCGTCTTGCGCCTGCTCCCACTCGGAGTAGAGCGCCTCGATCTTCGCCTTGGCCGCCGCGTGGCGCTCGCCGGCGCGCTCGGCGCGGCCGGGGCTGGCCCAGGCGGCGGGGTCGGACAGCTCGTCCTCCACCTCGCGCAGCTCGGCCTCGGCCCGCTCGATCTGCTGCTCCAGCCTGGCGGCGCGCTTGGCCGCCTTCTGCGCCGGCTTGGTCGCGCTGTACCTCTTCTTCTCGCCGCCGCCGTTCGTCTTGGCGGCGACGGCGGCCGCCGCGCGTTCGTCCTCGCGCCGCTGGTACTCGGCCCAGCCGCTGGCGTGGCTGGTGAGGTGCCCGTCGGCGCAGACCAGGGTGCGGCTGCCGACCGCCTCGAGCAGGGCGCGGTCGTGGGAGATCAGCAGGACCGCGCCCTCGAACTCGGTCAGCGCGTCCTCGAGCGCCTCGCGGCTCTCGATGTCGAGGTGGTTGGTCGGCTCGTCGAGGATCAGGACGTTGGCGCCGGAGGCGACGAGGATCGCCAGCGAGAGCCGCCGCTGCTCGCCGCCGGAGATGTTGGAGAGCTGCTTTTCGACATCCTCGCCGGAGAAGAGGAAGCCGCCGAGCAACGCGCGCGCCTTCGGCCCGGTGAGCCCGGTCTCGCGCTGGGCGGCGTCGAGCACCGTCCCCGCCCCCGCCGCCGTGTCGGCGTGCTGGGAGAGGTAGCCGAGCTTGACGTTGTGGCCACTGCGGACGCTGCCCGAGGCCGGCTCGCGGCGGCCGGCGAGGGTCTCGATCAGGGTCGTCTTGCCGCTGCCGTTGGCGCCGACGAGGACGACGTGCTCGCCGCGTTCGAGCTCCATCTCGGCATCCTCGAGCAGGGTCCGCCCCGGCACCTCGATCCGGCCCTTGACGAGTTTGAGGACGACCCGGCCGGGCCGCGCGGGCGGCTTGAAGGAGAAGCGCAGGCGGCGGCTGTCGCGGCGTTCGGCGACCGGGCCGTCGCGCTTGGCCTTCTCGACCATCTTCACCCGCGACTGCGCCTGCCGCGCCTTGGTCGCCTTGTAGCGGAAGCGCTCGACGAAGCGCTCCATGCGCTCGATCTCGGCCTGCTGGCGCTCGATCGCTTTGCCGAGGGCGATCTGGCGGGCGGCCTGCTCCTGGCGCCAGGCGTGCCAGGGGCCGGAGAAGAAGCGCGCCCGCTGCGCCTCCAGCTCCAGCACCGAGGTGCCGACCGCCTCGAGGAACCAGCGGTCGTGGGCGACGAGGACGACGGCGGCGTCGAGGTCGACCAGGTAGCGCTCGAGCCACTCCAACGAGGGGATGTCGAGGTGGTTGGTCGGCTCGTCGAGCAGCAGCAGGTCCGGCTTCGCCGCCAGCGCCCGCGCCAGTGAGGCGCGGGTCAGCTCGCCGCCGCTGAAGGTGCGCAGCTCCCGGTCGGTGTGCTCGGGGCCGAAGCCGAGGCCGCGGAGGACGGCGAGGACGTCGTCGCGCCAGCGGTAGCCGCCGCCGGCTTCGAGCCTGGCCTGCGCGCGAGCGTAGGCGGCCATCGTCTCCTCCCCCACCTCGCCCTTCGCCATCTCGGCCTCGAGCCGCGCCAGCGCGGCCTCGGTCTCGAGCATGTCGGTGCGGCCGGAGAAGACGTACTCGCCGAGTGTCGTCTCCGACTCGCGCGGCGGGCGCTGGTCGTGGAGGGCGACACGGGCGCCGCGCTGGAGGCTGAGCGAGCCGGAGTCGGGCGCCAGCTCACCGGCGAGGACCCGCAGCAGCGTCGACTTGCCGGCGCCGTTGCGGCCCGAGAGCGTCATCCGGTCGCCCGGCTCGAGCTTGAACGAGACCTCCTCGAAGAGGAGCTTGCCGCCGACGTAGACGTCGAGCGAGGTTGCGGTGGCGATGGCCATCCGTCGAGCGTAGCCTTATCGGCATGGGAGGCCCGCTCCGGCATCTCGGCGAGCTGGCGAAGGCACGGGCGACGCGGCGCTCCTCGGCGCTCGCCGACGGCCAGGTGTTGGGCGAGCTGGAGGCGCGGGCGCCGGCGCTGCCGGCCGGGCTGGAGCTGGAATGGCTGGGGGTGTCCGGTTATCGGCTGAGCTACGAGGGGAAGACGCTGTTCGTCGACCCCTACCTCTCGCGCCTGCCGTTCCGCGACCTGGTGCTGCGGCGCACGGCGCTGCCGCGGGCGGCGGCGATCGAGCGCTTCGTGCGGGCGCCGGGCGAGACGGTTGGCGTCCTCGTCGGCCATACGCACTTCGACCACGCCGTCGACGCGCCGGCCCTCGCCCGGCGGCTGGGCTGCAAGGCCTACGGCTCGCGCTCGCTGGTCAAGCTGATGGCGCTGCACGGACTCGCCGAGCGGGCGGTCGAGGTCGAGCCCTACCGGACCTACGAGCTGGGTCCGTTCGAGGTCAGCTTCACTCCCAGCGTCCACTCGAAGCTGCTGCTCGGCCTCGCCGTCCCCTACGCTGGCGAACTCAGCTGCGAGCACCTCGACGCGCTCAGCCCCGGCGCCTACCGCTGCGGCCAGGTCTGGGGGATCACGATCGCCGTTGCCGGGGTCCGCTTCTACCACCAGGGCAGCGCCAACCTGATCGACGACGCCGTCCGCGAGCGCCAGGTCGACTTCTTCCTCGCCGGCGTCGCCGGCCGCAGCTTCACCGACCGCTACTGGCAGCGGATCCTCACCCGCCTGCAGCCGCGGACGGTGATCCCGACCCACTACGACAACTTCTTCCGCCCGCTCGGCGAGGAGATGGACTTCGTCGCCAACGTCCAGCTGGCCCAGCTCCCCGACGAGATCGCCGCCGTCAGCCGCGAGATCGAGATCGCCGCCCTCCCCCGCGCCGATCTCGTCGCCTGACCCTCACAACGTGGTTGAGCTTTTACCCCATATAGGACCGAAAAGCTCAACCACGTTTGGTCAGGGGCAGTGCTTGGCAGCAATCTGGGCGACGGTGCCCATCGTGCGGGTCGTGCCGGGGCCGAGGGCGCGCTCGATCGCCTTCAGGTCGAGCTCGGATTCGCTGATGCCGCCGCTCGGCAGCCAGTAGAGCTCGCGGCCGGCGATCGCCAGCCGGTCCTCGTCGCCGGCGAGGGCGAGCGCCTCGCGCTTCGCGGCCGCCGGCGGCTGCCCCGCCAGGAACTGGACCTGCAGCTTGCCGTTCGAGGCGGCGAGAAGATCGGCCGCGAACGGCTCCGCGGCGACGACGGCCGCCACCTCGGCGGCGCTGCGGAGGAAGACCGGGACGTCGTAGCCAAGCCGCGCATCGAGCTCCGCTTCGACCCGCGCCGCCATCTCAGCCTCCGGCTCGGCGCCGTCGGCGGCGAAGATCACGTTGCCGCTGGCCCGGAAGGTCGCCACCTCGGCGAACCCCATCGCCCCGAAATGACCGCGCAGCTCGTCGTTGGTGATCCGCCTGCCGCCCAGGTTCATCCCCCGCAGGAAGGCCACATACCGGTCCATCAGCGCAGCCTAGCCCGCCTCCGGCCGGGCCGGAGACGGGTGCTGCGATGGAGGCGCCGAGATTCGAACTCGGATCCGCGGACGCTGTACGAGGGTCTCTACAGGTTTAGCCGGCGCTTGATTCTCGTCTCCCGGGGTCCGCGCCGGCGGGCACTGCGGGAGATAGAGCCCCTTTGATTTCCCCTGGCGGTCGGGACGGTCCGCCCGGGTGAGCCCACTTTCTGAAGCCGGTGCCCCTCCCCGCGGGCGAGGGAGGACCGACTCTCACAGCGCTTAGTTTCTAGCTAAGCGGCGAGGGCGAACTCATGGTCCGCACGTATTGGTTTGTGCCGGGGTTTAACGAGGCCTCCGGCAACCTCGACCTGCAACCTTTCGCACGAATCGACCACGTCGAAGCCTGTCGCCCCCGTGCGGGATGCGCTTCGAATTGTACGTTGTCGGGAATGGTGGGTCTGTGAGGGTGGAGCGAGCAAGCGTGCGTCTCTGGTTCTTCGCGCCGTGAGCGGAGCGCGAAACTCGATGACGAGCGCCGACGAGAGGGTCTTCGACGCGGTGGTGCTGGGCGCCGGGCCCGCCGGCGAGGTCTGCGCCGGCCGCCTCGCCGACGCCGGCTGGCGGGTGGCGATCGTCGAGCCGCACTTGGTCGGCGGCGAGTGCTCGTTCTACGCCTGCATGCCCTCGAAGGCGCTGCTGCGGCCCGCCACCGTCCTCGCCGAGGCCCACCGGATCCCCGGCGTCCCCGTCGCCGGCGAGGCCCGGCTCGACGCCGCGGCGATCCTCGCCCGCCGCGACGAGGTGATCCACGACGGCGACGACTCCGGACAGCTGCCCTGGCTGGAGAAACGGGGGATCGAGCTGCACCGCGGCTCGGCGCGCTTCCTCGGCGAGCGCCTGGTCGCGGTCGGCGAGACCCGGCTGCGGGCCGAGCGCGCGATCGTCGTCGCCACCGGCTCGGGCGCGGCGATGCCGCCGATCGACGGCCTCGACGCGGTCCGCGCCTGGAACAACCGCGACGCGACGACCGCCGAGGAAGTGCCGGCGAGCATGGTCGTGCTCGGCGGCGGCCCGGTCGGCTGCGAGCTGGCGCAGGCCTGGGCCTCGCTGGGGACGAAGGTGACGCTGGTCGAGGGCGGCGAGCGCCTGCTCGCCCGCGAGGAGCCGTTCGCCGGCGAGGAGGTGGCAGCGGCGCTGGCGGCCAAGTTCGGCGTCGAGGTCCGCCTCGATACCCTGGCCGAGCAGGTGCGGGAAGCGGGCTCGGAGATCGTCGTCTCGCTGGGCGGCGGCGAGGAGGCGCGGGCGGCGCAGCTGCTGGTCGCCGTCGGCCGCGTGCCGCGCACCGGCGAGCTCGACCTGGCCGCGGCCGGGGTCGAGGCCGACGAGCACGGCTTCCTCGCCACCGA
>CAZHLT010000058.1:0-5558 GCA_964533285.1 uncultured Conexibacteraceae bacterium | reverse complement strand
CTCGAACTTGCCGTCGCCCGGAACCAGGGTGACGCGGGCGATCGAGCGCTTGCGCTTGCCGGTCGCCAGGTAGCGGGCGCCGCTCTCCATCTTCGCCGGCGCCCGGCTGGCGGTCTCCGACTCCGCCTCGGCGGCGGCCAGGGCGGCCTCGCGGCTGGCCCGCTCCTCCTCCTCGGCTTCGAGGCGGGCGCGCTCCTCGGCGCTCAGCTCGGGGGCCTCGGGCTCGACCGCGATCGGTTCGAGGTCGGCGCCCGGGATGACGTCTTTCTTCTTCTCCTCGGATTTCTCCTCGGCGACGGGCTCCGGCTCCTCGGCGGGCTCGGGCTCCTCCTCCTCGGCCGCGGGCTCCTCGGACAGCTCCTCAGCCTCGGCAGCGGGCTCCTCGGCAGACGCCCCCGGCTCCGCCGGCGCCTCGGCCGCCGGCACCTCCGCCGCCTCCGCGGGTGGCGTCGCGTCGGGCGACTCGCCCACAGCGTGCGAGGACGAGACGTCCTCCCCGGCGGCAGGACCCGCGGGCGCGGCGTCCTGACCCTCGGTCGTTTCGTCGGGCGTGTTCTCGTCTGCCATCAGTTCGTCTCCATCGGTTTCGGCTGCTGCGCCGCGTGCGGGTGGTCGGGCCCGGCGTAGACCTTGAGCTTGGTCAGCTGCTGGCGGGCGAGCCGGTTGCGCGGCAGCATCCCCTTGACGGCCTTGCGGATCACTTCCTCGGGCTGGCGATCGAGCATCTCGGCCAGCGTCCGCGACTTGATCCCGCCGGGGTAGCCGCTGTGACGCCAGTAGGTCTTCTGCGCGAGCTTGTCGCCGGTGACGCGGATCTTCTCCGCGTTGACGACGACGATGAAGTCGCCGGTATCGACGTGCGGCGTGTACTCGGGCTTGCGCTTGCCGCGCAGCGCGTCGGCGATCTGGGTCGCGAGACGCCCCAGGGTCTGTCCCTCGGCGTCGACCACGTACCAGTCGCGCTGGCGGTCTGCGGGTGTGGCTACATAGGTCTTCATCGTGGAAAAACCGCGCGGGCGACCCAGCGCGGCCGGCGAATGATAGCCAGGTCGGCGTCTATACTGCGGCGCCAGCAGAGCCGAGTCCCGCTCGGGCGACCGGGCGGGAGCGGAGGAACCGGAGGAGCCGTTGCAGGCTCCGGGGGCGAATCGGGCCGGCCGGCCCGTAGCGCAACTCTTTCAGCGCGAGCCCGACAGCTAACTCCGCAGGCAGTCGAAAGAGAGGCTGGAGTTGCGCAGCAACGGGAACCCCCGGTCCCGCACGACCGGTTCGATCATCGTTTTCGCCGCCGTCGCCCTGGTGGCGCTGCTGGCGGCCGCCGGCGCCGGCGCGACGACCGGCGGCGCCCCGACGCCGACCGGCAGCCCCGCCCAGAAGGGCAGCGGCTCCGGCGCCGCGTCGACCGAACCGAGCGCCGGCAACCTCAGCCTCCTCTCGGCCCAGACGACCCCGCGCAAGTCGTTCTACTTCGGCTACCGCTACCCCCGCCTCGGCTTCGCCATCGCCAGCGACCAGCCCGAGAACGACATCCGCATCGACGTCATCGACGCGGCCGGCACCGTCATCCGCAGCTTCTTCCGCAACGACGTCGCGCCCGAAGTCCCGCTCGGCGTCCGCTGGGACGGGACGACGAACGAAGGCAAGCCTGCCCGCAACGGCCGCTACAGCTTCCGCGTCGGCCCACAGGCGCCGGTCGCCGCCCGCGCCGCCCGCAAGGCGACGACCACGACCACGCTCAGCCTCGGCTTCCAGTTCTTCGGCTACGCCTTCCCGATCCTCGGCGAGCACGAATTCGGGATGGGCGCCGGCCGCTTTGGCGCCGGCCGCTCCGGTCACACCCACCAGGGCCAGGACGTGATGGCGGCCTGCGGGACGCCGCTGGTCGCCGCCCGCGGCGGCCGCGTCCAGTACTCCGGCTACCAGTCGGCGGCCGGCAACTACATCGTGATCGACGGCAAGGGCACGCCGAACGACTTCATGTACGCCCACATGGCCGAACCCTCGCCGCTGCAGACCGGCGAAACGGTTCGCACCGGCCAGCCGATCGGAATCGTCGGCGACACCGGCGACGCCCAGGGCTGCCACCTGCACTTCGAGATGTGGGCGCCCCCGGGCTGGTACGAGGGCGGATCGCCCTTCGATCCGCTGCCCTACCTGCAGAAGTGGGACGCCTACAGCTGAGCTGACCGATTCCATGACCAGGCCCACCTGAGCGGCCCGGGTGCCGCGCTCCCGACATTGACCCCACTCGGACGGGGTCAATGTCGGGAGCGATGAAGGGGAGCGTGCCTCGCGTGGGATCAATCGTCTGAGCGGCCCGCTGCCGCTGCGCTGAACCCGCAACGGCCGGCCGCCCTCGCCTGCGAGCCGACGAATGTTCGGGCTCGCTCGCAGAAACCCAACCGATTGATCACATTTGACCGGAAATTGGGGTTTCGGCGAATGTGCGTGGCTACCACAATTATTCAAAAGCTATTTGAGTAAGGGTCTCAAGACCCCGGGGGTACCCCACCGCCCCTGTGGACCACCCACCCGAAGGAGCCACCCGTGAACGAGAAGCAACCCGAAACGATCGACCAGCGGCTGGTCAAGGCGCTGGCCCACCCCCTGCGCGTGCAGATCCTCGAAATCCTGACCGAACGCGTCGCCAGCCCGAACTGGCTCTCCGAAGAACTCGACACCGGCCTCACCCACGTCGCCTACCACACGCGCGCGCTCGACCGGGCCGGCTGCCTCGAGCTGGTCAGCACCGCGCGCCGGCGGGGTGCGACCGAGCACTTCTACAAGGCCGCGCCCCACGCCTTCATCGGCGCCCCGCACTGGCGCCGGGTACCGCGCTCGGTCCGCGGCGGGATCAGCGCGGCCTCGCTGCAGACCTTCATGGACAAGGCTCTGGCCGCGCTCGAGGCCGGCACGCTCGACCGCCGCGACGACACCACCCTGTGCTGGATGCCGCTGCGGCTCGACGACCAGGGCTGGGCCGAAGTGACGGCAATCATGGAGGAGGCCGGCGAGCGCATCCTCGCCGTCCAGGCCAACACCAGCTCCCGCCTCGCCAAGGCCACGGGAGCCGGCAAGACAGAAGCGATCTCGGCAGTGGTCGCGCTCGCCAATTTCGAGACCGGCGGCTCGCGAGGCGGCTAGCTGTAATCCCTGAGCCCGTTGTTTCATCCGGGCCTCCTTGAAGGCTGGGGGTGTCGAGCCACCCAGCAACAAGGAGAAGACCCGGATGAAGCTCCACGGTAACGCCGCCCTCAGCCTGAACCAGCGCCGGCGCCTGGCCAAGCGCGTAGTCGAGGAGCGCTGGTCGCTCACCTCGGCGGCAGCTGCCGCCGAGGTGAGCGAGCCGACCGCCCGCAAGTGGGCACGTCGCTACCGCGAAGAAGGGGAGGCGGGCCTGTTGGACCGTGCCTCGGCCGCCCACCGCGTCCACAACCGCACCCCCGAGGAGCGGGTGGAGGCGATCTGCGCCCTGCGCCGGCTGCGCTTCACCGGCGCGGAGATCGCCGAGCTGCTGGAGATCGCGCCGAAGACAGTGCAGGGCATCCTCACCCGGGTGGGGCTGGGTCGGCTCGGGCGCCTGGGCCTCGAGCCGCCACGGCGCTATGAGCGCTCCCGGCCCGGCGAGCTGATCCACATCGACGTCAAGAAGCTCGGCCGGATCGGCCCCAACGGCGCCGGGCACCGGGTCACGGGCAAGCGCAAGAGCAACCGTGGCCTCACCGATGCCGCCGGCCGGATCCGCCGCCACGTCGGCTGGGAGTACGTCCACGTTTGCGTCGACGACGCCACCCGCCTGGCCTACGCCGAGGTTCTGGGGGACGAGAAGGGCCGCACCGCGGTCGGCTTCCTGCGGCGGGCAGTTCGCTTCTTCGAGCGCCACGGCATTCGCGTGGAGCGTGTCCTCACCGACAACGGCGGGGCCTACCGATCCGCCGTGCACGCAATCGCCTGCAAGGCGCTCGGCCTGCGGCACCTGCGTACCCGCCCCTACCGGCCCCAGACCAACGGCAAGGCAGAGAGATTCATCCGCACGATGCTCGCCGGCTGGGCCTACGGAGCGATCTACGGATCCTCGGCGGAGCGGGCCGCGGCGCTTGACGGTTGGCTTTGGCGCTACAACACAAGGCGTCCACACGGCTCCCTCGCCGGCAAGACGCCCGCAGCTCGGCTCGCCGAGCTAAACAACGCGCTTGGGACTTACATCTAGATGAGCAGCTCCACGACTCAGGCCACGTAGAGTCGACCAGTGCCCGGCTGTTGCGCCCGAGCTCGTAGTCCAACCAGATCGCAGTAGATCGACTCAATCCGCTGGCGCAGCGGCGCCAGCTGCAGGCCGCCGTCGGGCTCGTCTTTGCGGCGCGCCCAGACGATCTTCGCGCCGAGGGCGGCAGCGTCGGCTTCACGCGCTGGCGACATTGACCACACCAGGGGCTGGTCAATGTCGCGAGCGCTTCGGGGCCGCCGGCGCCGCGGGAGCTCCTGCCGCCCTCGGGTCGGCGGAGTCGTGGGACTGCTCGTCTGGGAGGGATTGCCTAGCCGGCCAGCTTCGCCCGCAGCGCCAGCACGCGCCCGACCGAGGCCTCGAACTCGGCCCGGTCCAGGCGCCCGGCGCGCAGCTTGGCGACCAGCGCCCGCCGCGCCTGGGCGGCCGCCGCCAGATCGGTGAAGAGCAGCAGGTCGGTGCCGGCGCGGGCGGCGGCGAGCGCCGCCTCGCGCGGGCCACCGAAGTCCTCGACCGCGACGGTCTGCAGCGCGTCGGTGATCGAGACGCCCTCGAAGCCGAGCCGGCCGCGCAGCTCGCCGGTCGCCAGCGGCCGGGCGAAGGCCGCCGGCTTGCTCGAGAAGGCCGGGTAGATCGCGGTGCTGAGCATCACCAGCTCGCCGCCGGCGGCGATGAAGCGGCGGTAGGGCGCCTCGTCGACGGCCCGCAGCTGGCGCTTGGAGAGGTCGATCCGCTGCACCGCGAAGTCGGTGTTCTCCGGCGCCGCACCAAGGCCCGGGAAGTGCTTGCCGGTGGCCGCGACGCCGCCCGCCTGCAGCCCCTGGGCGAACGGCACCGCGGTCGCGGCGACGCGCCGGGCGGTGGAGCCGAAGCCGCGTTCGGTGGCGGCGATGACGCCGCCGGGGCGGGCGACGTCGAGGACCGGCGCCAGATCGACGTTGACGCCGACGTCGCGCAGGTTGCGGGCGGTGTGGGCGCCCTGGCGGCGGCTGAAGGCGGCGCCGCGTTCGCCCATCTCCCGCGCCGAGGCGGTCGGAGCGCCGTCGAGGCGCTTCACCTGGCCGCCCTCCTGGTCGACCATGATCAGCAGCGGGTCGCGCAGCCCCTGCGGGCGCCGGATCCGCTGCAGCCTCGCGATCAGGCGGCGGCCGGCGGCGCGGCTGGGGAAGTCCGCGGCACCGAGGCTGACGCCGGCCAGCTCGCCGCGCCGGATCGCCTGCCGCAGCTGCGGCGAGAGGCCGCCGCCGGACACGCCGCCGATCCGCCGCTCACCCGCCAGCAGCAGCGGCGCCAGCTTGCGGGCCGGCGCCGGCGCCGGCCGCGGGGGGCTGCC
>CAZHLT010000057.1:0-2342 GCA_964533285.1 uncultured Conexibacteraceae bacterium | reverse complement strand
CGGATCCCCGGGTTGTCCTCCCAGCCGTGGCGGACCATGTACTTGATCGCCTCCGACATCGTGTGGACGTGGACGATGATCCCGGTCGAGAGGGCGACGTTGTCGCCCTCCGGGGTGTAGAGGGCGAAGCAGATCTCGCCGAGCTCGCGGACGATCGGCGAGGCGCTGATGATGAGCGCCGTCTCGCGCGCGGTCACCATGCCGCCGCGCACCCGCGAGAAGAGCTTCTCGAAGTGCAGCGGGTCGGACTCCTTCATCGCCAGCTGGCGCAGGCCCTGGTAGTGGCCGGTCTGCTCGAAGGCGCTCTCGGAACTCTCCAGCATCTGGGCCAGGGTCCGGCCGTCCCACCCGATCGGGGCCCGGGACTCGGGCTCGAGGACGCGGGTCTTGTCGATCGTGGCCACTGGTTCAGGCCTCCTCAGGGTTCTTGTTCTCCAGGTGGAAGATGCCGTGCTCATCGAGCCAGGCGCGGCGGTCGGGCGGGATCGGGAAGGTGGTCGACTCGGCCTCCAGCACCGCCGGCCCCTCGATCGTGTGGCCGCCCCGGACGTCGTCCATCTCGTAGACGTCGGTGGTCGCGTAGCCGTCGTGCCACCAGACCTCGCGCGTCTCCTTGACCGGCGGCGAGCCGGATTCGGCGCCGGTGAGGACCGGCAGGGTCGGCTGCTCGATCGGCACCGAGCCCTTGACGATCGCCTGCGCGACCAGGTACCCGAGCTCCGGCGAGGAGGCGGCCCGCGCGTACATCCGCGTGTAGGTCGTCTCGAAGGACTCGATCAGATCGTTGACGTCCGCGATCGACTCGATCGCCGCCTTCGGCGCGTCGACCTCGATGTCGACCAGCTGGCCGTAGTACTGCATCCGCACCATGTGGGTGAAGCTGACGTCCTCGGCGGCGTGGCCGGACTTGGCGAACTCGTCGCGGACGCGGTCCTCGAGCGCCCGCCAGGCCTGGGTCAGCATCCCCCCCATCGCCACCTTTTCCTGATCGGGCGCGGTCGGCAGCAGCGGCAGGTCGACCTGGCGGTCGAAGCGGTACTCGAACTCGGCGCAGGCGCAGCCGAAGGCGGAGAAGCCGGCCGCCCACTCGGGCACCAGCACCTGCTGGTAGGGGACGCCCTTGGTGTAGCCGGCGACGTGCAGCGGGCCGCCGCCGCCGTAGCAGAGCAGGGTGTAGTCGGCGGGGCTGTAGCCCTTGCCGAGGATGCGGCCGACCGCCTCGTTGCGGAGGCTGGTCTCGAACAGCTCGATCACCCCGGCCGCCGCCTGCTCGACCCCGAGCCCGAGCGGGTCGGCGACCTGGCGCTTGACCTCGTGGCGGGCGCGGTCGACGTCGAGCTGGACCTGGCCGCCGAGGAAGTACTCGGGGTTGAGCCGGCCCAGGACCAGGTTGAGGTCGGTGATCGAGGCGGTCTCGACCCCGCCCTCGGGCCAGGCGGTGCCGATCATCGCCCCGGCGGAATCCGGCCCGATCTCCGGCCGCCGCGCGTTGGGGTCGATGCGGACGAAGCTGCCGCAGCCGGCGCCGACCGAGTCGATCTGGACCAGCGGCATGTTGAGCAGGAATTTCGCCATGTCCGGGGTCGTCGTCACCTCGTAGCGCTTGCCGGTCAGCAGCGCGATGTCGAACGAGGTGCCGCCGATGTCGGTGCAGAGCACGTTGTTGAGACCGATCCGGTCGGCGAGCCAGCGGGCGCCGACGACGCCGCCGATCGGGCCGGAGACGAGCGTCGTCGCCAGCTGGTCGGCGTCGATCGAGATCGTGCCGCCGTGGCTCGCCATCACCCGCAGCTCGAAGGCGGCGCCGCGCTCCTTGGTGCGGTCGCGGACCGCGCGCAGGGTGCCGCGCGAGGGCTCGGCGGCGTAGGCCTCGATCACCGTCGTGTTGAGCCGCGGGAAGTCGCGCCGCGAGGGGTAGAGCTCGGAGGAGACGAAGACCGGGCAGCTGCCGTTGACGCCGCGCCTGGCCTTCTCCTCCTCGACGATCTCCTTCACCCGCTGCTCGTGGGCGGGGTTGCGGTAGCTGAAGATCAGCGAGACGACGATCCCCTCGACGTCGTCGTCGAGCAGCGCCGCGACCCCCTCGCGGACGTCCTCCTCGCGCAGCGGCAGCACCTCGTTGCCGAACAGGTCGATGCGGCCGCGGACGCCGTGGACCCGCTCGCGCGGGACCAGCGGGTCGTTGTGGTGGTGGGTGGCGATGTGGAGGCGGTCGGCGTAGGAGAAGCCGAGGTAGGTCTGGATCCCGCGCTCCATCTGCAGCGCGTCCTCCTGGCCGGCGGTGACGAGGACGCCGACGCGGCGGCCCTTGCGGGTCAGCAGCCGGTTCAGCATCGCGGTGC
>CAZHLT010000056.1:0-3139 GCA_964533285.1 uncultured Conexibacteraceae bacterium | reverse complement strand
GACGACAGCGGCGAGCCGGCCTGGCTGGTGGCGCGGCTCGGCCGCCGGCGCCGCGGCGTCCGCGTCGTCGCCGTCCCGCTCGGCTTCTGCGTCGGGGCGCCGTTCGGCGTCTGGGTCGCGCAGGAGGGGGAGAAGCTCGGCAGCGCCCCGGTGGTCGACCCGGCGCGGCCGCTGCTGCGCGAGCACGAGCTGGCGATCTGCGCCCACTACGGCGTCAGCGAAGCGGTCGGCCGGGCGGCCGAAGTCGCCGAGCGTCCCGTCGGCTCGGTCACCGCCACGCCGCCGCGCAGCTGAGCTCGGTCAGGTTCGCGTCGCGTCGGGCACCGCCCCGAGCTACAGCTGCAGGCTCTTGACCTGCAGCATCTCCTCGAGCCCGAAGCGCCCGTTCTCGCGCCCGTGCCCCGACTGGCCGTAGCCGCCGAAGGGGGCCAGCGGGTTGAAGGGGCCGCCGTTGATCTCGACCTGGCCGGTGCGCAGGCGCTTGGCGACGGCGATCGCCCGCTCCTGGTCGGCCGACCAGACGCCGCCGGCGAGGCCGTAGGGGGTGCCGTTGGCGATCCGGATCCCGTCCTCCTCGCCTTCGTAGGGCTGGATCGCCAGCACCGGGCCGAAGATCTCCTCCTGGGCGATCGTCATCGCCGGGTCGACGTCGGAGAAGACGGTGGGGCGGACGAAGTAGCCGCGCTCGAGGCCCGCGGGCGGCTCGGCGCCGCCGGTCAGCAGCCGCGCGCCCTCCTCCTGGCCCTTGCGGATGTAGCCGCGGACGCGCTCGCGCTGGACGTCGGAGACGAGCGGGCCGAGCCTGGTCGCGGGGTCGAACGGGTCGCCCGGCGTGAAGCTCTCGGCGGCGGCGACCGCCAGCTCCTCGGCCTCGGCCAGGCGCTGGCGCGGGACCAGCATCCGGGTCAGGGCGCTGCAGGTCTGGCCCGAGTTGAGGAAGCACTTGGCGACGCCGTCGGGCACCGCCCGCTCGAGGTCGGCGTCGTCGAGGATCAGGTTCGGCGACTTGCCGCCGAGCTCCATCGCCACCGGCTTCACCGTCGCCGCCGCCAGCTCCGACACCCGGCGCCCGGCCCGGGTCGAGCCGGTGAAGGAGACCATGTCGACGCCGGGGTGTCCGGCGATCGCCTCGCCGACCACCGGCCCGCTGCCGGTGACGAGGTTGAAGACGCCGGCGGGGAGGCCGACCGACTCGATCACCTCGGCCAGCAGGAAGGCGTTCAGCGGCGTCACCTCGCTCGGCTTCAGCACTACCGTGCAGCCGGCGCCGAGGGCGGGGGCGACCTTGACCGCGATCTGGTTCAGCGGGTAGTTCCAGGGCGTGATCGCGCCGACCACGCCGACCGCTTCGCGCAGCACCCGCGAATTGCCGATCTCCTCCTCCCAGGCGACTTCCTCCATCAGCTGCGGGATCGAGCCGAAGTGGAGGGTGGGGAGGCCGACCTGGATCATCGCGCTCAGCTTCAGCGGCATCCCCAGCTCCTGGCTGATCGTCGCCGCGATCTCCTCCTTGCGCTCGTCGAGGCCGGCGGCGATCGCGCTCAGGTAGCCGGCGCGCTCGGCGCGCGGCATCCGCGACCACGAGTCGAACGCCTCGCGGGCGGCGGCGACCGCCGCCTCGGCCTCGGCGCCGCCGCAGGCCGGGATCGTCCCGATCGCCTCCTCGGTGGTCGGGTTGACGACCGCGATCGTCTCGCCGCCGCTCGGCGCGACCCACTCGCCGCCGATGAAGACCCTGTCCCGTACCTGAAGCTCAGCCGCCGTCGCCATCCCGTCTCCTCCCGCTCGTTCAACCTTTCGCGTCGCCTCAAAGCTAGCGCTTCGATATCCATAACATATAAGTAATAATCACCTTTCCGCTATATTTGCCCTATGACTCCAGGGCAGTTGCTTCGTGAAGCCCGCCGTCGTCATGGTGTGACCCAGGCGCAGCTCGCGATACGCGCGGGCACCAAGCAGTCGGCGATCTCGCGGATCGAGTCCGACAAGGCGTCGCCGACCGTGGACACGCTGCGCGAGCTGCTCCATCTCCTGGGTGAGGATCTGGCCCTTGGCAGCCAGGAGCGTGACTGGGGAATCGACCGCACCCTGATCCGCGAGCGCTTTGCGCTCACCCCGGCCGAGCGCGTCGACTACGGGCTGGCGTTCGCCGATCAGATGCTCGCGTTCAGCCCCAACGTCCGCGAGGAACCGGCCGCGTGAACACTCCTCTTCCGCCCCGGGCACCGGATCTCAAAGCCCTGCTCGGCGCCTTGGTGAGCCACGGCGTCGATTTCGTCGTGATCGGCGGCATCGCCGGGTTCGCGCACGGGTCCACGTACCTGAGCTTCGACCTCGACGTCGTCTACGCGCGCGACAAAGCCAACGTCAGGCGGCTTGTTGCCGCTCTGCGCGACATCGGGGTGCGGTTGCGCGGGGCCCCGCCCGATCTCGAGTTCCCGCTCGACGAGCGAATGATCGAAAACGGCTCCAATTTCACCTTCATCACTCCCCACGGTGATCTCGACGTGCTCGGCGACGCCGCTGGGGTCAAGGGCTTTGACGAGTTGATGAAGACGGCCCAACGCCTGGAGATCGCCGGTTTCGACGTCTGGGTCGCGTCGATCGACAGCTTGATCGCGATGAAGCGCGCCGCCAACCGTCCGAAGGACCGCAACATGCTCGAGGAGTACATCGTCCTCGCCGACGAGCAGCACCGGCGCGAACGCAGCGAGGGTGGCTCGGACTGAGCGGCTCAGTCCTCGGCTTGACCTGAGGCACCGGCCGCGGCCAGCGCCGCCTCGAAGCCGGGGCCGGCGATCTGGCGGGCGTCGCGGGCCGTCAGCAGCTTGCCGCAGCTGGTGCAGATGCCGCGCTCGCTGACCCCGCCGCCGCATTCTTTGTGGACGATCAGCCGGGGCGGGCCCTCGGGGCCGGCGGAGTATTTGTCGCCCCAGTGCAGGAGGGCGATCAGCGCCGGCCAGAGGTCGAGGCCCTTCTGGGTCAGGAAGTACTCGTGGCGGGGCGGGCTTTCCTGGTAGGCGCGCCGTTCGAGGATGCCCTCGTCGACCAGCCGCTGCAGGCGCGCCGAGAGCACGTTGCGGGCGACCCCGAGCGAGCGCTGCAGCTCGCCGAAGCGGCGGTTGCCGTTCATCACGTC
>CAZHLT010000055.1:0-1335 GCA_964533285.1 uncultured Conexibacteraceae bacterium | reverse complement strand
AGATCGCCGAGGCGCTGGGCCTGGAGACCGGCGTCTACTCGCAGCCGACCGCCTTCGCCGCGCTGACCGCGGCGGTGCCGTTCTACGCCGACCTGACCGAGGAGGCCATCGGCGGACAGGGCCTGCGCTGGCAGGACACGCAAGCTTCCGCGGCCCTGCCCAAGGTGAGCGAAAGGTCCGGAGTGTCCGGGGCCGCGGGCGTCGGCTCGCCGGACACGCAGCGCGACAGCGCGTCCGCCGAGTCGATGCCCGCGGCCCCCAGCGCCCCAGTCGATGCCTCGCTCCTCCTGGGCACCTACCGCGACCTCTGGGCGGGGCCGATCACGGAGCTGAACCCGCCGTTGAGGTTCCTCACGCCGCAGCAGCGGCTCGAGGTCTCGGTCGGCGATGCGGAGCGTCTGCAGCTCAGCGCCGGCGAGACGGTGCGGGTCGGCCAGAACGGGACCGGCGTCGAGGCGACTGTCGTGGTCAAGGAGCGGGTGCCGGACGGGGTCTGCTTTCTCGCCGAGGGCGTCGCGGTCGGCAACGCCAACGGGCTGCTCAACGGCGGCCCGGTGCGGGTCGAGATCACCAAGCTGAGCGAGGTCGGCGCCTAGATGCTGCCGCTCGCCGACACCCAGTTCGTCGAAGCGACCTGGATCATGATCGTCAAGTCGCTGGTGATCTTCGCGATCATCTTCGGCATCCTGCCGATCCTCACCGTGGTCGAGCGCAAGCTGATCGGTCGCTTCCAGCACCGCTACGGCCCCAACCGGGTCGGGCCGTTCGGCCTCCTGCAGCCGCTCGCCGACGTCGGCAAGCTGATCTCCAAGGAGGGCTTCCGGCCGGCCAACGCGATCCCGGCGCTGTTCATCCTCGGCCCGCTGCTGCCGGTCCTCTCCGGCGTCCTGGCGCTGGCGATCATCCCCTGGGGCAACGTCCAGGGTGGCGTCGGCCTCTACGGGATCGACGTCCCGATCGGGATCCTCTACTTCTTTGCCGTCGGCTCGATCGCCTTCTACGGGCTGGTCCTCGGCGGCTGGTCCTCGGGCTCGAAATACAGCCTGCTCGGAGCGATGCGCTCGGCCGCGCAGCTGATCTCCTACGAGGTCTCGATGGGCCTGGCGCTGCTCGGCGTGATCATGATGGCCGGCTCGCTCTCGCTGGTCGACGTGGTCGAGGCGCAGGGCAAGGTCTGGTACGTCGTCCCCCAGGTCGTCGGCTTCCTGATCTTCATGCTGGCCGGCTTCGCCGAGACCAACCGCACCCCGTTCGACATGCCCGAGGCCGACGCCGAGCTGGTCCAGGGCTTCATGACCGAGTACGGCGGCATGCGCTTCGGCTCCTTCCTGCTGG
>CAZHLT010000054.1:0-12585 GCA_964533285.1 uncultured Conexibacteraceae bacterium | reverse complement strand
GGTCGGCTCGCTGCCGCCGCGGCCGTAGCAGGCGGGGCCGGGCTCGGCGCAGGCCGAGCGGGGGCCGACGCGGAGGGCGCCGCCGGAGTCGCGCCAGGCGACCGAGCCGCCGCCGGCGCCGACCGTGTGGACGTCGACCATCGGCAGCTGGATCGCGCGGCCGTCGACCTGGCGCGCGTCGGTGCGCCGCACCGCGCCGCCCTCGACGACGCAGACGTCGCAGGAGGTGCCGCCCATGTCGAAGCCGAGCGCGTTGCCGTCGCCGCTGATCCGCGCCAGCAGACCGGCGCCGACGGCGCCGCCGGCGGGACCTGAGAGGACGCTCCAGGCCCCGGCTCGCGCCGCCTCGGCCGCCGGCGCGACGCCGCCGGAGGACTGCATCACCAGCGGCGCCGGCAGGCCGGCGGCCGCGGTCGCCTGCTCGAGGCGGCCGAGATAGCGGTCCAGCAGCGGGCTCAGGTAGGCGTCGATCACCGTCGTCGAGCAGCGCTCGAACTCGCGGAAGCGCGGCAGCACCTCGTGTGAGACGGAGACGTGGACGCCCGGCAGCCGCTCGCGCAGGCGGGCGGCGATCGCCCGCTCGTGGGCGGGGTCGAGGTAAGAGAAGAGCAGGCAGACGGCGACCGCCTCGGCGTTCGACTCGGCCAGCGCCGCCGCCAGGCGCTCGGGCTCCTCGGCGCCCAGCGGCGCGACGACTCCCTCGGGGCCGATCCGCTCCGCGGCCTCGAAGCGCAGCTCGGCGGGGACCAGCGGCGCCGGCTTCGGCGCGCAGAGCCGGTAGAGCTCGGGCCGGTCCTGGCGGCCGATCTCGAGCACGTCGGCGAAGCCGCGGGTCGCGACCAGGGCGGTGCGGGCGCCGCGTTCCTCCAGCAGCGCGTTGGTGCCGACGGTCATCCCGTGGGCGAAGGCGGCGACGGCGCCGGGCTCGGCGCCGGCCCGCTCGAGGACCGCGGCGACCGCCGCCATCACCCCGTCGGACTCGGCGCCCGGCGTGGTCGGGACCTTGGCGCTGTGGACGTGGCCGTTGTCGAGCAGGACCGCGTCGGTGAAGGTGCCGCCGACGTCTACCCCGAGCAGCATCGCCGGGCCACCTACAGCCACTCCTCGCGGCGGGCGCTGCCGTCGGCGGCGACGACGATGTGGACGCCGTCGAGCGCCGGGTCGGTCTGCGGGCAGTCGACCCGCAGGTGGCCGCCGCGCGACTCGGCGCGGGCCAGCGCCGAGGTGGCGATCGCGCCGGCCAGCGGGTAGGGGTCGGAGATCAGGCGGGCGAGATCGTCAGGATTGCGCAGCGGCCCGGCGTAGCGCCAGACCGCGTCGCGGGTGGCGTCGGTCGGCGGCACGAAGCGCCACTCGGGCAGCGGCGGCCGCTCCGTGGCGGCCTCCTCCCGCAGCGCCGCGGTGGCGGCGCGGGCGCCGAAGACGAAGCACTCGCTGAGCGAGTTGGAGGCGAGCCGGTTGGCGCCGTGCAGGCCGGTGCAGGAGCACTCGCCGACCGCGTAGAGGCCGGGGACCGAGGAGCGGCCGTCGAGGTCGACGGCGATGCCGCCCATCGTGTAGTGGGCGGCGGGGGAGACCGGGACCGGCTCGCGGCGCGGGTCGAGGCCGGCGCGCCCCAGCGACTCGAAGACGTTGGGGAAGCGGGCCGGGTCGATCCCGCGCAGGTCGAGGGCGACGCTGGCGCTCTGGTCGGCCTGCATCTGGGCGAGGATCGCGGCGGTGACCGCGTCGCGCGGAGCGAGCTCGTCGGTGAAGCGCTCGCCGGCGGCGTCGAGCAGCTCGGCGCCCTCGCCGCGGATCGCCTCGGTGATCAGGAGGCCGTCGAACTCGGTCCCCGGCAGCGCCAGCGCGGTCGGGTGGAACTGGCAGAACTCGAGGTCGGCGAGGTCGGCCCCAGCCGCCGCGGCCAGCACCGGCCCGGCGCCGATCGCGCCACGCGGGGTCGTCGTCCGCCGCCACAGCGCGGCGGCGCCGCCGGTGGCGAGCACGGTCGCCGCCGCGGCCAGCTCGCCGCCGTCTGTGAGCAGCCCGTGGCAGCGCTCGCCGTCGCTCCAGAGAGCCAGCGCCGAGGTCTGCTCCAGCACCTCGATTCGCTCCTCGGCGGCGACCATCGCCGCCAGCTTCGAGGTCAGCTCGCGGCCGGTCTGACTGCCGCCGGAGTGGACGATGCGCCGCGCCGCGTGGCCGCCCTCGAGCCCGAGCGCCAGCCGGCCCTCGTGGTCGAGGTCGAACTCGACGCCGCGTTCCTGCAGTTCGCGGACCGCCGCCGGCGCCTCCTCGACCAGGACCTGGACCGCCGAGGGGCGGCAGAGGCCGCGGCCGGCGGCGATCGTGTCGGCGGCGTGGCTGGCCGTGGTGTCGCCCGGTTCGAGCGCGGCGGCGAGCCCGCCCTGCGCCCAGAAGCTGGCGCTGAGCCGCAGCGGCGTGCGCGAAACGAGGCAGACCCGGCCGCCCTGCTCGGCCGCCCGCAGCGCCGTCCAGAGACCGGCGGCGCCGCCGCCGATCACGGCGACGTCGAACTCGCGGCCGGCGGCTATCGCCCCTCCGCCTCGCGCCGGATCGTCTCGATCTGCCCCCGCACCCAGGCGGCCGCCGCGCCGCGGGCGCGCGCCTGCTCGTCGGCGACCTCCCGCTCGGCGCGCTCGGCGCGCTGCTCGGCGGCGGCGATCCGCTCCTCGGCCGCATCGGCCGCGGTCTCGACCTCGCCCAGCCGCTCCTCGGCGGTCGCGAGCGCCCGCTCTTTGGCCTCGCGCATCTGCTGCAGCTCTTCCTCGTGGGCGAGGCGGACCTGCTCGAGGTCGCGCTGGGCCTCGGCCCGCGCCTTCTCGAGGTCGGCCTCGAGCGCCCGGATCTCCGCCTCGGCGCGGTGTTCGGCTTCGCTCGCCAGCCGCGCCGCCTGCTCGAGGCGCTTTTCCGCCGCTTCGACCTGCGCGTTGAAGCTGCCGCCGCCCGAGTCGCCGCTCATCGGTCCAATCTATTACGCCTCGCGGTTACCGCGCGATAGGCCTCGACCACCCGTTCCGCCATCCGCGCCGCCGAGAGCGAGTCGGCGCGGGCGGCGCCGTCGACCCGCGGGTCCTCCGCCTCGAGGTGGCGGCTGGCCAGCGCCGTCCAGGCCTCGGCGTCGAACTCGGCGCAGAGGCAGCCCTCGATCCCGGCCAGCGCGTAGGGCGCGATCCCGACCGGGGTCGAGAGCACCGGCACGCCGCAGGCCAGCGCCTCGACCGCGACCATCCCGAAGCCCTCGTACTCGGAGGTGACGAGGACGGCCCCGGCCGCGTTCATCCACAGCGGCATCGCCTCCGGCTCGATCGCGCCGCCGAGGAGCAGCTCGGCCCCGCAGCGCTCGGCGACGGCGGCGGCGCGATCGTGCCGCTTCTCGGGGCGGGCCGGGTTGGCCGGGAACAGGAGGTAGCGGCCGGCTGGGTCGAGGCCGAGCTCGGCTCGCGCCCGCTCGCGGGCGATCGGCTCGAAGCGGCTCAGGTCGGGACCGCAGGGGAGGACCGCCGAGCCGGGGACGGGGGGCAGGCCGGGGCGGTCGTCCTCGGGCTCGAACAGCGCCCGCGAGACGGCGGCGACGAGGTCGACGCGCCAGGCGAGGCGGCGCGAGAGAGGGCCGACGAGACCGTGGCGGACGTCGGTCCCGTGGAAGGTGACGAGCAGCGGCGCGGCGCCGGCCAGCTTCGCGACCCAGCCCGGTAGCCCGTAGTGGGCGTGGACGAGGTCGAAGCGCTCGCGCTTCAGCAGCGCCCGCAGCCGCCGCGTCGCCGGCAGGTACTCGCCGCGGCCGGGGGGGAAGCTGAAGACGTCGACCTCGATGCCGCGCCGGCGCACCTCGTCGATCTGGTCGCGGACCCAGCGGCCGCGCTGCGGCGCCCCCTGATCGGGCTCGAAGTTGGTGACGACGAGGACGCGCACCCCGGCCAGGCTACCCGGGGCGCGAGCAGGCCGAGACCCGCGACTGTGCGATTGGGGGGGCGATAGCCCCCCCAATCGCACAACTTTGGTGCGGCTCAGGCGATCCGGTGCGGCTCAGGCGAGCCGCACCGGCAGCGTCTTCAGCTGGTTGATGAAGACCGATTCGACGTACTCGGGCTGGCCGGCGAGCTCCATCTTCGGGTAGCGGGCCAGCGTCTCCTCGAGCAGGATCTTCAGCTCGAGCCGGGCCAGCGCCGTGCCGAGGCAGAAGTGGCGGCCGCCGGCGCCGAACGCCTGGTGCTCGGGGTTGCGGGTGACGTCGAAGCGGTCGGGGTCCTCGTAGCGCGTCTCGTCGCGGTTGGAGGAGACGTACCACATGATCACCTTGTCGCCCTCTTTGACCTGCTGGCCGTTGAGCTCGGCGTCGTGGGTCGCGGTGCGGCGGAAGTGGGCGAAGGCCGGGAACATCCGCAGCGACTCCTCGACCGCGCTGGGGATCAGCGAGGGGTCGTCGAGCAGCAGCTGGCGCTGGTCGGGGTGTTCGATCAGCGCCCGCATCGCGCTCGAGTAGGTCGCCTTGGTGCTGTCGTTGCCGGCGGCCATCAGCAGGAAGAAGCCCATCACGATCTCGTGGTCCTCGAGCTTCTCGCCTTCGACCTCGGCGTGGACGAGGACGCTGGTCAGGTCGTCGGTCGGATTCTCGCGCCGGGCGGCGATCAGCGCGTTGCAGTGCTCGAAGATTTCCGGCAGGGTCTTCTCGACCGCGCCCTCGACCCCCTCGGGGTTGAGGTCCGGGTCGCTGGCGCCGAGCATCGCGTTCATCAGGTCGGCCCATTTCGCGTCGTCCTCGGGCGGGATCCCCATGAAGCTGCCGATCACCCGCGAGACCGCGGCCTGGCCGACGTCGACGACGAGGTCGCAGGTCTCGCGGCCCTCAAGCCGGTCGAGCACGTCGACGACGATGCGGCGGATCTCCTCCTCGTGGGCGGCGATCCGCTTCGGCGTGAAGCCGGCCTGGAAGAGGGCCTTGATGCGGTCGTGCTTGGGCGGGTCCATGCCGATGAACATCGCCCGCATCAGCTCCAGCGGGAAGTTGGCGGTGACGGCGACGATGCCGCCCTTTTCCGACGAGTAGGTCTGCCAGTCGCGGCTCACCGTGTGGACGTCGTCGGCGGTCGTGATCGACCAGAAGCCGGCCGACTCGGGGAACTCGGGGACGCGCGAGGTCCAGTGGACCGGGCACTCGTTGCGCATCCGCTTGAACAGCTCGTACGGGGGGCCGTCGGGCCACCGCTCGCGCTCGATGACGAGGACGTCGTCGAGGTTCTCTTCGTTCACCGTCATCCCACTCTCCTCCGGCTCGGGGTGTCCGCGCATCGTACTGGCTGGCTGGCCAGTCCGTGGAGCCAGGGCCTCGTTTGTGCGGGGAAATACGGACGGCCCGGGTGGGTGGCGGCACTAGCGTCCCCCGCCGACGATGGCGAGCCTCCAGACCGAGACGGCGACGCGAGCCCCGGGCAGCGGCGGCGGGCTCGAGCCGACCCAGACCGCGATCGGCACCTGGGGCGGCGGCGCCTTCCTGCCCTTCGGCGTGCGGCTGGAGGAGGAGCGGCTGACCGAGCTGCTGCGGCCCGACGCGGGGGTGCGGACGGTGCTCTCGGCCGACGTCTACGGCTGTGGCGAGGCCGACGCGATGCTGGGCCGGGCGCTGGCCGGCGTGTCGCGCGACTCCTACTGCCTGATCGGCGCCGTCGGCCACGACTTCTACGCCGGCAGCCGGGTCGGCCGCGGCGGCTTCCAGCGCTTCACCGACCCGCAGCTGCGCGGCCCCGAGGGCTACGCCGGCTACCTGCGGATGGCGACCGAGCGCAGCCTCGAGCGCTGTGGCGTCGACAGCTTCGACGTCCTCCTCCTGCACAACCCCGATCGCCTCGGTTACACCAGCGAAGCGGTCTGGGAGGGGATGCGGGAGCTGCGCGACGCCGGCCTCTGCCGTCGGCTCGGGATCGCGCCCGGGCCCGACAACGGCTTCGTCCTCGACCAGATCCTCTGCCTGGAGCGGTTCGGCGAGGCGATCGACTGGGCGATGCTGATCCTCAACCCGTTCGAGCCCTGGCCGGTCGAGCACGTGCTGGGGGCGGTCGCCGCCCACGACGTCAAGGTGATCACCCGGGTCGTCGACCACGGCGGCGTCTTCTGGGGCGACGTCCGCCCCGGCCACCGCTTCCCGCCGGCCGACCACCGCACCTTCCGGCCGCCGGGCTGGGTTGAGGCAGCGAACGAGAAGCTGGAGCGGCTGGCGCCGATCGGCGAGCGCCACGGGCTGACGCCGCTGCAGCTGGCCTGCGCCTGGAACCTCTCCCACGAGGCGGTCGCCTGCCTCGCTCCGACCCTGCTGCAGGAGCTGGGCGCCGAGGCGCGGCCGGTCGAGGACAAGCGCGCCGAGCTCGCCGCGGTGGCGCCCAGCTCGCCGCTCAGCGAGGCCGAGGTCGAGGAGATCCGGCGACTCGGCGACAACACCGGCTCGGTGCCGCTGAAGGGCGGCAGCCGCCAGTACGCGGGCGTCGAGCGCGCCGACCAGTGGCAGATGACGCCGCAGCTCGAGGACGTCGCCCGGCGCTGGGGGATCGAGCCCGACCGCGACCTCTACTTCCCCGCCGACCCCCGCGACATGCGCGAGCGCGGCGCCCGCCGCGCCGGCGTGCCGCAGGCCCTCGACCGTCGCCTCTACATGCAGCTGCTGGCGCTGAACGGCGTCGCCGATGCCGACGAGCTGGTCGCGGCGCTGGGCCAGGGCGGCGCCGAGGGCGTCGTCTACGAGAGCGCGACCGAGCCCGGCACCGCCGCCGTGCTGCTGCTCGACGGCGACCCGGGGGCGCTGCTGGACGCCGCCGCGGCGCTGGCGACGGAGGCCGGCCTGATCGGCGCCGAGCCGCTGCGCGAGCTGGCGATGTACGGGCGCACCTACGGCAGCGGCCACGAGCCCGAGCTCGAGGACTGGCTGCTGCACGCACCGCGGCGCAAGCTGGCGGCGGCCGAGAACGAGTGGGCGGTCTGGTACCCGCTGCGGCGTAGCGCCGACTTCTACCGGCTCGACGACGCCGCCCGCGGCCGGATCATGGCCGAGCACGGCAAGGTCGGTCGCACCTTCGTCGAAGCCGGCTACGCCGATGACGTGCGGCTGGAGTGCTTCGGTCTCGACCCGGCCGACAACGAGTTCGTGATCGGCCTGCTCGGCGGCGAGCTCGACCGCCTCAGCCGCCTGGTCAAGGCGATGCGCCTGACCGAGCACACCACCCGCTACATCGAGCGCCTCGGCCCCTTCTTCGTCGGCCGCCGCGCCGGCCACACGCTCGCCGGATAGCCCGGCGCCACATTGGCGACCAGCCCGGCGGCTGTAATCGGCGGCGATGAACGCGCGTGCCGAGCAGGCGGCCGACCTCCGCGACACGGTCGTGATCCTGCTGGCGCTGGCCGCCGGCGCGGTCGACGCGATCAGCTTCCTCGGCCTCGGCGGCGCCTTCTCGGCCAACATGACCGGCAACGTGGTGCTGCTCGGGGCGGCGGCCGGCAAGGGCTTCACCGAGGCGCTGCTGCGCTCCGGCGCGGCGCTGGCCGGCTACGTGGTCGGGGTCTACGTCGCCGCCCGCGCGGTCCGCCGCGCCGCCGCGGCGGAGGGGCTGTGGCCGGGCTGGATGACCCGCGGGCTCGCTGCCGTCGGCCTGATCGAGTGCGTCGTCCTCGCCGGCTGGCTGGCGAGCTCGGGCCGGCCCTCGCTGGCCGGGGAGGCGACGCTGCTGGCGATCTCGGCGCTGGCGATGGGGGCGCAGGGGGCGTTGGTGCACCGGCTCGGGCTGACCGGGGTGACGAGCACCTACGTGACCGGCACCCTGACCGGTTTCCTCAGCGAGCTGGCGACCGCCTCGGGCAGCGGCCGCAACCGCCTGCAGCGGCTGAGCACGGTGCTGGCCCTCTTCATCGGCGCCGCCCTGGCGGCGCTGCTGATCATCCAGGCGCGCGAGACGGCGGCGCTGGTGCCGCCGCTGCTGACGGCCGCCGCCGTCCTCCTCGCCGCCCGCGCCTTCGGCCGGCGCCGGGGCCGTCCCTAGCGGCCGGCGCAAAGTCGTCGCGAAGGCGCGCGCGAGTTGGCACACGCGGGTCTTGTTCGGTGCGCCGGTGCCTTCCAGCATCGGTCGCCAACCGAGGAAAGGAGGCAATCGAATGCTGTACGCCCTGATGGGCTACGGGCACGCGCTGCTGGCGCGGGCCCACGAGCTCGCCGCGCGCCGGGTGCGGGAGATCCGCCGGCTGGCCGGCGGCGAGGCGGGCCAGGGGACGGTCGAGTACGTCGGCCTGATCCTGCTCGTCTCGCTGCTGATGGTCGGCATGGTGGCGGCGATGAAGGGGTTCAACGGCAAGCAGGGGACCGAGCTCGCCGACGTGATCGTCAACAAGATCAAGGAGGCGGTCGACAAGGTCACCTTCAAATGAACCGGTGCGGCGCCTTCGACCCGGTGGGAAGGCGCCCGACCAAATGTGACTACAAGCGGTGCTACCGTGACTACATGAGGGAGATCGGCGTGCGGGAGCTGAAGAGCAGGTTGAGCGAGGTCCTCCGGGCGGTCGAGGCCGGCGAGGAGGTGCGGGTGACGGTGCGGGGGCGACCGGTAGCGGAGATCCGGCCGACGGCGGAGAGCAGGGCCGAGAAGCGGATGCGCGAACTGGTCGCGGAAGGGCGGGTGACGCCACCGTCTCGGCCGCTGCCGCGGAACGTTCCCTTCCCTCCGCCCGGGAAGGGATCGGGCACCGCGATGATTCTCGCCGAGCGCGAGGAAGAGCGAGAGTGCTGATGATCGTGTACTTCGACTCCAGCGCGCTGGTCAAGCGCTACGTTCGAGAGCAGGGGACGCCCGAAGTGGTCGCGGCGATGCGGGAGGCCCGCGCCTGGGTCTCCTGTCGCCTTGGCTACGTCGAGACCGCACGGGTGGTCGGGCGGATCGCTGCTCATGACGGGTTCGAGGAGTTCAGGGCCGACTGGCCCTCCTTCAGTGTGATCGAGCTCGACCTGCGGCTCGCCGAGGACGCGGCCGAACTGGCGATCGCCACCGGGCTTCGCAGCCTCGACGCGATCCACCTCGCCGCGGCGCTGTCCCTGGCTGTCCGCGACCTCACCTTCGCCACCTGGGACGTGCGGCTTCACCAGGCCGCTCGTGAGCGCGGGCTGACGCTGCTGCCCGAGTCTCTCGCGTAGCGGGCGCGGTCGCCGGGTAGGGGCGTCGCGGCCGAGTGCGGCAGCGACGCGGCGGCCGAGTTGGGCGCCTCCCGCCCGACAAACTCGACACTCTCCCGACGGCGCGGTGCGCGGGACGCCCGCGCGGCGCTTCGCATGAGAGACTCGCGCGATGCCAGCGTCCCGCAGCTACGACCGCGCACCGGCCGACATCCGGCCGGTGACGCTCGACAAGGGATTCGTCGAAAGCGCTGACGGTTCGTGCCTGATCTCGGTCGGCCGCACGCGGGTGATCTGCACCGCCTCGGTCAACGAGAGCGTGCCGCGCTGGATGATGGGGCGGGGCAAAGGCTGGGTCACCGCCGAGTACGCGATGCTGCCGGCCTCGACCGGGGAGCGCAAGCAGCGCGACATCGCCAAGGGCAAGCAGGACGGACGCGGGGTCGAGATCCAGCGGCTGATCGGGCGCTCGCTGCGGGTCGTCGTCGACTTCAAGGCGCTCGGCGAACGCAGCGTCTACGTCGACTGCGACGTGCTCGAAGCCGACGGCGGCACCCGTTGCGCCTCGATCACCGGCGGCTACGTGGCGCTGAAACAGGCCTTCGAGCGGCTGCTCGACCGCAAGCTGATCGAGACGATGCCGCTGACCGGCTCGATCGCCGCGGTCAGCGTCGGCATGGTCGGCGGTCGCGCCCTCTGCGACCTCGACTACAAAGAGGACTCGCAGGCGGAGGTCGACGCCAACGTCGTGATGACCGGCGACGGCGGCCTCGTCGAGGTGCAGGCGACGGCGGAGCGGACGCCGCTCTCGCGCGCCTCGCTGGACGAGCTGCTGGCGCTTGCCGAGGGTGGCATCGCCCGCCTGCGGGAGGTCCAGGAGCGGGCGTTTTGAGCCGTCCCGGAGCAACCGTCGCGAGCTGACTCTTCGGGAGCGGAGCGATGGCGAAACCCCGTATCACTCTCGCCACCGGCAACCGCCACAAGGTCGCCGAGATGTCCGAGCTGCTGCCGGGGCTGGAGCTGCACCCGCTCCCGGACGGGTTCGAGATGCCGCCCGAGGACGGCGACAGCTTCGCCGCCAACGCGCTGGTCAAGGCCCGCGCCGCGCACGCGGCGCTGCCAGGGCGGACGGTGCTGGCCGACGACTCCGGGATCGAGGCCGAGGACCTCGGCGGCCTGCCGGGGATCTACTCGGCCCGCTACGCCGGCGTCGGCGTCGGCGACGAGGTCAACCTCGACAAGCTGCTGCGCGAAGTCGACCGCGCCGGCGGCAACCGCCGCGCCGCTTACGTCTGCGCCCTGGCGCTGGTCGAGCCCGACGGCTCCGAGCACCTCTTCGAAGCGCGCTGCGAGGGGCGGCTGCTGCACGAGCGCCACGGCAGCGGCGGCTTCGGCTACGACCCGATCTTCGTCCCCGACGACCTGCCGCCCGGGGACGAGCGGACGATGGCGGAGATCAGCCCGGCAGAGAAGAACGCGATCAGCCACCGCGGCCGGGCGGCACGGATGCTGGCCGCGCACCTGGGCCTGACCAGCGCCGTCGCCGGGGCGGAGCCATGATGCGCAGCAAGCGCGGCGCGGCGGCGCTCTCGATCGCCTCCAACACGGTCCTGATCCTGCTCAAGATCGTGGTCGGGGCGATCACCGGCTCGATCGCGATCATCACCGAGGCGGTCCACTCGATGATCGACCTGGTCGCCTCGGTGATCGCCTACTTCTCGGTCCGCGCCGCCGACGAGCCGGCCGACGCCGAGCATCCCTACGGCCACGAGAAGGTCGAAAACCTGGCGGCGGCGATCGAGGGGATGCTGATCCTGGTCGGCGCCGCGGTGATCGTCTACGAGGCGACCCATCAGCTGGTCAAGGGGACGTCGGTCGAGCGGCTCGGGCTCGGCATCGCGGTGATGGCCTTCTCGGTGCTCGCCAACCTGGTCGTCTCCGGCGTCCTGCGCCGGCGGGCGAGGGAGACCGAATCGCAGGCTCTGGAGGGCGACGCCGCCCACCTGCGGACCGACGCGATGACCTCGGCCGGCGTCCTCTTCGGCCTGCTGCTGGTCGAAATCACCGGCAACGCGGTCTTCGACCCGATCACCGCCCTGGTTGTCGCCGTGGCGATCGTCTGGGCCGGCTTCCGGATCCTGCGCCGCTCCTCCGGCGTGCTGGTTGACGAAGCGCTGCCGGACGCCGAGATGGATCGGATCGAGACGGCGATCGCTCACGCCCGCACGCCGGAGGTCGCCGGGTACCACAAGCTGCGCGCCCGCCGCGCCGGCAGCCGCCGCCACATCGACTTCCACGTCCAGTACCGCTCCGGCACCAGCCTCGAGCGCGCCCACGAGCTCGCCCACCTGATGCGCGACGCGATCGAAGCCGAGATCCCCCAGTCGGAGGTCCTGATCCACGTCGAGCCGGAGACCTCGTTCCGCGCGCCAGAGGACGAGGGCGCCGGCCCCTACCGCGCCGGCTGACCTACCGGACGCAAAGGAGGAGGAGGTGGCGGTTTGTTCAGGCCGGCGGCAGCAGGTTGACGGCGGCGGCGAGGCCGACGGCGATCAGCGTCAGCGTGTAGCCGGTGTAGCCGGAGACCGCGAAGAGGATCGCGGCGACCGCGCAGACGACGACGACGGTGATCCAGGAGGCTCGGGCGAGGCTCATCGGCCTGTATTTTCACGGACGTGCCCGACGCCGCCGCCACGATCGCCCCGGGTGACGCCGCCGCGGCGGCGCTGGCCTTCCTGACAGAGATGTCGCCCGACCTGCGCGACGGCGCGATCCTGGCCGGCGACGGCGCCGTCCTCGCCGCCTCGGGCGAGCCGGGCCGCTGGCGCGAGGACGCCGCCAAGCTGTTCGAGATCGCCGACGCCGCCGGCGCCGAGCCGGTCGAGCAGGTCCACATCGGGACCGAGCAGGGCGAGGTCTTCGCGCTGCGCGCCCACGGCCTCGCCGCGGTCGTCGTCGCCGACCGCTTCGCCCTCGCCTCGCTGCTCTTCTTCGACATGCGGGCGACCCTGCGCGACCTCGCGCTTTCTGCATTTGGCGGCCCAGGGCACGTAAAAGGAAGAAACCGCGGGTGACTCCCCCCAAGCCACACCGCATCCTGCTCGACCGCGTCTCCGGCTACGCCGACGAGGCCGCCGCCTACGTGCGCCGGCGCCGGATCGACCGCCGCCCCTTCGCCCGCATCTACTACGCCGGCGGGCGCAGCGCCGATCACGCCCACGACTCCGACGCCGGCGCCGAGCTGTTCGTCGCCGCCGGCCGCCTGATCGAGCTCGCCGGCAAGCGGGGGAAGTCGTCGTGAGACGCCCTGTGTCAACCCCCCGTCGTTTCGAGGCGCCGCAAGTTGCCGTGAAGAGCGGGGTCATAGGGCACCCCGTCCTGCCAGCAGCGCCAGAGCACCCGCGTCCACGCGCGCCCGAGGGTGCGGATCGCGTGGG
>CAZHLT010000053.1:0-4107 GCA_964533285.1 uncultured Conexibacteraceae bacterium | reverse complement strand
CGGGGGGCTGGATTCGTCTTTGCAGGTCGCTTCGGCGGCTAGCGAGTCGCCGTTGACGATCACCCGCATCGAGGCGATCTCGTTGTTGGATTCGCCGGCCACCGTCAGGGTCTGGTCCTGGTCGACGGGGATCGCTTCTGCTTTGTTCAGGTGTTTGAGGAGGCTGCCGCTCAGGGGTCGCAGGATCGGCGGCGAGGCGACGTTCTGCCAGTGGAATACCCCGCCCTTGGCGCCGATCTGGTAGGCGGCTTCCGGTTCGGTGCCCCAGACCCGCGTTTCGCGGGGTTCGGCTTTGTAGGAGAAGTGGGTGGCTTTCGGGCCTTCGGCGCCGGCGGGGTCGACGGTGACCGCGGTAGCACGGTCGAGGGAGTCGTATTCCATCGTCGCGGTCGTGCCGTTGGGGAGTTCGATGCTGGTCAGGCGGTGGCCGGCGTCATAGCCGTAGGTCGTTTTGCGGCCGGCTTCGTCTTCGGCGCTGATCAGGTCGCCGTTTTCGTAGGCGTACTTCGAGTCTCCGAGGGCTTCGGATTCGCCGTCGACTTCCATCTCGCCTTCGCCCGCCGCTTCGGTCGAGAGGCCTTCGACCGAGGATTTGATCTGGACCGAGAGGTCGTCGTCTTTCCCCGGTTCGTCGAGGCTCATCGCGGCCAGCTCTTCGCCGCTGTAGTCGAACTCGACCGTGGGGGGAGCGCTTTCGGGGGCGCCGTAGCTGGGGTCGAAGCCGGGGATCGTCCACTTCTGGACGCGGTTGTTGCCGGTGTCGGCCACCCAGATCGTCCCCGCTTCCTCGACCGCGATCCCCATCGGGTAGCCGAAGCTGAACTGCCCCGCGCCCGAGCCTTTGGCACCGAATTTGGCGCGGTAGGCACCCTCTTCGGAGAAGCGCTGGACGCGGCCGTTGTTTTGGTCGCCGACCCAGACGTCTCCCATCAAGTCGACGGCGATCACGTCGGGGCGGTTGAACTGCCCGTTGCCGAGGCCCGTGCTGCCGAACTGGCGCACGTATTCGCCGTTTGCGTTGAACTCGACGACCTTGTTGTTGGCCCAATCGGCGACCCAGAGGCTGCCCGCCCGCCCGAGGGCGACGTCGGTCGGTTCGAGCAGCTGCCCGGCGCCGGCGCCTTTGCTCCCGATCGTCGCCAGGTATTCGCCGTCGGCGCTGAACTCGACGATGCGGGCGTTGTAGGTGTCGGCGACGAAGACGTCGCCGGCGGGGTCGATCGCGATCCCTTCGGCGCTCGAGAGCTGGCCGTTGCCCGAGCCCGCGGTACCGAGCTTCTGCAGGAATTCGCCTCTGGGGTTGAACTGCTGCACGCGGTGGTTGCCCGCGTCCATCACCCAGAGGTTGCCTTCGGGGTCGAGGTCGACTGCGGTCGGGCGGTTGAACTGGCCGTCGGCGCTGCCGTAGGAGCCGAACTTCGCCTGGAATTCGCCCGCGGTGTTGAACTTCTCGACCCGGTTGTTGTTCTCGTCGAGGACCCAGAGGCTGCCTTCGCCGTCGATCGCGATCCCGGCCGGGTGGGAGAGCTGGCCGTCGGCGGTGCCGGCGGCGCCGAAGGAGGAGACGTAGGTGGGCGTCGAGCTGAGGTTCGGTTCGCTTGGCGGTTCGGCCGGGCCGAGGACCGTTTCCTCGATCTGGCCGTCGGCGCCGAAGACCTGGGTTTCTTCCTCGGTTTCGTAGCCGATCTCATAGCCTTCCCCGGCTTTTCGCACCGTCGCGTGCAGGGGGTCGGCGAGCGCTTGGGCCCCTTCGGCGGCGGGCGCCGGCAGCGAGCTGGTGACCGCCCCCGTCTCGGCCCCGACCAGGGTCGCTTCCTGGCCGGCTTCTTCGGCTGGGGTCTGAGTCAGCTCGGGCGCCTGGACGAGGCTCCAGCCCCTCCCCCACTGGCCGTCCTGGGCGACTGGCTGCTGGGAGTTGTAGGCGCGTTCGAGGTCGAGGCTGGCGTAGTCGGTGAGGGCGTGGAGGTCGCGCTGGTGGAAGACGAGGTTGCCGGTGGCGAGGTTGACGGCGATCTCGGGGCCGTGGAACTCGGCTTCGGCGGAGTGGTCTGCGCCGTCGGGCAGCCGGATGTGCTGGAGCAGGAACTCCTCCTTCATCCCGGTCGGCGGCACGTAGTCGAAGCTGAGGTTTTCGGCTTTGGCTTCGTTGCCGACCTGGTCTTCGGCGACGATCTGCAGGGTGTGGTGGCCGGGGGGCAGTTCCTCCAGGCGCAGGGTGCAGGGGAAGGTCATCGCGCAGTTGGCCGTCGCGCAGGCCTGCGATTCGGCGGCCAGCGGCGTCGTGCCGTCGTCGAGGTAGATCCGGATCGCCTTGACGCCGGAGCTGGGCTGGGCTTCGGTCCCGTCACTGGCTTTGACGGTGAGGCTGTAGGTCGGCAGGCTGAGGTCTTCGCCTTCGACTTCGACGAGCTGGCCTTCGCGCTGGACCGTCGGCGGGCGGCCGTCGATCTTCAGCGGGTGCTCTTCGCCGACAGCGCCCTTGCCGAGCGCATCCAGCGCCTTCACTTTGACTTTTTCTTCCCCTTCGAAGGGGAAGCCGCTCGTTTCCCAGGTGATCGTGCCGCTTTGGGATGAGGGGCAGGGGTCCTCGGAGGTGCCTTTGCAGGTCGGGTGGTCCCAGTTGAAGCCCTCGCCGGTGCCGACCGCGATCAGCTTCACGGTCTGCACGCCGAGGCCCGTGTCGGTGGCCGAGGCGTTGATCGTCCGTTTGGTCGCGTCCTTCTTGATCCACCCCGCGGGGAAGGTGCCTTCGACTTTGGTCAGGCTGGGCGCGTACCAGTCGCTCATCCAGAACTCGACCCCGCCGGCGAAGAGGTCGCGCGGGCAGGGCAGCGCCGGCGCGGTTTTGGCCGCATCGGTGCCGAGGCCGATGACGAGGACATGGCCGATGCCGTGCTTCCATTCGTTTTCTTTCTCTTGCTGCGTCTCTCCCGGCTGTTTGGGGGCTTCGTCGATCCCGTAGCCGTAGACCCGCGCCCAGTCGCGGTTGAAGGTGCCCCAGCCCCAGGTCGAGCTCCAAAAGCCCGAGTAGTCGTGGGGCTCGGGGTAGGTGCCCTGACCGCAGCCGTTGGCGAAGACCCAGAACGGCCTGATCAGCGCCGCGGTGAAGAAGGTGTCTGCGCCGGGCGCGGTATAGGTCCACTGGCCGTAGCTGTTGGCCGGCTGGGTCCCGGTGGTCGCGTTGGCGTGGACGAAGAGGCCGTGTTCGGAGGCGCCGACGTGGGGAAAGGGCGATTGCCAGGCGGTGGCGCCGCTGAAGCGGGGCGCGGTGGCGCCGAAGCCCCAGTAGCCGAGGGCTCCGTAGTTGGCCGAGTCGTAGTACCAGCTGTTGCCGGCGTCATACCAGTTGTCGTTCACGGTGACCTCGGGGTCGACGAGGATCGGGTAGGCGAAGTCGGCGCCGCGGTGATCGACCGCCAGCACCACGTCTTCGCCCTCGACGCTCAGCGCGACCGGCACCTCCGCGCCCTGGGCGTCGGCCGCGTGCGGGATCGAGACCAGGGCGAGGGCTTCTCCGCCCTCGAGCACCTCGGCGCCGCCGTGGCCGTCGGAGCGCAGCCCCGCACCGGCGGGGAGGCCGAGGTGGAAGCGAAGCTGCTCGGGGCTCTGCGGCGAGCGCAGCAGCGAGAAGAGCTCGACGCCGCCCGAGACGGGAGCGGCGAGGGTGTCGGTATCGGTCTGGGTCTCGGGGTAGAGGACGTCCTTGTCGCCGATCCTATGGGCGTGGCTGTCGGCGCCTGCGGCCGAGGTCGGTGGCCTCACCTCGATTCCCGCCTCGCCCACCGCGATCCCCGCGGCGGCCTGGTCGGGGATGCTGAGCTCGACCAGAGGATTGGCCGGAGAGAGCTTCCCTTCTGCGGCCTGGAGATCGAGGTCGACCTTCTTCAGCTCGCCGCTGCCGGCTTTGACCCGCACCGGCATCGAGCCTTCGAGGAGGAGCCGCTGGCCTTCGTCTGAGATCTGCGCTGCGGTCGGCCCGAGGACGCGCTCGAGCCTGGCGTCGCTGAGCGCCCGGGCCGGGTCGGCTTCGAGCGCTTGCAGCTGTTCGGAGAACCTGGCTTCGACCAGCTGCGCGACTTCGCCTGGGCTGAGGTCGGTGTAGGCGGT
>CAZHLT010000052.1:0-7198 GCA_964533285.1 uncultured Conexibacteraceae bacterium | reverse complement strand
CCAGCGCCGTCGGCGAGGAGAGCAGGCGGTCGCGCGGCGGCGCGCTGTCGCGGCTGGCGAGCAGGCCGGTGCCGACGTCGCGGCGCAGCGCGATCCGCTCCGAGATCGCCAGCAGCGCCGCCGTGGCCGCCGCCAGCAGCGCCAGCACCGCCGGCTGCGGGCCGGCGAACGGCCGCAGTTCCTCCGCCCAGCCCAGCGGCGTCGCCCAGCGCAGCCATTCCAGCGCCCCGGCGGTGTCGGCGACGATCCGCAGCGCGAAGGCAACGGCGAAGACCGCGGTCCCCAGCCCCAGCGCCAGCCGCCGGGTCGGCGCCAGCTGGCTGACGAGCGAGCCGACGCCGACGAAGACGGCGGCGACGGCGGCGATCTCCAGCGCCAGGTAAGCCGACGGCCCCGCCGCCAGGCCGCCGGCGAGCAGCCCCAGCCAGGCCGCCGCCCAGAGCAGGGCGCCGCCGGCGCCGACGCCGAGGAGCCCGGCGCGGAAGACGAGGCGACGCCCGACCGGCGCCGCCAGCACCAGCTCGGCGCGGCCGTCGTCCTCCTCGGCCCGCTGCGCCCGCACCGCGGCGAAGATCCCCCAGACGGCGGCGAAGATCGAGAGCACGCCGCCGACCCGCCAGGCGGCGTAGCCGCCGACGCTGAGCAGGTCGTGGGGGACGCCGTAGAAGAGGCGCACCGCCTTGTTGTCGCCGAAGCTCGCGGCGAACTGCTGGCGGTCGGCGATCGTCGGGTAGCTGTGTTCGTAGCCGACCACCTGGATCAGCGCGGCCAGCCCGAACAGCAGCGCGAAGGAGAGGGTGCGAGTGCGGCCGTCGCCCCAGGCACGCCGCGCGATCGCTCTGCTCGCCCCGCTCATCGCTCTCACCGGGTGCGTCGTCCGGGTGTGCCCAGGCGTGGAATCGACCATCTAGCGCCGTCCGCCGTCGGCGCGGTCGTAGTGGTGGAGGAAGATCTCCTCGAGCGAGGGCTCGCGGCTGCTCAGCGTCACCACCGGCAGCTCGGCCAGCACCGCCAGCAAGGGCTTGATCGGCCCGCTCACCTCGCAGCGCAGCCCGTTCTCGCCCGAGTGCACGACCCGCACGCCCTCCAGTGGCGGCAGCTCCGGCGCCGGCCCGGCGAAGCCGACCTCGACCGTGTGGGCGGAGAGGTGGCGCAGCTGGTCCAGCGTCCCCTCGTCGACCAGGCGGCCGCCGCTGAGGATCCCGACCCGGTCGCACAGCGCCTCGACCTCGCTGAGGATGTGGGAGGAGAGGAAGACGGTCTGTCCGCGGCGCTTGGCCTCGGCGACGCTGTCGCGGAAGGCGACCTCCATCAGCGGGTCGAGCCCGGCGGTCGGCTCGTCGAGGACCAGCAGCTCGGCGCGGCTGGCCAGCGCGGCGATCAGCTGCACCTTCTGGCGGTTGCCCTTCGACAGCGCCCGCACCTTCTTGTCGACGTCGAGCTTGAAGCGCTCGACCAGCTCGTCGCGGTAGGCGACGTCGGTGCCGCCGCGGATCCGGGCGAGGAACTCGAAGGTCTCGGCGCTGGTCAGCGCGGGCCAGAGGAACGGCTCGCCGGCGACGTAGGCGACGCGGCGGTGGGCGGTGACCGGGTCGGCCCAGGCGTCGGTGCCGAACAGCTCCGCCCGCCCGGCGCTCGGTCGGTGCAGTCCCAGCAGCAGCCGGATCGTCGTCGTCTTGCCGGCTCCGTTCGGCCCCAGGTAGCCGTAGACCTCGCCCGGCTCGATCGCCAGGTCGAGCGAGTCGAGCGCCAGCGTCTCGCCGTAGCGCTTGCCCAGCCCTTCGGCCCGGATCGCGCTCATCCCGGCACCCGCTCGATCTCGCGGATCCGGACCTGGGCGCGGAGGCGGTCGATCTCGCTCGGGTGGCCGCTGCCGAGGCCGTGGCGGGTGACGTTCAGCGCCCCCGCCGCGGCCGCCAGCCGCAGCGCCTCCTCGATCTCCAGCCCGGCCGAGAGGCCGACCCCGAGCGCGGCGAACATCGAGTCGCCGGCGCCGGCCGGGTCGACGGCGACGAAGCGCGGGCCGGCGACCTCCAGCAGCCGCGCGCCGACCTGCGCCAGGGCCGGGTCGGGCCCGCGCGAGATCAGCACCGCGTCGGCGCCGCGCTCGCCCAGCCGCCGCATCGCCGGCAGGCAGCGCGCCTCGCTCTGGTCGGTGGCCATGCCTTCGTGGACCAGCTCCTCGCTGCTCAGCTTCAGCATGTCGAGGCCGCCCTCCAGCGCGGCGGCGAGCGATTCACCGCTGAGGTCGGCCAGCACGCGACGGCCGTTGGAGCGCAGGTCGGAGGCCAGTCGCGTGTAGGTGTCGGGCGGCAGCACGCCCGGGTTGCGCGGCCCGGTCAGCAGCATCGTCCCCATCTCCAGGCCGGCGGTCGCCGCGACCCCGTAGAGCTCGTCGAGCTCGTGGCGGCGCAGCGGCGGGCTCGGCGTCTCGACGATCGCCCGCCGCTCGCCGCTGCGGCGGTCGTGCAGGTAGGCGGCGTTGGCGCCGGCCGTCCGCACCGCCAGGACCTCGATCGTGCCGTCCTCCAGCAGCGTCCGCAGCACCGTCCCCGACTCGCCGCCGAGCGGCACGCAGAGCAGCACCCGGGCACCGAGCCCGGCCGCCATCCGCGCCACCCAGAAGCCCTGGCCGCCGGCGTGCAGGTGCACCTCGGGGACCTCGCCCGACCCCTGCTCGACCGTCACCGTGAGGACCGGGGAGGGGGCGAAGACGGCAACCGTGGCCCGCTCCAGGTGAGGGCGGATCGGCTCGCTCGCGTTCACCGCGCCAACGGTAGCGCCGCCGCCCCCCGCCGGTGGGGGAAACCCCGACAGCCTCGCTGCGCCCCTGCACGGATGGCGCCGGCCCGCCGCGGTGGTGCACTGGTCGGAACCGCATGGAAAGCGACGCAGAGGAGAGACACGATGGCGACGATTGAGCAGCAGCGCGCCTTCCCGGCGCCCGGCGAGGCCGGCAGCCCGGTCGAGGTGCAGGACCGCTACGAGAACTTCATCGGCGGCGAGTGGGTGGCCCCGGCCAAGGGCGCCTACCGCGAGAACCCGACGCCGGCCACCGGCGAGACCTTCACGATGGTCCCCGACTCGACGCCGGAGGACATCGAGACGGCGCTCGACGCCGCCCACGCCGCCCGCGAGGCCTGGGGCGAGACCTCGCCGGCCGAACGGGCGATGGTGCTGGAGTCGATGGCCGACGCGGTCGAGGAGAACCTGCAGATGCTGGCGGTCGCCGAGAGCTGGGAGAACGGCAAGCCGGTGCGCGAGACGCTCGCCGCCGACGTCCCGTTGGTGATCGACCACCTGCGCTACTTCGCCGGCGCCGCCCGCGCCGAGGAGGGCCGGATCTCGGAGATCGACTCCCAGACCTACGCCTACCACTTCCACGAGCCGCTCGGCGTGGTCGGCCAGATCATCCCCTTCAACTTCCCGCTGCTGATGGCGGCCTGGAAGATCGCGCCGGCGCTCGCCGCCGGCAACTGCACGGTGGTCAAGCCGGCGAGCCCGACCCCGTGGTCGATCCTGAAGCTGATGGAGGTGCTGGCGGACGTCGTGCCGCCCGGCGTCCTCAACGTCGTCAACGGCCCCGGCGCCGAGATCGGCCGCGCTCTCGCCTCGAACAAGCGGATCGCGAAGATCGCCTTCACCGGCGAGACCGTGACCGGGCGCCTGATCATGCAGTACGCGGCGCAGAACATCATCCCCTCGACGACCGAGCTCGGCGGCAAGTCGCCCAACGTCTTCTTCGACGACGTGATGGCGGCCGACGACGAGTTCCTCGACAAGGCGATCGAGGGCTTCGTCCTCTACGCCTTCAACAAGGGCGAGGTCTGCACCTGCCCCTCGCGGGCGCTGATCCAGGAGTCGATCTACGACGAGTTCATCGAGCGCGTGCTCGCCCGTGTCGCCGCGATCAAGCAGGGCCACCCGCTCGACCAGGCGACGATGCTCGGCCCGCAGGTCTCCAAGGCGCAGCTGGAAAAGATCGAGGGCTACGTCAAGATCGGCCGCGAAGAGGGGGCCGAGGTGCTGGCCGGCGGCGAGCGCCCCAACGACCTCCCGAGCGAGCTCGACGGCGGCTACTACTTCGAGCCGACCGTGCTCAAGGGGACCAACGACATGCGGGTCTTCCAGGAGGAGATCTTCGGCCCGGTCGTCTCGGTGACGACCTTCAAGGACGAGGAGGAGGCGCTGGCGATCGCCAACGACACCCTCTACGGGCTCGGTGCCGGGGTCTGGACCCGTGACGGCAACCGCGCCTTCCGCATGGGCCGCAAGATCCAGGCCGGTCGGGTGTGGACCAACTGCTACCACCAGTACCCGGCCCACGCCGCCTTCGGTGGCTACAAGATCTCCGGCGTCGGCCGCGAGAACCACCGGATGATGCTCGACCACTACTCGCAGACCAAGTGCCTGCTGGTCAGCTACGACAAGAAGGCGATGGGCTTCTTCTAGATGGCCGATCCCGTGGCCAAGGAGACGCCCTCCGTCACGGCTACTCCCGCCGCGGTGGAGACGATCGAGCGGCTTCGCGAGAAGCACGGCTCGATCGTCTTCCACCCGTCCGGCGGCTGCGGCGACGGCACCGCCGCGTTGTGCCTGCGGGCCGACGAGCTGCCGCCGGGTCCCAACGACGTCGAGCTGGGAGAGATCGGCGGCGTCCCGTTCCTGATCGACGCCGAGTAGTACGAGCGCTGGGGGAAGCCGGCGTTCCTGATCGACGTGGCGGCGGGCGCCGCCGACAGCTTCTCGCTCGAGGGCCCGCTCGGCGTCCACTTCGTCAGCCACAGCTCCGCCTGCCCGCGCTGACTCGGGCCGGCCCGCTCAGCCGAGCGGCTCGTCGAGGACGAAGACCTTGACCGCCATGTCGGGCTCGAGGTGGTTGTCGGCCATGAAGGCGGTCACCTTGCGGTCGGTCAGCGCTTCCACCCGCTCCTTCAGCTCCGCTTCCATCGCCCGCTGGTAGAGGCGCCGCATCTCCAGCACCGCGTCGCCGTCGCCGTCGTCGGCGAGGCTGCGCTCGGCCTGCGCCATCACCTCCTGCATTACGGTGACGACGACGTTGCCCTGGTAGAAGGAGTACGCGCGTTTCGGGCCGCGGCCGAGCTTCGCGTTCTGGATCCGGATCACCTCGCGGGTGATCGCGGCGTTCAGCTCGCCACCGCTCAGCGAGTTCGGCTGGTCCATCGGTCCAGGGTGCAAATCGGGTGTGAGCTCCGGCGAGACGTCTCCCGACGAGTCGGGCCGAGCCCAGCCAGCCCGTCCGCGCCCATCGTGCAAAGGCCAACCCCGGGGCCTCGCCCGCCGGGGCGGACTCCGAGGTCAGGCCGGGATCCTAGCCAAGGCCCGCGGCGGCAAACATGCTCGTCCATCGACCCTTCTCTTCCCGCTCGGAGCAGGTCGAAACTCAGGCGCCGGCGGCGGCGCCGACCGGCGCCGGCACCCCCGGCACGCTACGGTTTCCGCCGGCATCCGCGTCTCCCATCGGACTGCGCGGGCGCTGGTCTGCAAGTGGAGGTTCGCCGCCGGCACGGGCGCGACGGCTCTTCCCGGGAAACGGGGGCCGCTCGGCTCCCTGCAGAGGTGACCAGTGATGGATCTGTTCCAGTGCCCCGCCTGCGGGCGGCGTTACCTGACCGGCCGCGGCTTGGTCGAGGCGGCCGATTGCCCGGCCTGCGAGGCCGGGCTCGAGCTCGTCGTGCGCAGCATCCCGGGGACCCCCGAGGCGATCGCCGCCGCGCTCGGCGCCGAGCCGCTCGACGACTCCGACACCGCCGCCCCCGGACTCCGAGACGGCTGACTCCACGACCAGAGCGACGAAGGGGCGCGGAGCGGCGAACGGGGCGCCTCGCCGCGGGCCGATCCTCTAGCCGCGGACGCCGCCCATCTCGCTGAAGACGGCGGTCATACCGCCGTCGTCGCGCTGCTCGTCGGCGATCACGTGGGAGACGGCGTTGATCAGCGCCAGGTGGGTGAACGCCTGCGGGAAGTTGCCGAGGTGGCGGCCGGACTCGGCCTCCAGCTCCTCGGCGAAGAGGTCGAGCCAGCCGGCCGCCTCGAGCAGCCGCTCGCAGAGCTCGCGGGCGCGGCGGCACTCGCCGATCTCCGACAGCGCCGAGACCAGCCAGAAGGAGCAGATCAGGAAGGTCCCCTCCTTGCCGTGCAGGCCGTCGTCGGTCTCGTCGACCCGGTAGCGGAGGACGAGGCCGTGCTCGGTCAGCTCCGAGGCGATCGCGTCGACGGTCGCCTTCAGCCGCGGGTCGTCGGGCGGCAGGAAGCGGAGCAGCGGGATCAGCAGGCAGGAGGCGTCGAGCGCGTCGGTGTCGTAGTGCTGGCGGAAGACGCCGTCGCGGACGCCGCGTTCGAGGATCTCGGCCTGGAACTCGTCGGCCTTGACCTGCCAGGCGTCGGCCAGCTCGTCGGCGCCGATCGCGCGGGCGAGGCGGACGCCGCGGTCGACCGCGACCCAGATCATCAGCTTCGAGGAGACGTAGTGCTGCGGCTCCCCGCGCGACTCCCAGATCCCCTGGTCGGGCTTGGGGAAGGCGTCGATCGCGGCTTCGACCTGGTAGCGGATCAGCTCCCGGGCGCTCGGGTCGGCGCGGCCGCGGAGCGCTTTTTCGTGCAGGTAGACGGAGTCCAGCAGGGCGCCCCAGACGTCGTTCTGGCGCTGGTCGTAGGCGCCGTTGCCGATCCGCACCGGCTTGGCGCCGCCGTAGCCCTCGAGGTGGTCGAGCGTGCGCTCGGTCAGGGTCCGCTCGCCGCCGATCCCGTACATGATCTGCAGGTCGGGATGGTCGCGGCAGACGCCGATGATGAAGCGCATGAAGTCGCGCGCCTCCTCATCGAAGCCGAGCGTGTGCAGCGCCCAGAGGCTGAAGGTCGAGTCGCGGATCCAGCTGTAGCGGTAGTCCCAGTTGCGCTCGCCGCCGGGGGCCTCGGGCAGCGAGGTGGTGGGGGCGGCGACGATCGCCCCGGTCGGCGTGTAGGTGAGGCCCTTGAGGACCAGCGCCGAGCGCTGCAGGTGGATCCGCCAGGGGTGGTCGGGGAAGTTGCCGTGGCGCAGCCAGGCGCGCCAGAACTCTTCCGTCGAGTCGAGCCGCTCCAGCGCCTCCGGGGCGCTGCGCGGGCCACCGAGGCCGCTGTCCTCGCCCCAGGTGATCGCGCAGAAGCCGCTCTGGTCCTCGCGCAGCCGCAGGGT
>CAZHLT010000051.1:0-3278 GCA_964533285.1 uncultured Conexibacteraceae bacterium | reverse complement strand
AGGACGATGTTGAGCTCCTTGATGTCGCCCTCCTGGACGCGGGCGAAGACCTCGTCGAGGCTGACCTTGCGCGCCTGGCGGCGAGCCAGCGCCTCGCGCTGCAGGCGGTCGGCGCGCTCCTGGGCGAGCTGGCGCGCGCGGCGGTCGTTCTCGACCGCCTGGACGAACTCGCCGGCGTCGGAGACGCCGTCGAAGCCGAGCACCTCGACCGGCATCCCGGGCCCGGCCTGCTCGACGCGGGCGCCGGTGAAGTCGTGCATCGCCCGCACCCGGCCCCAGTTGGGGCCGGCGACGAGCGAGTCGCCGACGCGCAGGGTGCCGCGCTGGACGAGGACGGTGACGACCGGGCCGCGGCCGGGGTCGAGCTGGGACTCGATCACGGTCCCCGAGGCGGGCGCGTCGGGGTTGGCGCCGAGTTCCTCGAGCTCGGTGACCAGCAGAATCATGTCGAGCAGGTTGTCGAGGCCCTCGTGGGTTTTCGCCGAGACCTCGCAGAAGACGGTGTCGCCGCCCCATTCTTCGGGCTGGATCCCCTCCTGGGCGAGCTCGCTGCGGACCCGTTCGGGGTTGGCGCCCTCTTTGTCGATCTTGTTGACGGCGATCCGCATCGGCACGTCAGCGGCCCGAGCGTGGGCGATCGCCTCCTTGGGCTGCGGCATGACGCCGTCGGCGGCGGCGACGACGACGACGGCGACGTCGGTGACCTTGGCGCCGCGGGCGCGCATCGCGGTGAAGGCGGCGTGGCCGGGCGTGTCGAGGAAAGTGATCGTCTTGTCGTCGTGGTGGACCTGATAGGCGCCGATGTGCTGGGTGATGCCGCCCGCCTCTCCCGCCGCGACCTCGGTCTCGCGGATCGCGTCCAGCAGCGAGGTCTTGCCGTGGTCGACGTGGCCCATGATCGTGACCACCGGCGGCCGTTCGGCGAGGTCCTCGACGGCGTCGTCGAACTCCGGCTCGGCCGGCTCCTCTTCGGCGGCGGTGACGATCTCCAGCTTGCGGTCGTACTCGTCGGCGATCGCCCGGATCGACTCATCGGTCAGCGTCTGGGTCAGGGTCGCCATCTCGCCCATCATCATCAGTTTTTTGATCACCTCGGCCGGGGCCAGGCCGAGGGCCTCGCCGAGCTCGCGCACGGTGGCGCCGGAGTTGACCTTGGTCGCCTCGGGCTCGGCCGGGGTCTCCGGGTTCGCCGGCGGCTCCTCGAGCAGCGGCCGGCGGCGGCGACCGCCCCGGCGGCGCGGCGGGCGCTGCGGCGGCGGGCCGCCCATCTGCTCGCGGCGCGAGGCCTGCGAGTCGATCACGACACGACGTTTTTTCGCCCCGCCACCACCACCACCGCCGCCACCGGCCTGAGGGCCGGCCGGACGCACCGGTTTGGTCGAGGCCTGAGCGGATTTCTTCGCCGCCGGTTTCGCGGCGGGCGCGGCCTGCTGCGGCGCGGCTTTCGTTGCGGCCGGCGCGGCGGCCGGCGGTTTCGCCCCGGCTTTCGGCGCGGCTGGAGCTTTCGCCGGCGCGGCTTTCGCCGGGGCGGCCTGTTTCGGGGCGGCTTTGGCGGAGGCCTCGGCGCCGCCGTTGCCCTTGGCGGCGGCGATCGCCTTCAGCGCGTCCGCCTCCTCGACGCTCGAAGCAGCGGCCTTCGCCTCGATCCCGGCCGCCTTCAGCGCCGCCAGCAGCTCCTTGCTGCTGACGCCCTGGGCTTTGGCGATCTCGTGAACGCGCTTCTTCGCCACTATGCTTGCTCAGCCTCCTCGGCCACGGGCTCTTCCTCTTCTTCGGCGCCTTCTTCGGCCGCCACCTCTTCTTCGGCCTCGGCGATCGCCTCCTCGGCGATCTCTTCGCCGATCTCCTCGGCCAGCTCCTCTTCGATCTCCTGCTCGGCGGCTTCCTCGGCGATCGCCTCGGCCTGGGCCTCCGCCGCAGCCTCTTCGACGATCTCGGTTTCGGCCTCCTCGACGGCGGCCTCGACCGCCGCCTCGGCCTCGGCCTCCTCGACCGCCTCGGCGATCGCCTCCTCGGCGATCTCCTCGGCCACCTCCTCCTCCTCCTCCTCCTCGACCCCCTCGACGAAGTCGGCGGCGGCGCGCTCGACGATCTCGGTCACCTGGCCCTCGTCGGCGTCGGGGTCGGCGAGGATCTCGATCTCGGCCTCGGAGACGCCGGCGAGCACCGCAACCTGGCTGGTCTCGAAGCGCGAGAGCGCCTGGTGCTGGGGCAGGCCGCAGTAGGTCGAGCCCGGGATCGCCGCGTTGGGGCAGCGGCGCCCGTTCGAGAGCACCGCCAGGCAGCGGCCGTCGAAGGTCTCCTCGCCCTCGAGCTCGATCTCCTGTTCTTCGGAGGCGAACTCGGTCTCGGACTTGATGTCGACGCGCCAGCCGGTGAGGCGGGCGGCGAGGCGGGCGTTCTGGCCGTCGCGGCCGATCGCCAGCGAGAGCTGGTCGTCGGGGACGATCACCGTCGCCTGCCGCCCCTCGTCATCGACGATCACCTCGCGCACGCGCGCCGGCGAAAGCGCTTTGGCGACGAAGCGGGCGGGCTCCTCGTTGTAGGGGATGATGTCGATCTTCTCGCCGCGCAGCTCGGAGACGACCATGCGGACGCGGGAGCCGCGCGGGCCGACGCAGGCGCCGACCGGGTCGACCCCGTCGGCGTGGGAGACGACGGCGATCTTCGAGCGGTAGCCGGGCTCGCGGGCGACGCCGACGATCTCGACCAGCTTGTCGGCGATCTCCGGCACCTCGAGCTCGAACAGGCTCTTGATCAGCTCCGGGCTGCGGCGCGAGACGACGATCGCCGGCCCTTTGGTCGAGTCGGAGACGTCGGTGATCACAGCCTTGACCCGCATCCCGTGGTCGTAGCGCTCGTTGTAGACCTGCTCGGACTTCGGCAGCAGCGCCTCGACCCGCTCGCGCAGCTGGACCAGCGTGTAGCGCTTGTCGGACTGCTGGATGATCCCGGTGATCAGCTCGCCGACCCGGTCCTGGTACTCGTCGTACATCATCTGCCGCTCGGCCTCGCGGATCCGCTGCAGGATCACCTGCTTGGCGGTCTGGGCGGCGATCCGGCCGAAGTCTTCGGGGGTGACGTCGCGGGTCGTGATCTGGCTCTCGTAGGGGGCCAGCATCTCCGGGTCGAGCTCGGGTTCCTCGGGCTCGCGCATTTCGCCGGTCTCCGGGTCGACCTCCGGCTCCTCCTGCTGTTCGGCCGCTTCCTCGAGCAGTTTCTCCTCCAGCTCGGGCGGCAGGATCAGTTCGAAGACGCGGAAGTCGCCGGTTTCGTGG
>CAZHLT010000050.1:0-9682 GCA_964533285.1 uncultured Conexibacteraceae bacterium | reverse complement strand
GCACGCCCTGCGCACCCTGGGGCGGGCCTGGGCGCGGGTTCTCTGGCGCTGCTGGCAGGACCGGGTGCCCTATGACCCCGGAAAACACGGCAACCTCAACCGCCTTCTCGCGGTTGGGGGTTGACACAGGACGTCTCATCGGTGCGGGTTGTCAGGGGGGTCGGCGAGACGATGCTCAGCGAGGTGAGCCAACAGTTCTGGTCGGAAGACCCGGGGCTCGTGCCGCTTTTGCTGGCGATGGGCGCTGGCTCGATGGCGTTCGTGCCGCTGCGTCCCGCGATCATCGCTGAGGGACCCAGCGATCTCATCCTCCTGCCTTCGTTGATAAAGGAGGCGATCCGCAAGGATCGGCTGGGCTACCAAGTCGTACCGGGCGCGGCCCAGTCCCCTCCCGCCCGGATCGCCGGTCTCGACCTGAGTGGCATCCGCACCATCTGGATCCTCGATGGCGATCAGGGGGGTAGGGATCGCCGAAAGTTCCTGTTCGATAACGGGATTCCGGAAGATCGTCTCCATCTCCTTAGTGACCACACGGCGGGTCTCGAGCTCGAGGACCTGATCCACTCATCGACCTACGTGAAGGCCGTGAACGCCTACGCGGAGGATCTCGGCGGGGAGGCCAGCTTCGACGACGGCGATCTCTCGTCGGAGCCATGCAGGCGACATGACTCGGTCATTGCCTGGTGCAAGAGCAATGGCGTTAGAGAGCCTGGCAAGCCGGCCATCGCCAACAAGGTCCTCGCCCTTCGCGGTGACGAGCCGCTCTGCGATCCTGGGCGCCAGAAACTGTTGCGTGACCTTCATAAGACCTTTCGCGAGCAACTTGCGCTCGCCTAAGAAGCACGTCCTCGAGGTCGCGAAGGAGAGTGGCGTCTATTTCGCAGCAGCCTCCGAGGTTGTCCCAGAAAAAGCAGCCCTGCCGTCGTAAGATGTCCGCTGTAAACGGGCCTGGCCCTTTCGGTTTGCGAGCTGTTTGACACCGCTGGTTCGAAACCAGCCGTGCCCATCAGTTGCAGAGCTAGTCGCCGTTGACGAGGCTGCCACCGGTTGAGTCGTGGAACCCCGTCTCGGTCCGGTAGATCACGACGATGCCCTGTTCGCTGAGCAATGCACGGAGGTCGGTGCGTGGCTCGGTTGGAAAGAGAGCCGCAAGGTGCTTTACCTCTCCCGGGTCAAAGAGGCGCCTGTAGTCAAAAAGCTGGCCGATCGCCATCCGAACAGCATTGCGCTCAACGCTGCCCTTGGCCTCAACAAGCGTTCCGGTCGTTGCGTCAAACAAGTCGGTGATGATCGGCCTCGCCTCCCCCGAAGGAAGGAGCCGCTGCCGGCTCACCGAGTGACCCAGCGCCGTCAAATGCGAGTCCAGAGCGAGGACGAGCTTCTGCTCACGCCGCTCGGCCTCGAATGGCTCTCGACTCGGGTTGACATACGCCTTCTCGGTTTCCTGCTGCTCAATTGGAACGTCTGCGCGGGATGGCCCCAGCAGAACCCGACTTAGCTGCGACGTCGCCTCACGCGCTTCAACGTCGACCCTGCTGATCGGGTTCTAGATCCCACACCGGTGCATGATCCTATGGATCACTGGCTCACCGGTCCAGAAGAGCCGCGGCCTCTCGATCCGCGTCGGCGGCGCTCAAGCCGCGGTGAGGGCGGCGCAGATCTCGGCTACGTGGCGGTGGTCGGTGCCGCAGCAGCCACCGACGACGCGGAGGGCCGGGAGGGAGGGGCGCAGGTGGGCGTATTCGCCGGCCAGCTCGGTGGGATCACCGTCGTCGAGCTGCTCGGCTTCGTCGAGCTCGGCGTGGCTCATGCGGGAGGCGTTGGCGCGAACGCCGGCGAGGCGGTTGATCCAGGGACCGGCGTTCTCGAGGGCGCCGGAGAAGTGGGTCGGGTGGGCGCAGTTGACCATGAAGTCGAGGGCGCCGGCGGCGGTCTCGGCGTCGACTCGCTCGATCGCCTCGCCGAGGGGCTCTTCGCTCGGCAGGCGCCCGTCGGTCTCGACCGTGAAGGAGATCGAGACCGGGCGGCCGGCGGCGCCGGCGGCGCGGACGATCCCGATCGCCTCCTCGGCGTAGCAGAGGGTGTAGGCGCTGAGCATGTCGACGCCGGCGGCGGCGAAGGTCTCGACCTGGGGCGAGTGGTAGCGCTCGGCCTCGCCGGCGTAGAGGAAGGTCTCGGGCCGGTAGCCGTCGCCTTCGGGCCCGAGGGCGCCGCAGATCGCGATCGGCGTCTCCGGCCCCTCCCCCGCCGCCCGCACCTCCTCGGCCAGCTCGACCGCTTCGCGGTTGACGTCGGCGAGATCGGACGGCGAGTAGCCGAGCGCCTCGCCCCAACCGGAGCTGGCCCTCCAGGTCGGCGTGTCGAGGGTGAAGCCGGTGCCGTGCTCGCGGGCGATCGCGATGAACTCGCGGTAGTAGCCGCGCAGCGCGTCGCGCCCGCGCTCGTCGCGAAGCAGCGGGAACGAGGCGAACTCCGGCAGCTCGAACCCCTGCTGGTAGATCAGCGTCGTCTCAAGACCGCCGTCGCCGATGTAGAGCCGCTCGCCGTCGGGTACGGGCACGCGTCCGAGCCTATTCGCCGACGTGTCGTTCGGCAATGGCGATGGCCGGTGGCTGGCGCCGGCGGTCCGTGAGCCGCGGCACGCGGGGCCATAGGCTTGCCGCGCCAGCCCCACCCGCGATCCGAGGAGCCCGATGACCGACGAGAACGTCCAGCTCACCTCCCTGCAGCCCGACGAGGAGGCGATCTTCCAGCGCCTGCGCCATGACCTCGGCGTCTCCAGCTTCGGCATCAACCTGGTCACGCTCGGGCCGCGCCGGCGCGGCCGCATCCACCGCCACCTGCACCAGGAGGAGGTCTACCTGGTGCTCGAGGGCGAGCTGACGCTGATCGTCGAGGCCGAGCCGCACGTGCTCGGGGTCGGCGATCTGGCCCGCGTCACGCCCGAGCGGAAACGGCAGCTGACCAATCCCACCGGGGAGCGGGTCGTGATCCTCGCCCTCGGCGGCTCCGGCGAGCACGTCGGCCGCGACGGTCGCGCCTGGGCCAACTGGGACGAGGAGGGCGAGGGCCGCAGCCCGCAGGAAGTGCCGCAGCCCGAGGACCTGCCCGCGCCGTAGTCCGCCGCCGGGCGTGCGCGGAGGTTTCGCCAGTCCCTCCTGGGAGCGAGCGGCGCGCGGGTGGTGCGCAGGTCGAGCCAACTCCAAGCCAACTCCTGCGCGAAAGTGCGCGTTGCGGCGTTTCCGCGCCGTTGGCGGCGGCGTTGCGCAGATGTAGCGGCGGGCGGGCGGGCCTACCCTTGGGGCCATGGGCTCGGGTGGCTCGACTTCGGGGAACGCGCGCAGGGCGTACCGGCCGAACCGGCGGGTGCGGCTGGCCAGCGACCTGGCGACGCTGTGCGCGGTCGGGCTGCTGATCGGGGTCCTGGGGTCGGCCGTCACCTGGTGGGACCGCTCGCCGCTGTTCGACTTCGCGCAGAGCCCGCTGCAGGTGATCAAGCTCGGCAGCGGCTACCTGCTCGGCCCGATCACGATCCTGATCGCGCTGCCGCTCGTCTTCGGCCGCCGCCGCCAGGTGGCGCTGCGCCGCTGGTTCCGGGCGCGCCTCATCCTCGCCTCCCTGCTCTGGATCTCCGGCCTGGTCGTCCTCGTCGACAAGGTTTCCGGACTGGGCGACGAGTACACGGTGCAGCCGGGCGCCTATATCGCCGCCGTCCTCATCGTCGTCGGGCTGGCGGCGACGCTGGCGATGTGGCCGATCGGGCTCGCGGAGGTCGAGGTCGACGGCGCCGGCCGCGTCCGCGAGACCCGGATCCCGGCTGCGTAGGTGGTTGATTCCGCGACCGGGCACGCCCGGATGACGCACCCGTCGAGGACTGCGCCTATCCCTCTTCGGCGCTGGGGCGGCGGCGGGCGCGCTTGCGCTCGCCCTGGCGGCGCTTGCTCTCCAGCCGCTTGCGCCGCGCGGCCGCGGTCGGCCGCGTCGGCCGCCGCTTGCGGGGGACGCGGAGGCCGGCGGCGAGCTTCTCCGCCAGCCGCGCCAGGGCCAGATCGCGGTTGCGCGACTGGCTGCGGGCGTCCTGGGCGACGGCGGTGACGACCGGCCCGAGCCGCGCCAGCAGCCGCTGCCGCCGCGCCTCGTCGAGCGTCGCCGAGGCGGCGATATCGAAGACCGCTTCGACCCGCGAGGCGGTGACGTTGGCGTGCTGGCCGCCGGGACCCGAGGAGCGGCTGGTGCGCAGCTCGACCTCGGCCAGCGGGATCGCCAGGCCCGGCTCGATCGGCAGCTCCTCGGCCATCGCCGCGCCGCCCTCAGCCCGCCAGCTCGGGGATGTAGCGCTCGAGGTGGGCAGCGATCGTCTGCCGCACCCAGCGCTGCGTCTCCGCATCGGCCATCCGGTAGCGGCCGAGCAGCAGCTTCTGGTCATCGAGCGGCAGCCCGGCGATCTCCCAGCGCACCGCGAGCCGCTCGAACAGCAGCTCCGAGCGCCGCCGCCAGGCGTCCTCGAAGCTGGTCGCCTCGCCCGCCGGCGGCTCGCCGATCTTGGCGATCGTCCCCGCGCTCAGCTCCTCGCGCAGGGTGAGCACGTTGCCCTCGGGGTCGGTGTAGTCGACGGTCGGCGCCGGCGGTCGCGGCCGGCGCTGCTTCGGCTTCCTGCGCTTTGCCACGCCCCCGAGTTTGCCAGCCGCGCCCGCGCCGGCGGGGCTCAGAACACCCGGTAGGACTGCTTGCTGATGAAGAAGCCGCGGCCGTCGCCGTCGTCGAGGCATTCGACCCCGTCCTCGCGGCTGTGGCAGGTGAAGTCGCCGGCCCGGATCTCGCCGCCGTAGGGCAGCGTGCGCGCGCCCGGGTCGAGCGCGGTGTCGCCGGCGCAGACGACCCCGGCGCCGCTGTCGGAGACTTCGAGCCCCTGGCCGTAGTCGACCTGCGAGGGGCAGCCATCGGGCCGCGGCGCCGTCCAGTCGCGGTCGGCGATGTCGCAGCGGGCGCCCTCGGGGCCGATGTAGCAGCCGATGTTCCCGGACGGGCTCCGGAAGCTTTCGAGGCCGCCGGCACCCGCCTTGGCGCCACCGCCGCCCGCTTCCCCGCCGCCGCCCTCGGCCCCGCCGCCGGTCGTCGGTCCGGGTTCGGGTTCGGTGGTCGTCCCGCCGCCGACCGTCTCGGTCACCGTCGTCGTGCCTCCCCCGCCGCAGGCCGCCGCCAGCAGCGCCAGGCAGAGGAGTGCCCCGGCGAGCGCCGGGCGGAGTGCGGACGCGGCCCTCAAAGCGCGTCGATCTTCGCCGCCAGCTCGAAGTCGGCGGCGGTCAGCCCGCCCTCGGAGTGGGTCGAGATCGTCACCGTCACCGTGTCCCAGGAGAGCGCCAGGTCGGGGTGGTGGTTCATCTCCTCGGCCGGCGCCACGAGGCTGTCGACGAAGGCGACCGAGCCGACGAAGTCGCCCCGCTCGAAGCGCTTCTCGATCGCCGCCCCGACCCGCGACCACCCCGGCAGCCCGGCCAGCCGGGCCTCGATCTCGGCATCGCTCAGCAGCGCCATCGGATCCATGCTGGCAAAGGGGGAGGGCGGGCGCAACGCGCCGTTTTCGGCTTTGTAAGGCCGATAGGCCATACAAAGCCGAAAACGCGGCCCGTGCTCAGCCCAACGCGGACCGGTGCTCAGCCGCCGATCGGCAGGCGCGGGCTGGCCCCCCAGAAGACGACGGTCCCGAGCATGCCGAGGATGTGGACGGCGACGATGTTGAAGACCATCGACTTGGCGGTCGCCGTCCCCACCCCGACCGGCCCGCCCGACGCGGTGTAGCCGTAGTAGCAGCCGACGACCACGATCACGGTCGCCATCGCCATCCCCTTGATCAGGCTGTAGACGAGGTCGGTGGGGTCCTGGAACATCCAGAAGATCAGTTCGTAGCCGCCGGAGGAGACGTCGCCGATCTGCTTGACGACGGTGAAGTAGCTGCCGGCGTACATCACCCCGATGCCGACGACGTAGATCAGCGGCAGCACGATCCAGGCGGCGAGCAGGCGGCTGGCGCAAAGGAAGGTGACCGGCGGCACCCCCATTACTTCCAGCGCGTCGATCTCGTCGGAGATCCGCATCGCGCCGATCTCGGCGACGATCCCGGTCCCGACCTTGGCCGAGAGAATGTAGCCGAAGGCGTAGGGCATCGCCTCGCGCAGGTCGCAGAAGGCGGCGAAGAGGCCGGCGTAGGCCGGCGCCCCCTGGGCGCGGAAGAAGTAGGCCCCCTGCAGCCCGCACTGCAGGCCGAGGACAAAGACGAAGGCCCAGATGATCAGCGCCGAGCCGAGGATCAGGATCCCGGCCTGGCGGATCGTCTCGCCGAAGAAGCGCAGCGCCTGCCCCGAGTAGATCAACCCCGCCACGCGGCTGCCGAAGCGGGCGATCTCGCCGAAGGCGTCGAGCCAGCCGCGCGGAATCTCCAGCCAGCCGCTCACACCAATGCCTCGCGCTTCGCTCCCGGCGCGAAGAACCAGATATGCGCGCTTGGTCGCTCCGCACTCACCGGATCGTCTGCAGCTGCGGGTTGGTGGCGAGCAGGACCGCGGTGAAGACGTAGTTGAAGAAGAAGACCGCCATCACCGTCACCACCACCGCCTGGTTGACGGCGCGGCCGACGCCGGCGGCGCCGCCGGAGGCGGTCATCCCCTTGTAGGAGCAGACGACGGCGATGATCGCGCCGAAGCAGGTGCACATCAGGACCGAGCCGGCGACGTCGAGCACCGAGGCGTTGGAGAAGAGGGTGGCGAAGAAGCCGCCCAGGGTCTGGTGGTAGATCAGCTCGGCGGCGATCCCGGCGGTGAGGCCGAAGACGATCGCGAAGACGTCGAGCAGCGCCGTCACCAGCATCAGCGCCAGGAAACGCGGCACGACCAGGTTCTTGACCGGGTCGACGCCGAGCACCTGCAGCGCGTCGAGCTCCTCGCGGATCTTGCGGGCGCCGAGGTCGGCGGTGATCGCGGTGCCGGCGATGCCGCTAACGACGACCGCGGTGACCAGCGGCCCGATCCAGCGGATCGCGGTGAGGACGAAGAAGCCGCCGAGCCGGTCGAGCGCGCCGAAGACCTGCAGTGGCCCCGCCGCCTGCAGGCCGGGGGCGCCGAGGCAGAGGGCGAAGGTCGAGATCAGCAGCGGGAACCAGGCGAGCCGCAGGGCGAAGTAGAACTGCTCGACGAACTCCTCGCCGTAGGGGTAGGGCGGCCGCAGCGCGGCCCAGATCGTCCGGGTGGTGAGCAGCATCATGCTCCCCACCTGGGCGAAGACGGCCGTCAGCGATCCCGCTCCGCGCGCTAGTGCCTGGCTCGCCACCAGCCCATCGCCCTGCTCAATGGGCCGCCGCTGTGCTCGCCGCCGCCCTGCTCCCCCTCGCGGGTCCGCTCCCGCCGGACCCGGTCCTGCGCCGCCAGGCGAACCTGGCGCTCGGCCTCCCGCTGCGCCTCCTGCAGCTGGGCGATCAAGATGTCCCGCGTCTGCTCCAGCTCCTCGACCCCGGCGACGTGCGCGACCGCCCGTCGCGGCGCCGTCGGCTGGCGCTGGTCGAGGTAGCGCGCGTAGCTGCCGAGCTCGCGCTCGAGCCGGCCGATCTGGCGCCGCAGCTCCCGCGGCACCTCGATCACCTCGCTTTCCTCGCCCGGGTCGGGGAGGGCCGGGGGTGGCGCCGGCTCCTCCCCCCCAACCTCGCCGGGGATGCTCGCGCAGGCCATCGCCACGATCGCCAGCTGGCGCGCGCCGACGCCGGCGGCATGGGCGCGACGCAGCGCCTCCGCCGCGATCGCCTCGAGCTCCGGCGCCGCCTCGACCCCGTCGGCGACGAAGGTCCCCTGCCCCTGCCGGCTGACGACGAGGCCCTCGCGCTCGAGTCCCTCGTAGACGGCCCGCACCGTGTTCAGGTTGACCCCCGCCCACTCGGCGAGGCGGCGGAAGCTCGGCAGCCGCTCGCCGGGGGCGAGCTGACCGGTGGCGATCAACGCCCGCAGGCGCCAGCTCAACTGCAGACCGACCGGAACCTCGTCGCCGGGATCGGTGGCGAAGGGGTTCGGCTGGTCGGTGGCCAGGTCGCGCTGTGCCATCAACCAACACAGTAGGCGACATCACTGTGCTAGTCAACCAGCACAGCCGGTCCGCCGCCGCCCCGACTCGAACGCAGTTTGTCCCCGCCCGCGCGGGAAAGTGCGTACGAGCGCGGGATCAGGGCGTGAGGACGATCTTCAGCGCTTCGCGGCGGTCGAAGATCGCGTAGGCCTCGGCCGCCTCGTCGAGCGGCATGTGGTGGGAGACGATCGGGCCCGGGTCGAGCTTGCCGGCCTCGGTGAGGGCGAGGACGCGGTCGATCTGGGCGATCACGTTGGCGACGCCGAGCCGCAGCTGCAGCCCCTTCAGCCAGGCGAGCCCGAGCGGGATCTCGGCCCTGCCCGCGTAGGCGCCGATCCCGGAGACGGTGCCGGCGTCGCGGGTGAGGCTGATCGCCAGCGCCAGCGGCTCGGGGTTGCCGACCGCGTCGACGCTGAGGTCGACGCCGGTGCCGCCGGTCGCTGCCCGCACCTCCTTCTTCGGGTCCTGCTCAGTGAGGTGGATCGCGGTGGCGCCGAACTCGGCCGCCAGCGCCAGCCGCGGCTCGACCGTGTCGATCGCGAAGACCTGGGTGGCGCCCGCCGCCAGCGCCGCCTGCACGGCACAGAGCCCGACCGGTCCGAGGCCGAGGACGGCGACCGTGTCGCCCGCCCGCAAGCCGCCGTGAGCGATCGCGTGGAACCCGGTGGCGAGGACGTCGCCGGCGAACAACGCGACGTCGGTCGAGATCGAGTCCGGCACCCGCCGCAGGGTCATGTTCGCGTGCGGGACCAGCACCTGCTCGGCCTGGGCGCCCTCGAGGTTGCCGAGGTGGGAGCCGTGGCCGAAGGTGCGGCCGTTGGCGCAGCGGTGATAGTCGCCGCGCAGGCACGGCGCGCAGCTGCCGCAGGCGGTGTAGAAGCAGGCGACGACGCGGTCGCCGACGGCGACCCGCTCGACCTCCTCGCCGGCCGCGACCACCGTCCCGACCAGCTCGTGCCCGATCGTGAACCCCGGCTCCACGGGCACCCGCCCGTGGTAGATGTGCAGATCCGAGCCGCAGACCCCGCTCGCCTCGACCCGCACGATCGCGTCATCCGCCGCGACCAGCTCCGGCTCGGGCTTCTCCTCCACCCGCACCTGCTCGTTCCCCTGAAACGTGACGGCGCGCATGGCCAGGAACCTATCGCGGGGGCGCACGGGGCGGGCTGGCGGGGTCGCAAGGATGGCTATGAAGGTTCGAGGGGTCTGCCTGGAGGGGTGGGGTGTCCCTCTTCACTCGCCTACCTGGCTGGGGCCTCGCCGGCCTTCCGCGAGCGAGCGCGGGGCCAGCGGCGCAAACCGTTCAGAGGGACACCCCACCCCTCCCCACGGAGCGGTCCCGTACTCCGGGACCGTCGCAGGCGTCGGCGAGCCGAGCCCCGGCCAGCGATGGGGCGCGTAGCTCCCGAGGGACGGGGCCGTGCCGTCTCTCGCTGAGAGCTCGCGAGGGACGAAGCCGCTTCCTCTCGCGTGGCAGAGCTTTTCCCGCCATAGGGTGAGAGATGACTGCCACGCGAGGGCTTCTGAGGGACGGGGGCGCTCCGTAGCTCGTGTGGCAGTCCTTTTCCGGAATATG
>CAZHLT010000049.1:0-10108 GCA_964533285.1 uncultured Conexibacteraceae bacterium | reverse complement strand
ACGCCCCACCCCTCTAGGCAAGCCTCGTCCCTAACCTACGCCCGTCCTCGGGCCACCACCGCCCCGCCCGGCGCCGCCGCCTTATTCGGCGGCGACGAGGATGTGCCAGACCGGCAGCAGCGGCTTGTCGTAGAGGTCGATGATCGCGGTGCGGGCGCGCTCGATCTCCTCCGAGTACCAGTAGCGTTCGAAGTCGGAGCGCTTCTCCCAGACCGAGGTCTGCTGGAAGTAGTTGGTGTCCTCGGTCGACCGCGTCAGCGACCAGCTGGTGGCGCCGAAGGCGGGCATGCGCGCCGCCGCCGGTTCCCAGAGGTCGAGGAAGCGGTCGGCCCGCAGCGGGGAAATGTGCCAGTCGAGGGTGCAGACCTCCGCCATTCAGCTATCTCCTTCTCGCGCCCGCGGCGCGTGATTCATGCTCCGACCTCGGCGCGGATCGCGCCGGGGCCCTCGTCGTAGCGGCCCTCGTCCTCGGACTCGGCGCCGACGAGGATCGAGATCTTGCCAAGGTGCTTGTTTTCGTGCAGCAGCTGGTGCGCCTCGGGGACGCCCTCGAAGCCCATCGTCTGCCAGAGGACGGGGCGGACCTTGCCCTCGGCCATCAGCTGGTTGGCCCGCATGCACTCGTAGGCGTTGGCGAAGTGCGAGCCGATGATCTGCTTCTGGCGCATCCACAGGTAGCGGACGTCGAAGTCGAGCTGGAAGCCGGAGGTGGCGCCGCAGATGACGACCTTGCCGAACGGCTTGACGACGTAGACCGAGGTCGGGAAGGTGGCCCGGCCGACGTGCTCGAAGACGATGTCGGGCGAGTCGCCGAGGATGCCCTTGACCCGCTTGGCGAACTCGCGCGAGGCGCGGAAGCGCTCCTTGTCGGCGGCCGGGTCGGTGAGGTTGGCGTCGGTCCGCATCATCGCGCCGAACTCGCCCCGGTCGATGTAGTCGACGGCGCCGAGCTGCTTGATCAGCTCGCCCTTCTCCGCCGAGGAGACGACGCCGACCGCGTTGGCGCCGGCCGCCTTGCAGAGCTGGACGGCGAAGACGCCGAGGCCGCCGGCGGCGCCCCAGATGAGGACGTTGTGGCCGGCCTGCAGCTTGCACTGGTCCATCAGCATCCGGTAGGCGGTGAAGTAGGTCAGCCCGTAGGCGGAGGAGTCGACCCAGGAGAGGTTGGTCGGGCGGGGGAGCAGCTGCTGGGCCTGCACCTTGGTGAACTGGGCGAAGCTGCCCCAGGTCGTCTCGTAGCCCCAGATCCGCTGGCTCGGCGCCGCCAGCGGGTCGAGCCCGTGCACCTCGACGTCCTCGTAGGAGGCCTGGTTGCAGTGGATCACGACCTCGTCGCCCGGCTTCCAGCGGGTCACGCCCTCGCCGACCTTCCAGACGATCCCGGAGGCGTCGGAGCCGCCGATGTGGTGGCCGAACTCGGGGTGGTCGCCGTAGCCGAAGACCGAGACCGGCTTGCCCAGCGCCGCCCAGACGTTGTTGAAGTTGACGCCCGCGGCCATCACCCTGACGACGACCTCGAAGGCCCCCGGCTCGGGGACTTCGATCTGCTCCAGCTGGAAGGCGTCCTTCGGCTCGCCCTCGCGCTCCTGCCGGATCACCCACGCCGCCATCGATTCCGGCAGCGTCCCCGGCTCGACGTCCAGCTTCGCGACTTGGTTGATGTCAACTGCCAAGACTTTCCTCCCGTCGATCTACCGCTTTGCGGCCATCCTAGATGAGCGGCGGCGCGCCGCGTCAGGCCGCGTCGACGGTCTCGTCGGCCTCGCGCAGCTCCGGCGCGGTGATCGTCCGCACCGTGATCTCGGTCGGCTCCGGCGGCTCGATCTCCTTGCCGGGCGCGACACCGAGGCCCTCGACCTTGCGCAGCTGCGGCAGCAGCCGCCGCTCCATCGAGCCGACCGCCGAGTCGTAGGCGGTGGCGGCGGTGGTGAGGCCGCGGCCGACCTTCTCGAATTCGCCGAGGAACTTGCTGAAGCGCGAGTGCAGGGTGGCGGCCGCCTCGGCGATCTCGGCCGCCTCGGCGACCATCCGCTCCTGCCGCCAACCGAGCTCCATCGTCCGCAGCAGGCCGATCAGCGAGGTCGGGCTGACCAGCAGCACGTTGCGCTCCAGCGCGTAGTCGAAGAGGCCCGGGTCGGCGGCGAAGGCGGCGTGCAGGGCCGGCTCGTTGGGGATGAAGCAGACGACGAGGTCGGGCATCTCCCCGGCCTTGAACTGGCCCTGGTAGTCCTTCGAGCTGAGGCTGCGGACGTGCTCGCGGGCCTGCCGCGCGTGGCGCTCGAGGTGCACCCGGCGGTCGCTCTCGACCTCCGACTCCTGGGCGTCGAGGAAGGCGTCGAGCGGGACCTTCGAGTCGGCGACGAAGCTGCGCCCCTCGGGCAGCAGGAAGCGGGCGTCCGGGCGCAGCCGCCCCTCCTCGGTGCGCAGCGTCTCCTGCAGCTCGAAGTCGACGTGCTCGGTCATGCCGGCGATCTCGATGCAGCGGCGCAGCTGCAGCTCGCCCCACTGGCCGCGCGTCTGCGGCTGGCGCAGCGCCTTCTTCAGCCCCGCCGTCTCCGAGTTGAGGTTGCCGACGGTCTGTCCGAGCTGCTCGATCAGCGTTTTCGTCTGCAGGTCGGTTTCGCCGCGGCGGCGGACCTCCTCTTCGATCTTGGCCTGTCCCTCGGCGATCCGCTTGGCGAGGTTCTTGATCTCCGCCTCGCGCCGCTCCAGCGCCGCCTCGGCGGTCTTCTTGTCGACCTCGCGCGCTTCCGCGTTCAGCGCCAGCAGCTCGTCGCGGACCTGGGCGCTGACCTGGGCGGCGGCCTGCTGGATCGCCGGCGCCAGGTCGAGCTCCTCGCGCGGCTCCTCCTCGCGCCCCCGCGCCTGGCTGTAGGCGAGGAAGCCGGCGAGGGCGGCGAGCAGGACGACGGCGATGGCGAGGACGACGGTCATGGGCCAACGATCGTGACGAACCGATCAGACGCCATCGCGCCGCTGAAATCCCGCTTGCAGCGGGCTTTCCCCGATCCCTTCTAACACTCGGGAGGCGGTTGGCCGGGGCGCTTGGGCGGCTTGTAGGAGCAGAAGATCGTCGCCACCGGCTTCGTCCAGGAGCCCTGCAGCGAGGGGGAGAGCGGTCCGTGGCCGTCGGAGCCGATCTGGTGCGAGTTGAAGTTGCGGAGGACGATGCGGTCGCTCGCTCCCCAGGTCCCGGGGAAGCCGGCCGGCGCTCGCTCGGCCGAGGCCCGCAGCCAGCCGTCGGCGGCCGGGTACCAGGCCCAGCCGTATTCGGTGCGGTCGCGGATGTTGGAGGCGTAGCTGAGCGCGGTCGCGATCCCGGCCGGCGCGTGGGCGCAGGAGGCGGGGTCGGAGGTGCGCTTCTGGTCGGGGTCGGGGTAGTTGGCGTGCGAGCCCTGCGCCACCGCGACCAGCGGGTGCACGTAGGGGGGCGGGAAGAGCTTCGAGACCTGGACTTCGTCCCAGTAGCGCCAGCTCCCCGAGCAGTGGGCCGAGTCGGCGACGAAGAGCGGCCGGCGCGAGGCGTCGAGGCCAACCGAGACGACCTCCCAGTCGCCCTCGTGCAGCTGGGTCAGCAGGCCGGCAAAGACCGGCGCCTGCCATTCGTCGTAGTAGTAGAAGTACCAGTACTGGACCAGGGTCCGCAGCCGCTCGCGGAACGGCCCGCGGTCGACGAACAGCGCCGGCTGCCGGTCGCGGTCGACGACCCGCACGTAGACCGCGCCTTCGCGGTAGAGCCGCTCCCTGTCCCGCTCGCGGGTCTCGCCGTGGGCGCAGTCTTCTTCGCCGCTTTCGCATTCGATCGTCAGCGTCAGGCAGGCCTTCTGCCCCGGCGGGCAGCTCTGTTCGAGGTCGGCGAGGCCGACGCCGACCGGGGTCGTGCCGGTGCTGCTGACGATCCGCGCGTGGCGCAGGTAGGGCTCGACCCGGATCGGCGTCCAGCGCTCCTCCTTGGTGAAGGCGAGAACCGGCGCGTAGGCGCGGATCAGCTCGCCGCGGGTCTGGATCAGCGGCCGCGGCAGGGCGCCGCCGGCTTCGTCGGCGGCGTCTTCCGGCGGCCGCAGCGGCGCTCCCCTCTCGGCGGCCTCGACCAGCCCCCAGGCGGTCGCCGCCAGCAGCGCCGTGGCGGCGAGCACGGTGACGCTGAGGCCGACCACGCCGACCCGGGCGGCGGCGTCGGCGCCGAGTAGGCCGCCGCGGCGCAGCCAGGTGAGGCGGCCGACCAGGCCGCCGCGGTCGCCCGGCAGGGCGGCGACCGACACCTCGACCACCAGCAGCGCCAGCAGCGCCGCGGCGAGGACGAAGACGGCGACCGGCAGGCCGTCGTGGCGGTCGGGTTCGCCCGGCAGGACCCCGAGCGCCATCGCCAGCCGCACCAGCGTCGCGGCGGCGACCAGCGCGATCGCGCTGCGCAGCCAGGAGTCGGAATAGGAGAGCAGGCGCAGCCCGACGGCGGCGAACCAGAGCAGGATCGCCAGCAGCACCAGGGCCGAGGTGACGTTGCCGACGGTTTCGAAGTAGGGGGTGTTGGAGACCAGCGGCAGCGCGACCAGCAGCACGAAGACAAGCGCCAGGGCCAGCCCCAACCCGTGTCGCCAGAGCCAGCGCACGAACACCGTCCGCTCCCACTCGAGGGCCGCTTTCGCTTCGATCGCCGCGGGTCGGACCACCAGCCGCCAGGCGAGCAGCGTCGTCACCGCGCTGACCAGGGCGACGCCGAGGACGCCGAAGCGGATCGAGCCGACCGCGACGACGACGAACAGCGGCAGGGTCAGCGGCCGCAGGGTCGTCGCCACCCGCGCGAACGGGTCCTGCTTCGGCGGCCGCCACAGGGGCCGGAGGATGATCACCAGGGCGAGGGCGATCCCCAGCGCGATCAGGAACACCTCGCGGACCTTGGACCAGGCGTCGCCGAGGAAGGAGCCGAGCGAGGCCAGCCAGGACGAGCCCCCCTCCTCGTCCCCGGCCGGCTTCGGGTCGGGGCGCGCCGGGAGCTCGCGGCCGGGATAGAGGTCGTGCTCGAGCGTCGCGGCGATCCGGTTGCCGGTCGCCTGCTGGCCGGCTTCGTTGGGGTGCAGGGTGCCGAGGAAGCGGCCGCGCAGGGTGCCGCCGAGGCTGCTCGCCGAGTCGGTCAGCGTCGTCACCCAGGCGGCGTCGCCGGCGCAGTAGCCGTGGCGGCGGAAGGCGGGCGCGATCCCGGTCACCTCGCGCCAGCCCGGCTGGGCGGCGACCGCCGCCGCGACGGCTTCGTTGAGCGGCGCCAGCAGCCGCGTCTGCGCCGCGGCGAGCTCGGCGGCCGAGACGCCGCCGAGGATGCCGTCGCAGGTCTCGCCGTTCTCGTCGCGGGTCGGGTCGAAGTATTCGGTCAGGTAGACGCGGTTAGCCGGGATCCGCGGCGAGAGCCGCTGGGCGAGGCGGGCGTAGTCGCGGGGCAACTCGGCCAGCGAGGCGGCAACGACTTCGCCGGCGCTGGCGTCGCTTTCGTCGTCGGGGAAGGGCTGGGCGAAGCAGTCGGCGTGGGTCGCGCAGAAGCGGACGATGTCGCCGAAGTGGACGTCGTTGGCGCCGATGCTGAGCAGCACCGCGTCGACCGGGCGCGCGGCGGCGATCCGGTTGAGGACCCCGATCTGGGCTTCCAGCGGCGGCTCGTGGTCGGTGTTCTCGACGCCTTCGTAGGGCCCGAGGACGCCCTCCCGGAGCGAGGCGCCCGAGCAGGCGAGGTGGACGAAGGTGACCGAGGTGCGGTCGTCGTCGGCCTCGATCAGCCGCGCCGCCCGCGCCGGCGCCGCCCGCGCGCTGCGGTGGCAGCGGGCGCTCTGCCAGATCGCCTGGCCGGCGTCGGGGACGTCGGGCACGGCCTCGCCGGAGGCGACCGAGTCGCCGAGCGAGACGATCAGGAAGTCCTGCACCGCGAGCCGCTGGGCTTCGCGCAGCGGCCGCTTCCCCGCCCGGCCGCGGAGCTCAAGCACGTAGTTGCCCTCGCGCGGCACCTGCAGCGCGAAGCGGCACGGTTCGAGCGGCTGCGGCTGGACCGGCGTGCCGTCGAGCGTCCAGCGGAAGCGGGCGCCCTCGTCGCAGGCGGCGCCGGTCGTCTCCAGGTCGACCTCCCAGGGACCCTGGCGGACCTGGTCGGGGCGGGTCTCGACGATCCGTTCGAGGCGGTCGCGTTCGAGCCCGAAGCGGGGCGGGACGCTCCAGCGGAAGAGCGGTGCCGCCGCGCTCGCGCCCGGCTGGGGCGCCGCCGCGCCCGCCGCCGGCGCGAGCGCGGCCAGCGCCAGCAGCAGGGCGAATTGGACCTGAAAGCGATGCACGGCGCCTCCTTGCCGCGGCATTGCACGGGATCTCCGTTCCTATGAAGCGCCGTTGAGCATAAGCGCGGCCACCGCCGCTGTCCAGAACAGCGCGGTTCGGCTCAGGGCAGCAGGACGTCGTTCTCGGAGGAGGTGCGGACCGGGCCGACGGCGAGCTTCGCCGCCGGGGCGCCGGGGACGCCGCTGGCGCTCAGCCTGTAGGTGCCGGTCGGCAGCGAGGTCTGCAGGGTGGCGGGGCTGTTGGGATAGAGCGGGCCCGAGGTCCGGTCCTCGGGGCCGCCGAGGTGCAGGCGGGCCTTGTTCTCGCTCTGGTTGGCGATGACGAGGACGACGTCGAGCGGTTCGTCGGTCGCGCGGCGCGGCTGCGGGTGGTCCTGGTTCTGCGGGATCTGCTGGCTGGGTTCGGGGCCGAAGGCGATCTTCGCCGGGGTGACGATGACGCCGTTGTCGGAGATCGTGACGCTGATTCGGGTCGGCGACTGCGGCCGCGGTTCGTTCGGGTGGCTCGCGGCGCCGCAGCCGATCGCCGCCAGCGCCGCCGCCAGCAGCGCGACGAGGAACGCGATCCCCTTCAACCGCCCCGGACGCCCTGCGCGCCTGGCTCTCCCACGACCCATCGTGGGCTGAATCTAACCGAAGGGGAGGGCGGTCACTTCAGCCGTAACGCCATCTTCACCTACGGCCAGCTCGGCGCCGGGCTCGGCCTCGCGGCGGACGATCGCCAGCCCGATCGGACCGAGGGCGGGGGAGACGGCGGCGCTGCCGAGCCGGCCGACCTCCTTGTCGCCGAGCAGCAGCGGCGCTCCCGGCGTCGCCGGCGCGCTCAGCCGCAGGCCGCGCAGGTGGCGGTTCGGCCTGCCCTTGTAGTGGAGGCGGGCGACCGTCTCCTGGCCGATGTAGCAACCCTTGGTGAAGCTGACCGCGTCCTCGACGATCCCCGCCTCGGCGGGCATCGTCTCGGCGCCCATCTCGGCCCCGAAGCGGGGCCGGCCGGCCTCGATCCGGAGGATCTCCGCCGCCTCCTCGCTGACCGCGACGGCGCCGGCTTCGAGCAGCGCCTCGCGCAGGCGCTCGCGGTCGGCGGCGGGGGCGAGCAGGTCGATCCCTTCGGCGGAGCCGGCGGCGAGGCAGGCGACGCCGCCGATCGCGGTCTCCTCGCAGGCGTGCTCGGGCAGCGCCGCGCCATCTCGGGCGATCTCGACGCTGCGCGGCCCGACCAGCGAGAGCACGACGGTTTCCTCGCTGCGGTCGGCGACGGCGACGTCGCGGCCGATCGAGTACATGGTCAGGTGGCGGAGGACCGCCTCGCGGGCGCCGGCCTCGGTCTCCAGCAGGATCTCCTCGGCGGCCGGGCGCAGCACGACCAGGTCGGACTGCATGTGCCCCTTGCGGTCGAGCAGCGCCGCGTACTGGCCCTCGCCCGGCGCGAGCGCCTCGACGTCGTTGGTCAGCTGCCCCTGCAGGTACTCGGCGGCGTCGGGGCCGGTGACGGCGATGACGCCGCGCCGGCGCTCGACCAGCCCGCATTCCTCGCGCAGCTGCCGGTACTGCGCATCGAGCTCGACGGCGATCTGATCGGCCATGGACAGATCTTAGAAACCCGCCCGCCCCGCCGATCGGTTCTGCGCATCGGGGCGGAGGACTAGTCAGGCCTTACCTCAGCCGCCCTTGTGGACGCCTAGAAGGGATTGGCGAGACTCGCGTATGCGACAGGCGGGAAGCGCTCGCGATGTTGACCACGCCTGAGTGAGGTCAATATCGCGAGCGCCGATCGCGCATCCGACCTTTCCCCAGCCGGGCGTGGTCGCCGCTGGGCGGGCGCGGGGGTTTCGCCAATCCGTCCTAGTCAGAGGGACTCCCGGTCGTTTTTTAGACGGGTCGAAATCTTGTTTTAGATCTGTCAAAATCGCCGCCGATGTCAGCGCGAGTCGAGAGCGGCGACGACGGGCGGTCGGTGAGCGCCGGGATCAGCCGGCGGCGCCTGCTGGGCGGGGCGGCGGTCGGTCTGCCGGCGGCGCTCGGGCTGGGCGGGCTCCTCGCCGGAGCCGGTTCGGAGCCGGCGGCGGCGGTCGCCGAGACCGGCGGCGGGGCGGCGGGGCACGAGCATGGCGGCTTCACCCACGCCGGCTTCGCCCCCGGCCGCACGGTCGACCACCAGCGCAACGGCTTCCACCCGACCGAGCTGCTGCGGGACTTCGACTACGGCAAGACGCGCCGGCTGGCGAGCGGCCGGGTCCTGCGCGAGTGGGAGCTCGTCGCCCTCGACCGCGAGATCGAGGTCGCGCCCGGCGTCTCCTACGAGGCCTGGACCTACAACGGCCGCGTCCCGGGCCCGACGCTGCGCGCCCGCGAGGGCGAGCTGCTGCGGATCAGGTTCGTCAACGGCTCCCAGCACCCGCACACGATCCACTTCCACGGCGTCCACACGGCGCTGATGGACGGGATGCCGGGGATCGGCGAGCAGCAGGGGGGCGGCCAGATCGAGCCGGGCCAGGCCTTCACCTACGAATTCGACGCCTCGCCGTTCGGCGTCCACCTGTACCACTGCCACGTCTCTCCGCTCGCTCCCCACATCGCCCGCGGGCTCTACGGCGCCTTCATCGTCGACCCCAGGCAGGGCCGCCCCGAAGCCGAGGAGCTGGTGATGGTGATGAACGGCTTCGACACCGACTTCGACGGCGAAAACGAGGTCTACGCGGTCAACACCGTCGGCTTCCACTACGTCAACGAGCCGATCGCCGTGTCGCGCGCGGAGCCGGTCCGGATCTACCTCGTCAACGTCCTCGAGCACGACCCCGTCAACTCGTTCCACATCCACGGCAACTTCTTCCACCACTACCCGACCGGGACCTCGCTGCGGCCCACCGAGTTCACCGACACGATCATCCAGGGCCAGGCGCAGCGGGCGATCCTCGAGCTCGAGTTCCCCTACGACGGCGACTACATGTTCCACGCCCACGTGACCGAGTTCGCCGAGCTCGGCTGGACCGGGTTCTTCCGCGTCGGCGACCCGGCGCGGCTCGCGGCCGCGAGCGCCTCCTCGATGTACTGCGACCTCCCCTGGGGCGGGGGCAGGGCCTGATGGAGGCCGGCACCGCCCGCCCGCTCGGCAGCAGCCTCCCCGGTTGGGCGCTGGGCCTGCTGCCGCTGCTGCTGATCGTCGCCGCGATCGCCGCCTTCGCCGCCCTCGGCGGCCCCGGCCTCGGCGACCGCAACGGGCCGCCGGTCGAGGAGGTGAGCGTCGAGAGCACGGTCCTGCGCCCGGGCACGATCGAGCTGACGCTGCGCAACGACGGCGCCGACCCGGTCGAAGTCGCCCAGGTCGCGGTCAACGACGCCTTCGTCCCCTTCACCGCCGCCGGCGGCCGCGAGATCGGCCACCTCGGCGCGACGACGCTCGACGTCAGCTACCCCTGGATCGAGGGCGAGTCCTACGAGATCGCGGTCCTCACCGCGACCGGGGGGACGATCGAAGCCGCGATCCCGGTCGCCGTCGAAACCCCGGCGGCCGACTCCGGCTTCTACGGGCTGATGGCGCTGCTCGGGGTCTACGTCGGCGTCATCCCGGTCGCCCTCGGCATGCTCTGGCTGCCGTTCCTGCGCCGGCTCGGGCCGCGCTGGATCGCGGTCCTGCTCGCTTTCACCGTCGGCCTGCTCGCCTTCCTCGCGATCGACGCCGCGCTCGAGGGGCTGGAGATCGCCGCCGCGGCGCCGGCCGCCTTCGGCGGCAGCGCCCTCGTCTTCGTCGGCGCCCTCGTCGCCTACCTCCTCCTCGCCGGGGTCGAGGCCGGGCTCGA
>CAZHLT010000048.1:0-16533 GCA_964533285.1 uncultured Conexibacteraceae bacterium | reverse complement strand
GCCCTCGCAGGCGGTGGCTCTGGCGCGCGGCGCCGACCCCACCGAGCTGCTGCTGGGACGGGCACTGGGCGCCGAGTGGCTCGACCGCTACGTCGCCGAATGGCGCGCGGTGCGGCTGGAGATCGACGGCGACGACCTGATCGCCGCCGGCCTCGAGCGTGGCCCGGCGCTGGGCCGCGCCCTCGCCGCGGCTCTGGCGGCCAAGCTCGACGGCGAGGCCAGCGGCCGCGAGCAGGAGCTAGCCTGCGCCCTCGCCGCCGCGGGCGAGCGCTGAGAGATGGCCGAGCTGATCCACGACATCGACCCCGACCGCGTCCGCGCCAAGCTCGAGTCGGTGCGCGAGGTCGCCGGCCCCGAGGTCGAGGTGCTGGTCGCCTGCAAGTACGTGCCGCTGGAGGAGATGGGGGCGCTGGCCGAGGCCGGGGTGACGTTGGTCGGCGAGAACCGCCAGCAGGACCTCGCCGCCAAGCACGAGCGCTGGGGCGACGCCTTCACCTGGGACTTCATCGGCAACCTGCAGAGCCGCAAGGTGAAGCAGATCCTGCCGCTGGTGCGCCTCGTCCACTCGGTCGCCACCGACTCGGTGCTGGACCAGCTCGGCAAGCACGGCACGCCGCAGACCGAGGTCCTGGTCGAGGTCAACGTCGCCGGCGAGGAGGGGAAGGGGGGAGTGGCGCCGGCCGTGCTCGGCGAGTTCATCGCCCGCTGCCCGGTCCGCGTCGTCGGCCTGATGACGATGCCGCCGTTCAGCGCCAACCCCGAGGCCTCGCGGCCCCATTTCGCGCGCCTCGCCGAGCTCGCCGCCGAGCACGGCCTGGAGCGGCTCTCGATGGGCACCTCGCAGGACTGGCGGGTGGCGGTGGACGAGGGGGCTACGATCATCCGTCTGGGTACCATCCTCCTTGTGTGAATCGGCGCTAATCTGGCTGCAAGTCCGTAAAAGGAGTTGGCCGCCCGGGGCCGAATCACGCCCTAGACATGGCTCTTCGAGATAGCTGGCATAAAGCACTGGTGTACTTCGGCCTCGCCGAGGATCACGACTACGGTCCCGAATACGAAGACGAGTTCGAGCCGGAGACCGGCTCCGAGGAAGCCTTCGAATCCCGCCGCGAACGCGACCAGGGCTCGGTCCGGCGCCTGCCGACCTCGCGCCGCGCCCGCCGCGACGAGATCGACGACATCTTCGCCGACGACGAGCCGATCGCCGCCAGCCGCACCCGGACCCTGCGCCCGGTCGACAGCGGCGGCGACATCCAGGTCCACCTGGTGATCCCCCGCAACTTCAACGACGCCCAGCAGGTCGCCGACCAGTTCAAACGCTCGGTGCCGGTGATCCTCAATCTGCAGACCGCCGACCACGACCTCTCGAAGCGGATGATCGACTTCTGCTCCGGGCTCACCTACGCGCTGGACGGCGGCATGCAGCGAATCGCCGAGAAGATGTTCCTGCTGACGCCGCGCAACGTCGAGGTCTCCGCCGAGGAACGGGCGAGGCTGATCGACAAGGGCTTCTTCAACCAGTCCTAGCTGGCCAGCCCCGGTCCGGTCCGCCGCGCTCGCGGGTCCCGTCGGTTACTAAAAATTCACGAGGGCGCAACAGCGCGACCACATCGCCGCCGCCTCCCCTGCCTAGGTTCGAGCCGTCTCGTCGAACGTCTCGTAATCAACCTCAGAAGGGGTACCAATGAAAGGCAAACGCCTCAGGGTCGCGGCGCTGGCCGCGTTCGCCGTGGCGGCCGTCGCTGCCGGCGCCGCCGCGACCGGAGCGATCTCCGCTCCGGACACGAAATCGACGCAGGGCCAGGCCACCGTCGCCCTCAGCCACCCGACGCCGAAGAACGTCATCTTCCTGCTCGGCGACGGCATGGGCACGCAGGAGATCACCGCCGCCCGCTACTACCAGGGCGTCGAGAACCCGCTCAACGTCGACCGGATGAAGCTGACCGGCTTCGACACGACCTGGTCGCTGAAGCCGGCCGCGAGCCCGCCGTACCTGCCCGACTACGACCCCGACTCGGCCTCGACCGGGACGATGTGGGCGACGGGTCAGAAGACGCTCGACGAGCGCATCTCCCAGGGCCCGAGCAGCGCGATCAGCGTGCCCGGGACCAATCTCGAAACCGTGCTCGAGGAGGCGCAGGCCGAGGGCAAGCGGGTCGGCGACGTCTCGACCGCGGAGATCACCGACGCGACCCCGGCGGTGCTCGCCTCGCACATCTCCCTGCGCGGCTGCCAGGGCCCGGCCAACATGGGTCCCTGCGCGCTGGAGACGAAGGCCGCGGGCGGTCTCGGCTCGATCGCCGAGCAGGAGGTCGACCACGAGGTCGACGTGCTCCTCGGCGGCGGTCGCAGCCGCTTCACGCAGACGATCACCGGCGGTCCCGACGCCGGCAAAACGGTCGTCCAGTCGGCTGAAGCCAAGGGCTACCGGTACGTGACCGACGCCGCCGGCCTGGCCGCGGTAACCGATCGCAAGCGGCCCGTGCTCGGCCTCTTCAACGACAGCAACATGTCGCTGGAGTGGAGCGGCCCCGCCGCCTCGACCGGAGCCGGCAACGCGCCGGTCGCCTGCAGCGAGAACCAGCGGCCGGCGAACGAGCCGAGCCTCTCGGCGATGACCGAAAAGGCGCTGGAGCTGCTGCGGGGCGACCCCGACGGCTTCTTCCTCCAGGTCGAGGGCGCCTCGATCGACAAGCAGGACCACGCGACCAACGCCTGCGGCCAGCTCGGCGAGACGGTCGCCTTCGACGAAGCGATCGGCGTCGCGCTCGACTTCCAGGAAACCCACCCGAACACCCTGGTCGTCGTCACCGCCGATCACTCGCACACCAGCCAGATCGTCAGCGAGGACGCCTCGGGCAGCGGTCTGCCGACCGGCTACTCGACCAACGTCGTGACCAAGGACGGGCAGACCCTGAGCCTGACCTACGGCACCGCCGGCTACGGCGGCGCGGGCTCGGCTCCGGTCGCGGTCCCGCCGAGCCAGCAGCACACCGGTGCCGCTGTCCCGGTCTGGGCGGTCGGCCCGGGCGCGCTCAGCGTGCTCGGCACCAACGACCACACCGACCTGTTCCAGACGCTGGGCGGCTGAGCCCCAGCGAAGCGGATCGGAGCGAGGGCCGGGCATCCGCCCGGCCCTCTGTCGTTGTCCTGGCTAGGCTCCCCGACATGGTCATCGGCTTCGTAGGTTCGGGCAACATGGCCGCCGCGATCGCTCGCGGCTGGGCGGACGAGGGCGAGCGGATGCTGTTCTCCGACTCCGGCTCGGGACGGGCGGCGGCGCTGGCCGCCGAGGTCGGCGGCGAGGTCGCCGGCAACGCGGAGATCGCCGCCGCCGCCGACCTCGTCGTCCTCGCCGTCAAGCCGGCCAAGCTCGATGAGGTCGCGCCGCAGCTGGGGGAGGTCCGCCACCTCGTCTCGGTGCTCGGGGCGACGCCGCTGGCCCGGCTGCGCCAGGCGTTCCCCGCCGCCGAAGTGCTGCGGGCGATGCCGAACGTCGGCGTCGAGCTGCGCCGCGGCGTCCTCTGCGTCGCCGGCGACGCCGCGGCGGAGACCCGCGCCCGGCTGGCCGAGCTCGGCCTCGTCGTCGAACTGCCCGACGAGCAGATCGACGCGGCGACCGCGGTGATGGGCTGCTCGCCGGCTTTCTTCGCCCTGGTGGTCGAGGCGCTGGCCGACGCCGGCGCCGAGGCCGGGCTCGACCCGGCGCTCGCCCACGAGCTGGTGGTCGAGACGATGGCGGGGACCGCCGAGCTGCTGCGGATCCGCCAGCCGACCGAGCTGCGCCGCGCCGTCGCCTCGCCGGGCGGCAGCACCGAAGCCGGCCTGCAGGCGCTGGCGCGCGAGGGCGCCGCGCCGGCCTTCGCCGCCGCGGTTGCGGCGGCGCTGGAGAGGATGCGCGGGTGAGCCTGCCGCTGGCGGCGCTGGGCCGCGAGGAGATCGCCGATTACGTCGAGGCGCTGTTCATCGTCTACACCGTCCTCGTCCTGCTCAACGTCCTGATCAGCTGGATCCCGCGGATGCCCTACCGCCCCTGGCTGCGCTCGGTGCTCGACTTCATCACCGACACGACCAACCCCTACATCGGCCTCTTCCGGCGGGTGCTGCCGCGTTTCGGCGGCGGCGGCTTCGCGATCGACCTCAGCCCGATGCTGGCGATCATCGTCCTCTTCATCGTCCAGCGGATCGTCGTCGGCCTGATCCGCGGGTGAGCGACGCCGCCCGCGCCTGCTGGCTGGCCGCCGGCCTCGCCGGCCTCCTCGTCGTCGCCGACCAGGTCGCCAAGCGCGTCGTCGAGCAGCGGCTCGCGATCGGCGAGGAGGTCGAGGTGCTGGGGCCGCTGAAGCTGACCCTGACCCACAACGAGGGGGTCGCCTTCGGCCTCGCCGGCGGCTCCGGGGCGCCGCTGGTGGTGCTGACGCTCGCCGCCCTCGCCGTCGTCGTCTACCTCTTCGCCCGCGACCCGGCGCGGCCGCTGATGTGGGTCGCGGCGGGCCTGCTCGGCGGCGGCGCGATCGGCAACCTGATCGACCGCGTCCGCGTCGGCGCCGTCACCGACTACGTCGACCTGCCGCACTGGCCGGCCTTCAACCTGGCCGACGCGGCGATCACCTGCGGCGTCGCCCTGCTGGTCTTCATCTACCTGCGCGAAGCCGAGCGGGGGGGCCGGTGAGCGCGCCGCCGCAACCGCGGATCGTCCACCTCGACGAGTCGTTGGCGGTGGTCGACAAGCCGGCCGGCCTCGTCGTCCACCCGGCGCCGAGCCACAGCGGTCCGACCCTGGTCTCCGAGCTGGCCGAGATCCTCGGCGGCGGCGCCGACCCCGAGCGCCCGGGGATCGTCCACCGGCTCGACAAGGGGACCAGCGGCCTGCTTGTCGTCGCCCGCGACGACGCCGCTCACGCGGCGCTGCAGGCGCAGGTGCAGCGGCGCGAGGTCGAACGCGTCTACCTGGCCCTGGCCGGCGGCCGGCTCGGCTCGCGCACCGGGACGATCGACGCGCCGATCGGGCGCTCGGCCCGCGAGCGCCACCGGATGGCCGTCTCCGGCGCCGCCTCGCGGCAGGCGCGGACCCACTTCGAGGTGCTGGAGCTGCTGCCGCGCGAGAGCTACGTCGAGGTCGAGCTGGAGACCGGGCGCACGCACCAGATCCGCGCCCACTTCGCCGCCATCGGCCATCCGCTGACCGGCGACGCGACCTACGGCGGGGCGATGCGGTACGGGCTGAGGCGCCCCTTCCTGCACGCCCACCGGCTCGCCTTCGCCCACCCGGTCAGCGGCGAGCGGCTGAGCTTCACCTCGCCGCTGCCAGCCGACCTCGAGGCGGCCCTGGAGCAGGCCCGCCGGCCCTGAGCGCGGCGCTGCCCCAAGGCGCCCCCGCCCTCTACAATCCCGGCTTCGGAAACCAACCCCCGTTCGAGCGCCAACCGGGTCCTGCCCGACCACCCGACGTCGGGTCCCGGCCAGCGGAGCGGGACGCTGCACCCCAACCCAAGGAGAACACCAATGCCAGAGGCAGGCCTGAAAGAGCTGCTCGAGGCCGGAGTCCACTTCGGCCACCAGACGCGCCGCTGGAACCCGAACATGCGCCGCTTCATCTTCGGCGAGCTGGACGGGATCCACATCATCGACCTGGTCCAGACCGAGGCGCTGCTGGAGAACGCCCGCCGCTTCGCCGGCGAGCTCGCCAGCGGCGGCGGCACGGTGCTGTTCGTCGGCACCAAGAAGCAGGCGCGCGACACGGTCCAGGAATGGGCCGACCGCTGCAAGATGCCGTACGTCAACAAGCGCTGGCTCGGCGGCCTGCTGACCAACTTCAACACGATGTCGGGCCGGATCGCCCGCCTGCACGAGCTCAACAGCTGGAAGGAGGAGGGCAAACTCGACCTCCTGCCGACCAAGGAGCGGATGGGGATGGAGGCCGAACTCGCCAAGCTCGAGTACAACCTCGGCGGCGTTCGCGACATGGACCGGCTGCCCGACGCGGTCTTCGTCACCGACCTCAAGACCGAGGAGATCGCGGTGCACGAGGCGGCCCGCCTGCGGATCCCGATCATCGGCCTGGTCGACACCAACTGCGACCCGACGCCGGTCGACTACGTGATCCCCGGCAACGACGACGCGATCCGCTCCTGCGAGCTGGTGATCAGCACGATCGGCCAGGCGGTCGAGGAGGGCTCCGGCGCCTGGCGGGTGCAGGAGGAGAAGCGGATCGCCGAGGAAATGGCGCGCCGCAAGAAGGAGGAGGAAGAGCGGCGCAAACGCGAGGAGGAAGAGAAGGCCCGCGTCGCCGCCGAGGAAGCGAAGAAAGCGGAAGAAGAGGCCGCCGCCAAAGCCAAAGCCACGGCTGAGGCGCAGGCCAAAGCGAAAGCTGCGCAGGACAAAGCGCCCCAGGCGGCGGGCCCTGTCGCCGGTGAGGGCGCCTCGTCCTCGCAAGCTGCGGGCGAGGCGCCGCCCCCCGAGCCACCTGCGGCAGGAGCCGCTGCGCCCAGCGGTGAGGCTCCGGCCGCGCCAGCCGCGAAAGCCGAGGAGGCTCCGGCCGCGACCGAGGCTCCCGAGACTGCCGGGAAAGAGGATTCGAGATGAGCATCTCCGCTGCCGACGTGAAGGCGCTCCGGGATCGCACCGGGGCGGCGATGATGGACTGCAAAGCGGCGCTGACCGAGGCCGAAGGCGACACCGAGCGGGCGATCGAGCTGCTGCGGGTGAAGGGCCAGGCCTCGGCCGCCAAGCGCGAAGGGCGCGGCACCGAAGAGGGCGTGATCGCCTCCTACATCCACGCCAACGACAAGGTCGGGGCGATGGTTGAGGTCCAGTGCGAGACCGACTTCGTCGCCCGCAACGAGGACTTCAAGGTCTTCGCCTACCAGGTCGCCTTGCACGTCGCGGCGACGGCGCCGAGCTTCGTCTCGACCGAGGAGATCCCGGCCGCCGAGCGCGAGGCCGAAAAGCGGGTCTTCGAAGAGAAGGCGCGCGAAGAAGACAAGCCCGACAACGTGGTCGAGAAGATCGTCGAGGGGCAGCTGGCGAAGTGGGCGAGCGAAGTCGCGCTGCTCGACCAGACCCACGTCAACGTCGAGAAACACGGCTCGAAGACGATCGAGGAGCTGCGCCAGGAGCTGGCGGCGAAGACCGGCGAGAACATCCGCATCGCCCGCTTCGCCTACTTCCGCGTCGGCGAGAACTGATCCGCGACGGATTAGAGTCTTCGCCACGTGACCAGTCCTCCCGAGCCCCGATTCGGGCGCATCCTGCTGAAGCTCTCCGGCGAGGCCCTGATGGGCAGGCTGGAGTACGGCACCGACGCCGACGAGGTCGAGCGCATCGCCCGCCAGGTGGCGGCGGTGTGCCAGCGTGGGGTGGAGGTGGCGATCGTGGTCGGCGCCGGCAACATCTACCGCGGCCTCGACGGCGCCGCGAAGGGGATGGACCGGGCGACCGGCGACTACATGGGGATGCTGGCGACGGTGCTCAACGCGCTCACCCTGCAGGACGCGCTGGAGAAGCTCGGCCAGTACACGCGGGTGCTCTCGGCGATCGACGTCAAGGAGGTCGCCGAGCCCTACATCCGCCGCCGCGCGATGCGCCACCTGGAGAAGGGCCGGGTGGTGATCTTCGCCGCCGGCACCGGCAACCCGTTCTTCACCACCGATACGGCGGCGGCGCTGCGGGCGCTGGAGATCCACGCCGAGGCGATCCTGATGGCCAAGAACGGGGTCGAAGGCGTCTACGACTCCGACCCGGCGACCAACCCGGACGCCAAGTTCATCGCCGCGATCAGCCACCGCGAAGCGATCGAGCAGGGGCTGAAGGTGATGGACTCGACCGCGCTCTCGCTCTGCATGGACAACGACCTGCCGATCTACGTCTTCAACATGGCTGACGAGACGAACATAGATAGGATCGTCTCCGGCGAGAAGGTGGGAACGCTGGTCTCCAACGGGCCGGCCGCAGAGTGAGGAGCGCAAACCGGTGGAGATGATCGACGAACTGCTCGTAGACGCGAAGGAGCGGATGGCCAAATCGGTCGAGTCCAGCCGCGGCGAGCTGGCCACGGTGCGCACCGGCCGCGCCTCGCCGCACCTGCTCGACCGCATCGTCGTCGACTACTACGGCAACCCGACGCCGCTCAAGCAGCTCGCCAACGTCGCCGCCAGCGACGCCCGGCTGCTGACCGTGACCCCCTTCGACAAGGGCGCGCTGGGGGCGATCGAGAAGGCGATCCAGGAGTCCGACGTCGGCCTGACGCCGAGCAACGACGGCAACCTGATCCGGCTGCAGATCCCGGAGATGACCGAGGAGCGGCGGCGGGAGATGGTCAAGGTCGTCCACGGCGTCGCCGAGGAGGGCCGGGTCGCGGTCCGCAACGTGCGCCGCGACGTGATGCACGACCTGCGCGAGCTGAAGAAAGAGGGCGAAGCCGGCGAGGACGACGAGCGCCGCGCCGAGACCGCGCTGCAGAAGCACACCGACGAGGCGATCGCTGAGATCGACTCCCTCCTAAAGGGCAAGGAAGAGGAAATCCTCGAGGTGTGAGAGGGCTGCAAACCGGCGCATTTCGGGTTCCTCGGTCAGCTGGCTCGGTCACGCACAGAAAAGTGCGCTCCCTTCACCGGCCTCCCTGCGTCCCCCGAACTGCTTGGTTTTCGCCCTCTCACGGGGTATGTCTGTTCCCATGAGCGTCCCCAGGTACGTGGCGATCATCACCGACGGCAACGGCCGTTGGGCACAGCGCCGCGGGCTGCCGGTGATCGAGGGGCACCGGGCCGGGGCCGACGTGGTCAAGGAACGGCTGCGCGACGCGGCCGAGCTCGGGGTCGAGGAGCTGACCGTCTTCTCCTTCTCGACCGAGAACTGGAGCCGCTCCGAGGAGGAGATCGCCGGGCTGATGCGGATGTTCGACGAGCGGATCGCCTCGGAAACGCCGGAGCTCGACGCCGAAGGCGTGCGGATGCGGTTCATCGGCCGCCGCGCCGGGGTGGCGCCGGAGCTGGTCGAGCGGATGCGGTGGGCCGAGGCGGAGACCGCCGCCAACACCCGCATCACCCTCTACGTCGCCTTCAACTACGGCGGCAGGGCGGAGATCGTCGACGCGGCGCGAAGCTTCTCCGGGGAGACGGAGGAGGAGTTCCGCCGTCACCTCTACGCACCCGAGATGCACGATCCCGACCTCTTGATACGAACCAGCGGCGAGCAGCGGATCTCCAACTACCTGCTCTGGCAGTGCGCTTACTCGGAGCTGGTCTTCCGCGAGGAGCTGTGGCCCGACTTCGACCGCGCCGCCTTCGAGGCGTCGCTGGCCGAGTTCGAGACGCGCCGGCGCCGCTTCGGGGCGAGGGCGTGAGCATGGAGCTGTTCGACGACGAGATGCTGGAGCCGGAGGGTCCGCGCCGGCCGCAGCCGCAGCCCCCGCGCGAGCCGCGCCGCCGCGGCCTGCGCGGCGAGACCGCGAAGCGGATCCTGGTGGCGCTGCCGTGGATCGTCTTCGCGATCGCGATCACGGTCGCCGGCGGCCTCGTCTTCGCCGCGGCGATGATCGCGATCGGCGCCATCTGCGTGCGCGAGTACGTGACCCTGACCGAGCGGGCGCGGCCGCTGCCGATCCCCGCCTATCTGGCGGTGGCGGCACTGGTCATCGCCGCCCACTTCGGCACCGCCTACAACATCCTCCTCGTCTTCGCCGCCGCCTTCCCCGTTCTCTTCGCCTTCGGCGCCGACGCCCGCCACCGCCACGGCTTCACCGTCTCCTTCAGCGTCACCCTGATGGGGATCGTCTGGATCGGGATCCCGCTCGCCCACGCGGTCCTGCTGCGCGACCTGCCCGACCACGGCGCGGCGCTGCTGGTCGACGTCCTCGTCGGCACCTTCGTCGCCGACACCGGCGCCTACGCGACCGGGCGGCTGTTCGGCAGCCACAAAGTGGCGCCGGAGATCTCGCCCAACAAGACCGTCGAGGGCCTCGTCGGCGGCTTCGTGATCGGCACCATGGGCTTCTGGTTCGCCGGCCTCTACCAGGACTGGCTCTCGGGGGTCGACGCGCTGATCATCGGCGCCGCGGTTGCCGCCACGGCACCGGTCGGCGACCTCTTCGAGTCGCTGCTGAAGCGCGACGTCGGGACCAAGGACACCGGCCACCTGTTCGGCCCCCACGGCGGCATCCTCGACCGCCTCGACGCCGTCCTCTTCACCGTCGTCGTCGGCTACTACCTCAGCGTCGCCCTCGTCTACTAACGCGAGACCGCAGAAAGCCGCCATATAGGCCGCTTTCTGCGGTCTCGCGGGCCTCGAGGGCGCCGTAAGGGCGGCTCCGTATCCTCTGAGGGGCATGCGAAAGGTCTTGATACTCGGGTCGACGGGCTCGATCGGAACCCAGGCCCTGGAGGTGATCGCCGCTTCCGAGGAGCTGCAGTGCGTCGGCCTCGCCGCCGGTCGCGGCTGGGAGCTGGCCCTGAGCCAGGCGCGCGAGCTCGGCGTGCCGGCGGTGGCGATCGCCGACCGCGACGCGGCGGCGCGGGCGGCCGAGGCCTGGAGCGGCCGCGTCCTCGCCGGCGATGAGGGCGTGCGCGAGCTGATCGCCAGCTCGGGCGCCGACCTCGTGCTCAACGGGATCGTCGGCGCCGCCGGGCTCGGCTCGACCGTCGTCGCCCTCAGCGAGGGGATCGACGTCGCCCTCGCCAACAAGGAGAGCCTGGTCCTCGGCGGCGAGCTGGTGATGGCGCTGGCCGAGGCGACCGGTGCCCGCCTGCTGCCGGTCGACTCCGAGCACTCGGCGCTGCACCAGCTGATCGAGGGCGAGGCGCCGGGGACGGTCGAGCGGCTCGTCCTCACCGCCTCCGGCGGCCCCTTCCGCGGCCGCGCCGACCTCAGCGACGTCAGCGTCGAGGAGGCGCTCGCGCACCCGACCTGGCGGATGGGCGGCCGCATCACGATCGACTCGGCGACGCTGATGAACAAGGGCTTCGAGGCGATCGAGGCACACCACCTCTTCGCGGTCCCCTACGAGCGGATCGACGTCGTCGTCCACCCGCAGTCGCTGGTCCACTCGCTGATTCACCTCAATGACGGCTCCTCGCTGGCCCACCTCGGCCACCCCGACATGCGGGTCCCGATCTCCTACGCGCTGCACTACCCCGAGCGGGCCGAGGTCGCCGTGCCGCGGCTCGACCTCGCCGCGGTCGGGGCGCTGACCTTCGAGCAGCCGGACCTGGGGACCTTCGCCTGCCTGCGGCTGGCGCGCGAGGCCGGCGAGGCGGGGGGGACCGCGCCCTGCGTCCTCAACGCCACCGACGAGGTCGCGGTCGCCGCCTTCCTCGAGCAGCGGCTGCCGTTCACTGGGATCGCGGCGGTGATCGAGCGGGTGCTGGAGGAGATGCCGGCGCGGCCGGTGACCCACTTCGACGACCTCTTCGCCGCCGACGCCGAGGCCCGCGAGCGCAGCGCGGAGACGATCCGGGGGTTGACGAGGGTATGAGCTGGCTCGTCGTCTTCCTCGGGTTCTGCGTGCTGATCATGCTGCACGAGGCCGGCCACTTCTTCGCCGCCAAGGCGACGGGGATGCGGGTCGAGCGCTACTTCCTCTTCTTCGGGCCGACGCTCTGGTCGTTCAAGCGCGGCGAGACCGAGTACGGCGTCAAAGCGATCCCGCTCGGCGGCTACGTGAAGATCAGCGGCATGAACCCCGACGAGGAGCTGCCTCCCGGGGAAGAGCACCGCGCCTACTACCGTCAGACGGTCTGGAAACGGATCCTCGTCGTCGCCGCCGGGCCGGCGGTGAACATCGTCCTCGCCCTCGTCCTCTTCTTCGCGATCTTCAAGATCGGCGGGCTGGAAGACGTCAACCAGTCGGTCGGCTCGATCCGGTCGGGGACGCCGGCGGCCAAGGTGCTGCAGCCCGGTGACCGCATCGTTGCCGTCGACGGCCACCGCTTCGCCGGCCTCGACGGGACCGAGCGCCTGGAAAGGTTCGGCGAACAGGTCGCCTCGCACGAATGTGCCGGCAAGCAGGTGCAGGGCTGCGCCGCGCAGACGCCGGTGCGGCTGACGATCGAACGCGGCGGCCGGGTGCGGACGATCGCGGTGACGCCGCGCTACGACGAGGAAGCGGGGCGCTCCCTGATCGGCTTCTCCTACGGCGGCGAATTCGTCCCGGTCAGTGCCTCCCACGCAGCTGACCGGGCGCTCGACTCGGTCTGGACGGTGACCAGCGGCACCGCCTCGGTCTTCGCCCACATCTTCGAAGCCGACAAGCGCAAGGAAATCTCCGGCATCGTCGGCACCAGTGACATCGGCCACACCGCGGTCGACGAAGGCTGGCGGCCGGCGCTGCTGCTGCTCGCGATCGTCAGCCTCTCGCTTGGCCTGATCAACCTGCTGCCGATCCTGCCGCTCGACGGCGGCCACATCTTCTGGGCGATCGTCGAGAAACTGCGCGGCGGCCGGCCGGTCTCGATGCGGGTGATGGAACGGGCCAGCATCATCGGCTTCGCCCTGGTCGCGATGCTGTTCTTCATCGGCCTCTCCAACGACATCGGCCGCCTCACCGGCGAAGGCTTCACGACCCGGTGACCGGGCCCGCCGCGGCGCCCAGATAACCTCTGCATATGGCCTCAAAACGCCAGATCTTCGTCGGCGGCGTGCCGGTCGGCGGCGGTGCTCCGGTCGCCGTGCAGACGATGACCAAGACCGAGACCGCCAACCTGGCGGCGACGCTGGAGCAGATCCGCAAGGTCGCCGACGCCGGCGCCGACCTCGTCCGCTGCGCGGTGCCGCGCGAGCAGGATGCCGAGGCGCTGAAGACGATCGTCCGCGAATCGCCGATCCCGGTGATCGCCGACATCCACTTCAACCACACGCTGGCGCTGAAAGCGATCGACGCCGGCGCCCACTGCATCCGCCTCAACCCGGGCAACATCGGCGGCCGCGAGAAAGTCGCCGAGGTCGCCGAGCGGGCCAACGCGGCGAAGGTGCCGATGCGGATCGGGGTCAACTCGGGCTCGCTGCCCAAGCACCTGCACCAGCTCGAGCGCGAATCGCCGGTCGAGGCGCTGGTCGCCGCCGCGGTCGAGTTCGTCGAGCTGATGGAGGGGCTCGACTTCACCAACTTCAAGGTCTCGATCAAGTCGACCAACGTGCCGAACACGATCGCCGCCAACCGGCTGCTGGCGGAGAAGATCCCCTACCCGCTGCACCTCGGGATCACCGAGGCGGGGACGAAATGGTCGGGCTCGCTGAAATCGGCGGTCGGCCTGGGGACGCTGCTCGCCGACGGGGTCGGCGACACGATCCGGATCAGCCTCTCGACCTTCCACGCCGAGGAGGAGGTCAAAGTCGCCTGGGAGATCCTCAAGGCGCTGCAGCTGCGCGAGCGCGGCCCGGTGCTGATCGCCTGCCCGACCTGCGGCCGCCTGCAGTTCGACATGGACTCGGTCGTCGCCGAAATCGAGCAGCGGCTGGAAGCCTACGAGGAGCCGGTCGAGGTCGCCGTCCTCGGCTGCGCCGTCAACGGCATCGGCGAGGCCAGCCACGCCGACTTCGGCATCGCCGGCGCCAAGAACGAGGGCCTGATCTTCGCCCACGGCAAGCCGCTGCGGAAGGTGCCGCAGGCCAAGCTCGTCGACACCCTGTTCGAGGAGATCGACAAATCCCTCGACCGCGGCGGCGAGGTCGAGTTCGACGAGGCCGAGTCGCGCGAGGGCGCCGAGTGGGTGGCCAACATCGAGCGCGAAAACGCCGGCGACCTGACGCCGGAGAAGATCGCCCAGATGGAGCACGAAGCCGCCGAAAAGGGCGAGTCCGACCGCGTGCTCCTGGACGAGGAGGCCTCGCCCACCGCCGGCCGCCGCTTCACCCGCGCCTAGATGGTTGATCCCACGACCGGGCACACCCGGATGACGCACCCGGCGAGAAAGCACTTATGCCCGCTACGCGGGCATAAGTGCTTTCTCGCTTCGCATCTCTGCGTCCTCGGGCTTGCCTTTGCCAACCGGCAAAGGCGGCGCCCTGCGTCCTTGATCTGCTCGGCCGGGTGCGCCCCCGGTCGCACCCCGTCGTGGAATCAACCATCTAGCCCGGTAGGTTCCCCGGCGTGAGCCGCCAGTCGCAGACGTTCATCCCGACGCTGAAGGACCCGCCCGCCGACGCGGAGGCGATCTCGCACAAGCTGATGGTGCGGGCGGGGCTGATCCGCCAGCTCGGCGCCGGGCTGTGGACGTACCTGCCGGCGGGCTGGCGGGTGATGCGCAAGGTCGAGGCGGTGCTGCGCGAGGAGATGGACGCGATCGGCTGCCAGGAGATCTCGATGCCGGTGATGCAGCCGGCCGAGCTCTGGAAAGAGACCGGCCGCTACGCGATCGAGGAGCTGTTCAAGCTCGAGGACCGCAAGGGCTCGCCGATGGTGCTGGCGATGACCAGCGAGGAGAGCCTCACCTACCACGTCGCCCGCGAGGTCCGCTCCTACCGCGACCTGCCGCTGATGCTCTACCACCTGCAGATCAAGGAGCGCGACGAGCCGCGGCCGCGCGCCGGCGTCCTGCGCACGCGCGAGTTCAAGATGAAGGACGCCTACTCCTTCGACCGCGACGAGGAGGGTCTCGACCGCTCCTACGAGCTGCAGGCGAGCGCCTACGCGCGGATCTTCGACCGCTGCGGGCTGCGCTGGTACCGGGTCGAGTCGGACGTCGGGATGATGGGCGGCTCCGGCGCCGACGAGTACATGGCGCCCTGCGCGGCGGGCGAGAACGAGGTCGCGCTGGCCCCCGGCTACGCCGCCAACGTCGAGGTCGCCAGCGCCGTCGCCCAGCCGGTCGAGCTGCCGCCGCCGCTGCCGGCGCCGGAGCCGGTCGAGACCCCCGGCGAGAGAACGATCGAAGCCGTCGCCAACCGGCTCGGGCTGCCGGCCGGCGCCCTGGTCAAGGCGATGCCGGTCGTCGTAGAGGGCCGCGGCATGGTCCTCGTCCTGCTGCGCGGCGACCACCGCCTCAACGAGGTCAAGCTGCAGAACGCGCTCGGCGCCCCCTTCCGCCAGGCGAGCGAGGAGGAGATCGCCGCCGAGCTGGGGCCGGTCGGCTTTCTCGGCCCGGTCGGGGCGCAGGTGCCGGTCGTCAAGGACGCGGCGCTCGACGGCGACTCCTACGTCACCGGCGCCAACCAGGTGGATCTGCACCTGCGCGGCGTCCGGCCCGGCCGCGACTTCCAGTTCGAGGAGCTCGACGTGCGCGCGGTCGAGGCCGGCGACACCGCCCCGGGCGGCGGCGCGATCGCGATCGAGCCGGCGATCGAGGTCGGCAACATCTTCAAGCTCGGCACCCGCTACTCGGCGCCGCTCGGCGCCACCTACCTCGACGAGAACGGGAGCGAGCAGACGATCGTGATGGGCTGCTACGGGATCGGCCCGGCGCGGATCATCGCCGCCGCGATCGAGCAGCGAGCCGACGAGCGCGGCATCGTCTGGCCGCCGGCGATCGCGCCCTGGGCGGTGCACCTGGTCTCGCTGGCCAAGGGCGGCGAGCCCGAGCGCGAAGCCGCCGACAAGCTCTACGAGGAGCTGCTTGCCGCCGGCCTGGAGACGCTGTATGACGACCGCGCCGCGGGGCCGGGGGAGAAGCTGACCGACGCCGAGCTGATCGGCTGCCCGCTGCGTCTGGTCGCCGGCCGCCGCGGCCTCGCCGAGGGCGTCGTCGAGGCCTCCGAGCGGGCCAGCGGCGCCGAGCACGAGCTGCCGCTGGCCGAAGCCGCGGTCCGCGCCGGGGAGATCCTCGGCGGCCTGGAGGCGGCGGGCTGAGATGTCGGGCACGGCCCCATTCGGCCGTGGTCGCCTCCGCCGCCGCTTCGGCCTCGACCGCAGCGCCCCGCTCCCGCGCGAGACCCGCAAGGGGGCGCCGCTGCACCCCTGGACGCTGCCCAACCTGGTCGGCTGCCTGCGCCTGGCGCTGCTGCCGGTCTTCCTCGTCCTCGCCTACTCGACCGAGGACGGCACCTCGCTGGCCTCGGCCCTGGTCTTCTGGGTGATCGCCGCCGGCGACTACCTCGACGGCTTCCTCGCCCGCGCCACCGGCCAGTACAGCCGCCTCGGCGCCCTCCTGGACCCGATCGTCGACCGGCTCACGATCCTCGCCGGCGCCGTCGTCTGCTGGAGCTTCGAGCTGCTGCCGCGCTGGGCTCTGGCGCTGCTGGCGCTGCGCGAGCTGGCGATGCTGCTGCTCGGCTGGTACGGCCTGCGCCACGGCGTCGACATCGAGGTCAACTGGCCGGGCCGGATCTCGGTCTTCCCGATCATGGGCGGGATCTTCCTCGCCCTGCTGGCGCCCGGCTGGGTCGCCACCGCGCTGCTGATCTGGGGTTTGACGATGGCGATCGTCGCCACCGTGCTCTACGCCCGGGCGGGGCTGGCCGCGGTGCGGGCCGGCGTGGCTGCAAGCTGAGGCCCAGCCAGGGCCGAACCTTCAACCTGGAGTTGAACCTTCGACCGGAGGCGATCTATACTCGGCGTCGCGCACCGGAGGCGCCCAGCCAACCCTCGTCCAGTCAGGAGCATCC
>CAZHLT010000047.1:0-1305 GCA_964533285.1 uncultured Conexibacteraceae bacterium | reverse complement strand
GAGCCGGACCAGGTTTCACGGAGACCGTTTTTGTTGGTTTCCAATTTAAGAGGGATAGCTCAGTTGAGCCCCCTGTCGAACGTATAGGTCCTCGAACTCGACGGGTGATCGGTCGCCGAGGGATTCGTGCAGGCGCTCGTGGTTGAACCAGGAGACGTATTCGACCACGGCCAGCTCGAGCTGCGATCTGGTGCGCCAGGAGCGGTCGGCGAGGAGCTCGGTCTTGAAAGTGTCGACGAAGCTCTCGGCCATCGCGTTGTCGTAGGCGTCGCCGACGCTCCCGACCGAGGCGAGGACGCCGGCGTCGTCGAGGGCCTGGGTGTAGTCGGCGGAGGTGTATTGGGAGCCGCGGTCGGTGTGATGCACCAGCTCGAAGTCAGCGCCGTGATCGCGTTGGCCGAGCGCCATCCGCAGGGCGTCGAGGACGAGGTCGGTGCGCATGTGGGAGGCGAGTTGCCAGCCGACGACCTTGCGGGAGAAGGCGTCGATGACGAAGGCGAAGTAGCTGATGCCCTCCCAGCTGCGCAGGTAGGTGAAGTCGCCGACCCAGAGGCGGTTGGGCGCGGTGGCCCCGAAGTCGCGCTCGACGAGGTCGGGCCGGCGGACCGCCGTCGGATCGGGCTTTGTGGTGCGCCAGGGCTTGCCGCGACGCTTGGCGCCCTGGATCCCGGCCGCTCTCATCAGCCGCTGCACGTGGCCGCGGCCGACGTCCTCGCCAGCGCGTCGCAGCGCGATCCAGGTGCGCCGGTAGCCGTAGGCGCAGTAGTTACGCTCGTGCACCTCCTTGATCTGGGCCAGCAGGCGCTCGTCCTCGATCGCGCGCGCCGACCACTGGCCCTTCGCCCGCTCGTAGTAGGCGGAGGCCGACACCCCCAGGGTCTTGCAGATCGGCTCGACCCCGAAGCGCTGGCGGTGCTCGTCGATGAAGGCGCTCACTTCGTTCGGTGTGGGTCGAGCTCGGCCGCGAAAAACGCCGAGGCGGCCTTGAGGATCTCGTTGGCCCGGCGCAGCTCGCGGTTGTCCTTGCGCAGCTGGGCCAGCTCCTCGCGCTCCTGGGAGCTCAGCAGCTCCTTGCGCTTGCCTTCATCGGCTTCGGTCTTTCGCACCCACTTGCGCAGCGTCTCGTGGTGGACGCCAAGGTCGCGGGCTACGTGGGCGATCGGGCGGCCGGAGTCGAAGACCATCCGGGCGCCGCGATCGAGCAGCTCTTCGGGGTATTTCGTCTTTCGTGGCATGGGTTGATCGGTTCCCTTCGGCCAGGAGGAATCCTGGCTTCGAGGTCTCCGTGAAACCTGGTCCGGCTCA
>CAZHLT010000046.1:0-4267 GCA_964533285.1 uncultured Conexibacteraceae bacterium | reverse complement strand
CGCCCCCCCCGGGGGGCCCGCCCGCCGCCCACCCAGAAGGTGCGCGCCCGCGCGCCCCCCGCCGCGGCAACCGAGCTGAGCGGCGCCGGGCCGCCCCGGCGGAGGGCGCCGGCCTCCATGCCCTAACGGAGGGCGACGTCGAGTGCCTGGGAGACTTCGTCGACAAAGACGAACTCCAGGCCGCCGAGCTCGTGCTCGGGTATCTCCGCGACGTCTCCCGCGTTGCGTTCCGGAACTATCACCCGCTTGATCCCCGCCCGCTGCGCCGCCAGCGACTTCTCCTTGAGGCCGCCGATCGGCAGCACCTGCCCGGTCAGGGTCACCTCGCCGGTCATCGCAACATCGTTGCGAACCGGTCGGCCGCTGATCAGCGAGGCCAGCGCGACCGTCATCGCCACCCCCGCCGAGGGCCCGTCCTTCGGCACCGCCCCGGCCGGCACGTGGACGTGGATGTCGTGCTCGGCGAACCACTCCTCGCCGAGCTGCGGCGCGATCTCCCGCCAGTGGCCGCGGACGTAGGAGAGGGCCGCCTGCGCCGACTCCTTCATCACCTCGCCGAGCTGGCCGGTGATCGTCAGCTTGCCGCCGCCCGGCATCGCCGTCGCCTCGATGAAGAGGACGTCGCCGCCGACCGGGGTCCAGGCGAGGCCGGTGGCGACGCCGGGGACCTTGGTCCGCCGCCGCTGCTCGGCGAAGACGCGGCGGCGGCCGAGCAGCTCGCGCGCCTTCTTGCCGGAGACGGTGACCTTGCGCTTCGCCCTGCCCTCGGCGACGTCGCGGGCGACTTTGCGGCAGACGGTGCCGATCTGGCGCTCGAGGTTGCGGACGCCGGCCTCGCGCGTGTACTCCTCGACGATCGCGGTCAGCGCCGCGTCGGTGAAGGCGATCTGCGAGGGCTTGAGGCCGTTGGCCTCGATCTGGCGGCCGACCAGGTAGCGGCGGGCGATGTGGAGCTTCTCGTCGAGCGTGTAGCCGGAGAGCTCGATCGTCTCCATCCGGTCCAGCAGCGGGCCGGGGATCGTGTCGAGGACGTTGGCGGTGGCGATGAAGACGACGTCGGAGAGGTCGAACTCGAGGTCGAGGTAGTGGTCGCGGAAGCTGTCGTTCTGGGCCGGGTCGAGGACCTCGAGCATCGCCGAGGCGGGGTCGCCGCGGAAATCGGCGCCCATCTTGTCGATCTCGTCGATCATGAAGACGGGGTTTTTCGAGCCGGCGTCGCGCAGGGCGCGGACGATCGTCCCGGGGAGGGCGCCGATGTAGGTGCGGCGGTGGCCGCGGATCTCCGCCTCGTCGCGGACGCCGCCGACCGAGATCCGCTCGAACTCGCGTCCCAGCGCCTTGGCGATCGAGCGGCCGAGGCTGGTCTTGCCGACGCCGGGCGGGCCGACGAAGCAGAGGATCGGGCCCGGGCTGTCGGGGTTGAGCTTGCGCACCGCCAGGTACTCGAGGATCCGGTCCTTGACCTTCTCGAGGTCGTAGTGGTCGGCATCGAGCACCTTGCGGGCGTGCTTGATGTCGAGGTTGTCCTCGGTCTCGACCGCCCAGGGCAGCTCGACCAGCCACTCCAGGTAGGTGCGGATGACGCCGTGCTCGGCTGCCGCCGGCGGCAGCTTCTCCAGCCGCGAGAGCTCGCGGTCGGCGGCCTTCTGCGCCTGCTCGGGCAGCTGCGCGGCCTCGATCCGCTCGCGCAGTTCGTTGACTTCGGCCTGCTGCTCGTCGCCCTCGCCGAGCTCGTCCTGGATCGCTTTCAGCTGCTGGCGGAGGACGAACTCGCGCTGGCCCTTGTCGACTTCGGACTGGACCTGGGACTGGATCTGGGTGCCGAGCTGGATCACCTCGAGCTCGCGGGCGAGGATCCGCGAGAGGTGGCGCAGGCGTTTGCCGACGTCGACCTCCTCGAGCAGCTTCTGCTTCTCCTCGGTGCCGATCCGCAGCGAGCCGGCGATCAGGCTGCCGAGGGCGGCCGGGTCGTCGATGTTGGCGACCGCGAGGCGCAGCTCCTCGGGCAGGTAGGGGATGTGCTCGACGATCTCCGAGAAGGTCCGCTGCACGTTGCGGCTCAGCGCCTCCAGCTCGGCGCTCGGCTCGGAGACGTCGGGCAGCTCGGTGATCCGGGCGACCAGGTAGGGGGTCTCGGCGAGGTAGGAGTCGAGGCGGACGCGGTGGATCCCCTGGACGAGGATCCGCAGGCTGCCGTCGGGCACCTTGACCATGCGGGCGACGACGCCGGCGACGCCGACGTCGTAGAGGTCGTCGGTGCCGGGCTCGTCGATCTCGGGGTCGCGCGAGGCGACCATCACCAGCATCCGGTTGCCGCCGAGGACGTCGTCGACCAGCTGGATCGAGCGCGGCTGGCCGACCGCCAGCGGGTTCAGCGTTTCCGGGAAGCTGACCGAGTCGCGCAGCGGCAGCACCGGCAGCGCCTCGGGCAGCGACTGGCTGGCGAGGATCGCGTCCTCCGCGTCGAGCGGGGACTCGACGACCTCGAGGATCGGCGAGCCCTCCAGCCCCTGCGGCCGCGGCGAGCCGTCCATCACTTGCGGCCGATCGGCACGCGGCGGGTCGTCCGCTCGGGCTCGCGCAGGGGCAGCTCGACCCGCAGCACGCCGTCCTCGTAGGTGGCGGTGGCGGCGCCGGCGTCGACCTCTACCTGGAGCTCGATCACCCGCCGGAAGGGGCCCGAGGGGATCTCGATCTGCTGGTAGACGCGGCCCTCGGTCTCCTGCAGCTGGCGTTCGCCGGTGATCGCGACGTGGCGGCTGCCGACCTCGATCCCGACCTCGGAGAGGGCGACGCCGGCGAGGTCGACTTTGACCACCGCCCGCTGCGGCTCGCCGCAGTAGTAGACGTCGACGTTGGGCGAGAAGCCGCTGGCGCGGCGCTGGACGAGGCGGGTGCGGCCCCAGGCGTCGCCGAGCATCTGGTCCATCTCGCGGCGCATGCGGGCGAAGTCCGAGAACAGGTCGCGCTGGGGCACGTCCAGAAAAATAGCTAGGCCGTCTGAGCGCGGTTGGCCCAGCGGGGGGCGCGCATGAGCAGGACCGGCTGCTTCGGCGGCACCAGGCCCTCGGGCCGGTTGGGCCGGAAGGTGGCGCAGGTCTCCCCCAGCTCGAGGGCGCAGAGCAGGTTCTTGTGGAAGTAGCAGTCCTCGCAGGTGGGGGGCTTCGGCTTGCGCGGCATCGGGGTCGCCATCCAAGCACTCCGGCGGATCCGTCGCGAGCAGCGATTTCGCAAATCGCAACCTCTTTGAAACCAAGCCGTCGCGTCTTCCCCGCGTCTTGCGGGGGAGGCGGGGGCGCGGCGCTAAGATGCACGGCGATGGAGGCTCACAGCAGCAGGAGCGAGAAGCTCTCCGCCTCTCCTCCGCTCTTCAAGAGCGAATTCCTCAACTTCTTCTCCCGCGTCCACCCGGCGGTGCCGGCGATCATCTTCGTGCCCGTCGTCGCGGTGATGGAGTGGCTGGCCTTCGAGCGGGGTTGGGACCTCTGGCAGGTCGTCCTCCTGACCCTGGCCGGGGTCGCGTTCTGGACCCTGACCGAGTACTGGCTGCACCGGCTCGTCTTCCACTGGGAGCCGGACAACTCGTTCGGCCGCCGCATGCACTTCATCATCCACGGCATCCACCACGACCACCCCAACGACAAGCTGCGGCTGGTCATGCCCCCCTCGGTTTCGATCCCGCTGGCGGCGCTCTTCTTCCTCGCCTTCTGGCTGATCCTCGGCAACGCCGCCTTCCCCGTCTTCGCCGGCTTCATCGGCGGCTACCTCGTCTACGACTACACGCACTACTACGTGCACCACTTCGTGCCGAAGACGAAGTTCGGCAAACGCCTGCGCGAGCACCACATGCGCCACCACTTCCAGGACCACCGCTACGGCTACGGCGTCTCCTCCCCGGTCTGGGACGTGGCGTTCAAGACGCTGCCGAAGCAGCGCAAGAAACGCGACTAGGGTCGGGCCGCGGGGGCGGGCTGGGCTGTTCCAAGGGACGGCCGAGGGACGGGACCGTCGCAGGCGTCGGCAAGCCGAGCCCCGGCCAGCGATGGGGCGCGTAGCTCCCGAGGGACGAGGCCGTGCCGTCTCTCGCCGAGAGCTCGCGAGGGACGGGATCCCGCCTGCTCTCGCCGAGAGCTCGCGAGGGACGAAGCCGCTTCCTCTCGCGTGGCAGAGCTTTTCCCGCCATAGGGTGAGAGATGACTGCCACGCGAGGGCTTCTGAGGGACGGGGGCGCTCCGTAGCTCGTGTGGCAGTCCTTTTCCGGAATATG
>CAZHLT010000045.1:0-9874 GCA_964533285.1 uncultured Conexibacteraceae bacterium | reverse complement strand
GTCCGGGCCCTGCTGGGTTGGGAGCCCGCGGTCTCCGACGGCGACACGGTTGTCATCCGGCCCGCCATGGCGGGCGGCTGAGGCGCCTGCAAATCGGCGCCTGTCAGCGTCCTCGGTCGCTCACGTGCAGAGCACGCTTCGCTCCCTGCGTCCTCGACAGGCTTGATTTTCGGCGCCTCAGCGTTCTAGCACCAGCCCGAGGAATTTCCGGGTCCGCGCCTGCTGCGGGTGGTCGAGGACGTCGGCGGGCTTGCCCTGCTCGACGATGACGCCCCCGTCCATGAAGACGACCTTGTCGCCGACTTCCTTGGCGAAGCCCATCTCGTGGGTGACGACGAGCATCGTCATCCCTTCCGAGGCGAGCTCGCGCATCGTGTCGAGGACCTCCTTGACGAGCTCGGGGTCGAGGGCGCTGGTCACCTCGTCGAACAGCATCACGTGCGGTTCCATCGCCAGCGCGCGGGCGATCGCCACCCGCTGCTGCTGACCACCGGAGAGCCGTTCGGGGTACTGCTGCATGCGATCGCCGAGGCCGACCCGCTCGAGCAGCGCCGTCGCTCTCTCGCGCGCCTCGGCCTTCGATTTGCCGAGCACCTTTTCCGGCGCCATCGTCACGTTCTCCAGCGCCGTCTTGTGGGGGAAGAGGTTGAACTGCTGGAAGACCATGCCGACCCGCTGGCGGACGAAGTCGAGGTTCCAGCTGCTCTCGCCCTCGCCGGAGCCGGGGCCCCTGCAGATGTCTTTGCCCTCGAGGAAGATCTCGCCCTCCTCGGGCGGCTCCAGCAGGTTGACGCAGCGCAGCAGCGTGCTCTTGCCCGAGCCGCTGGGGCCGAGGATGCAGACGACTTCGCCGCGCTGCACGTCGAGGTCGACGCCCTTCAGCACCTCGAGCTGGCCGAAGCGCTTGTGGATGCCCCGCAGGCTGAGGATCGGCTCCGCCATCTAGGCGACCTCGATGTGCGAGCCGCGGGTGATCTTCATCTGGTTGCGCTTGATCAGGTAGTCGACGACGCGGGCCAGCGGCAGGATGATGATCAAGAAGAAGATCGCGGTCAGCGTCAGCGCCGAGCTGTTGAGGCGTTCGGCGAGGATTTCGCGACTGACCAGGACCGCCTCGCTGAGGGCGATCACGCTGACCAGGGTCGTGTCCTTCAGCAGCGAGATCAATTCGTTCAGCATCGGCGCCGGGATCTTGGTGACCGCCTGCGGCACGATCACGTGTCGCATCGCCTGCAGGTGGCTCATGCCGAGCGACCGGGCGGCCTCCATCTGGCCGCGCGGGACCGCTTCGATTCCCGCCCGGTAGACCTCGGCGCTGAAGGCCCCGTAGACGATCACCAGGGCCGCGACGCCGTACCAGAAGGGATCGGGCCGGCCGAACCAGTGGGGGATCCGGACTTCCTGGGGGAGGAAGGTGAGGAACGGAACGCCGCCGGAGATCATCAGGATGATGATCAGCAGGGGTACGGCGCGGAAGACGTCGATATAGGCGATCGCCAGGAACCGGATCGGCGCGGACTTCCTGCCGGGCAGCTGCCTCAGCAGTGCCAGGGCGAGGCCCCAGAGGAGGGCGACGACCGCCGCCACGGCGAAGACCAGCAGGTTCTGGAGGAAGGCGACGAGGACTTCGCCGAAGTGTTCCCCCATCACGTCGAAGTTGAAGTACTGGTTGAAAAACTGACTCATCGCCGTCTCCTATCGCCGCTCTCGGGACCGAAAAGGGGCGCCGTCGCCGGCGCCCCTGTCTCGATCGAAACTACCCGGGTCGGCGCGTCTCCTTCGCGCTCAGCCCTGGAACTGCTTCGGCGGTTCGAGGTGGAACCACTTTTCGTAGATCGTCGTGTAGGTGCCGTCGGCGATCACTTCTTCGAGCCCCTGGTTGATTTCTTCGAGGAGCCCGGTGTTGTCCTTGGCGACGGCGATTCCATACTCTTCTTCGGTCGGCACGTTTTCGGCGATTTCGACGCCGCCTTCTTCTTCGATCGCGTTCTGGGCGACCGGCGTGTCGATGATCACCGCTTCGACCGTGCCCGCCTTGAGGGCGTTGATCGCGTCGGGGCCTTCGGGGTAGGGCCGCAATTCGCTCGCGTTGGCTTTTTCCTTGCCGAGCGTCAGTCCGGTCGTGCCCTGCTGGGCGCCGACGACCTTGCCTTCGAGTTCGGACAGGCCGCCGATTTCGCTGCCTTCTTTGACCAGGATCGCCTGTTCGGAGAGGTAGTAGGGGTCCGAGAAGGCGACTTCCTTTTCCCGTTCCGGCGTGATCGTCGCCGCCGAGATCACCGCTTCGAACTTGCCCTGGCCGACGTCGCGGAAGATCGTTTCGAACGAAGTGTCCTGGAATTCCGGCGCGCGGCCGATCTTCTCCCCGATCGCTTCCATCAGCTCGATGTCGAAGCCGGTGTATTCGCCGGATTTGCCCTGCTCGAACGGGGGATAGGGGATGTCGGAACCGACGGTCAGCGGCGTCGCGGCTGCTTCGCCCCCCGCTTCGGTCGATTCGCCGCCAGAGGTGGTGGAACCGCCCCCGCCGCATGCCGCCAGGACGATCGCCGCGATCGCGACTAGGAGGACCGCCGCAGCGGTCAGCCGGGTCTTGCTCATCAAGGATGCCTCCGATCCAATCGTTGCCGGGAACCCAGGCGAAGATACATGCCGGGCTGCCGAGAAGGTTTATCCATCGGGCCAAATAGGGTCGCTACACTTTCTGAAGTAACGGGGGCCGCCTGAAGCTATGGATCAGCTACTCAACAGACCCTGCGGGGGACGCTTCGGCAACATCGTCGAGTCGATCGGCAACACGCCGCTGGTCGAGCTGCCGCGGCTCTCGCCGAAGCCCGAGGTCCGCATCTACGCCAAGCTCGAGGGGCGCAACCCGACCGGCTCGGTCAAGGACCGGGTCGCGAAAGCGATGATCGAGACGGCGGAGGCCGAGGGGGCGATCGAACCGGGGCAGACGATCCTCGAACCGACCTCCGGCAACACCGGCATCGCGCTGGCGATGATCTGCCGCCGCAAGGGCTACCCGGTCAAGGTCGTGATGCCTGACAACGTCACCGAGGAGCGGACCCAGCTGTTGCGGATGTACGGCGCCGAGATCGTCTACTCGGAGGGCGCCAAGGGCTCCAACGGCGCCGTCGAGCTGGCGCTGGAGATGGCGCAGGACCCGAGCTACTACATGCCCTACCAGTACGGCAACGAAGCCAACCCGCTGGCCCATTACAACGGCACCGCGGTCGAGATCCTCGACGAGCTCGACGAGGTCGCCGCCTTCGTCGGCGGCCTCGGCACCGGCGGCACCCTGATGGGCAACGGCCGCCGCCTCAAGGAGGCCAACCCGGAGACGCTGATCGTCGCCGCCGAGCCGATGCAGGGGGAGCTGGTCCAAGGGCTGCGCTCCCTCGACGACGGCTTCATCCCGCCGATCATCGACCTCTCGATCCTCGACCGCAAGATCATGGTCTCCAACCGCGACGCGATCGTCTGGACCAAGCGGCTGCTCGACGAGGAGGGCGTCTTCGCCGGCGTCTCGGCCGGCGCGATCGCCGCCATCGCCAACCGCATCGCCGGCGAGCTGGACGGCGGCAACGTCGTCTTCCTGATCCCCGACGACGGCTGGAAGTACCTCTCCTCCGGCGTCTACACGAAGCCGATCGAGGAGATCGAAAACCTGGATTCCACCGTCTGGTGGTAGCCGGCCATCGGCGCCGGCGCCGATGGGTCACCGGCCGCGCACGCGGCAACGCAACTTCAGCCAAACACCCGGTTTCTTTGCGGTCGAAGACAACCGAACGGGGAGAAGCCATGCGCAAGTTGCTCGCAGTCGTATCTGTCGTCGCCGCGGCCGGCCTGCTGGCGGCGCCGGCGACAGCGCGCGTCGATCGCTCCTTCGGGGACGGCGGAGTCGTCCAGGTGCGGCCGCCGCTGCCGCCCTCGGGGGCCGGCCAGCTGATCGAAGGCCTGGCCGGCGCCCGCGACGGCTCCAGCTACGCGCTGTTTTGGCGCGGGGGCTGCGAGACCTCCCGGCCCTGCGTCGACGATCGCGGCTACGTGCTCTACCGCTACCGGCCCGACGGCTCGCTCGACCGCGGCTTCGGCGGGCCGGACGGCAGCTTCCGGCTGGCGACCGACCAGCAGGTCGCCGTCAGGTTGGCCGTCGATTCGAGCGGCAGGCCGCTGCTCTCCGAAACCGACGAGCCCGGGGGTGGCACGATCTACATCACTCGCCTGACCACGAGCGGGCGCCTCGACCGCAGCTTCGGACAGCGCGGCAGAGCGACCGTCGTCTGCGGCTGTGAGGCGGGGAGGCTGATCCCCGGTCCACGGGAGACCCTCGCGGTCGCGGTCGGGGGCCCGATCTACGGCGGCGGCAGGAGCGGCATCCAGGTGACGGTGTTCCGGCTGGCCGCCGACGGCACGCGCGTCGATCGCTTCGGCTCTCGGGGCAAGGCCACCGTGGCGCTGAAAGGCGCCGGCTTCTTCAGCGCCGCCGGGTTCCGCGGCGAGACCCTCTACCTGGCGGGCAACGGTTGCTGCGGCCTGGGCGTCGGCCACTACGTGGCCCGGATCTCGGCCAAGGGACGACTCGACACCCGCTTCAGCGCCGCCGCGCGGCACGCGCTGCGGGTGACGCGGCGGCTGAAGGGGTATTCGTCGCGGCTCAGCTCGCTGGTGCTGCGGCCCGGCGGGAAGATCGACGTGCTCGGGGAAGTCGGCTACCAGCGGGGCTACATGGTGCGCCTGGATCGCGACGGCAAGCTCGACACCGGATTCGGCAGCCGGGGGCTGCGCTGGCTCCCGGTGCCGGTCGCCGCCGCCGCACTGGGCGGCGAAGGCACCGTCCTCGCCGTCGGCACCCGCATCCCGGGGGTGGACCTGGCGTTGATGCGGATCCTTCCGGGCGGCCGTCCCGATCCCGCCTTCGGTGACAGCGGCGAGGCCATCCCAGGCGGCGGCCCCGGCAACGGCGGCAACGTTGTCGCGGTGCGGGGAGGGCGGGCGCTGGTCCTCGACGTCGGCCGCGAAGCGTGCCGCAGCTACTGCCCGCCGAAACCGAGGCTGGCGATGTTCCTCGTAGGCTCGCGGCGTTAGCGGCATGACCGGTGCGGGGCGGCGAGTCGTCGCGATCCTCGCCGCGACCCTGCTCGCCGCCCTGGCTCTCGCCCCGGCGGCGGGGGCGGCGCCGCTTCCGCGCGGCTTCTTCGGCGTCGTCCCGCAGGGGGAGCTGGCGGGTCGCGACTTCGGCCGGATGCAGGGCGTCGTCGGCTCGCTGCGGGTCGCCGTCTACTGGCCCGCGGTTGAGCCGGCTCGCGGCGAGCTCGACTTCTCGGCGCTCGACGCGGTCGTGACCGGCGCCGCCGCGCGCGGGATCGAGGTGCTGCCGTTCGTCTACGGCTCGCCGGGGTGGCTGACCGCCGACCCGGCCGAATCGCCGCTGCGGGCGGCGGGCGGCGGCGCCGCCTGGTCGAGCTTCCTCGCCGCCCTGGTCGACCGCTACGGGCCGCGAGGCTCGGTTTGGCGCGACGCTGGGCGGCGGCTGCCGATCCGCGCCTGGCAGATCTGGAACGAGCCCAACTTCCCGCTCTTCTGGCGGCCGCGGCCCTCGGCGCCCGGGTACGCACGGCTGCTGAAGCGCTCGGCGGCGACGCTGCGGGCGCTCGATCCCGGCGCCACCGTCATCGCCGCCGGCGTCGCCCCGGTCGAGGACGGGCCCCTGCCCTGGCGCTACCTCGCTTCGCTCTACCGGGTGCCGGGGGTGCGCCGCGCCTTCGACGTCGCCGCCCTGCACCCCTACAGCTCCTCGCTCGCCGGCGTCGAGTACGAGATCCGCCGCACGCGCCGGGTGATGGCCAGGGCCGGGGACGGCCGCACGCGGCTGCTGATCGGCGAGCTGGGAGTCGCCTCGGCGGCAGAGGTGCCGACGGCCTTCGACCTCGGCCGGACGGGACAGGCACGCTACGTCGAACGGGCGCTGCGGCTGCTGCTGGAGCGGCGGCGCGCCTGGCGCCTGGCCGGGGTCGACTGGTTCTCCTGGCAGGACGCTCCCGCCTGGGAACGCAGCTGCTCGTTCTGCCAGTACTCGGGGCTGGTCGACGTCGGCGGACAGCCCAAGCCGTCCTGGTCAGCGTTCAAGCGGTTCGTGAAGTCGGTCCGGTAGCCTCGCCGCGTGAAGATCTCTCAGCAATTGATCGCCGAGATGGTCGCGCACGCGCGTGAAGACCTGCCGAACGAGTGCTGCGGGATGATCGGCGGCCGCGACGGCGAGGCGGCCGAGATCGTCCGGGTCGAGAACGCGGCGGCGAGCCCGCTGCGCTACGAGATGGACCCGCAGGGCCAGTACGACGCGCTCAAGTCGATCGAAGACCGCGGCGGCGAGCTGCTCGGGATCTACCACTCGCACACGAAGAGCGCCGCCTATCCCTCGCAGACCGACGTCAACCAGGCGGTCGCCTGGCCCGAACAGGTCTACGTGATCGTCTCGCTCGCCGACGAAGCGGCTCCCGACGTCAAGGCCTACCTGCTGCAGGACCTGAAGATCGCCGATGTCGCGCTCGAAGTCTCCTAGCCACAGCCGCGGCTCCCATCACCGCGGCGCCCACGGCTCGCACGGGGGCGGCGGCGCCGAGGACCAGGGTGGCGGCGGCGGGGGTGGCGGTGGCGGCGGCAAGCTGATCAAGGTCGGCTTCGGCCGCACCCAGGCCGAGGCCGAGATGCTGCAGGGCCTGCTCTCGGAGGCCGGCATACCCAGCGTCCTGCGGCGCAGCGGCGGCTTCGACAACCCCGACTTCCTCGCCGCCGGCCCGCACGACGTGATGGTCAACAAGGACCAGGCGCCGAGGGCGCGCGAGGTGCTGGCCGAGACGATGATCGAGGACGAGGCGGAAGAGCGGGCGGAGGTCGAGGGCGAGATCCGCGGCGCCCTCGGTGGCGGCGGCGAAGGCTCGCCGGCGCGGCTCGCCCTCTGGGTCGGCGGCCTCTTCGTCCTCGCCGTGGTCCTGATCTGGATCGTCTACGAGATCAGCTGAGGCGCCGTGCCGCGCTCGGGAGCGCCGCAAGGCAAGCGCGACGGCGACCTGACCGAAGTCGCTGGTCGGCGAGGACGAAGAGAGCTGGCCGTGGATCGTCGACGACGAGTAGCGGGCGTTCAGGCGACGCCGGCGGGGCGGACCATCGTGCGCAGGTAGTCGCGCCAGGCGTCCTCGATGTCGCGGGCGCGGGCGTCGAAGGCGTCTTCGAGGGTGACGAGGGGACCGCCGGGGAGGAGGCCGTCGACGAGGCGCTCGCAGGCCTCGGGGCCGCGCTCTTCCTCGAGCAGGTCGAAGATCGTGCCGCCGAGGATCACCGCGTCGCGGCGCGAGGGCGGGAAGGAGGGGCGCGAGCTCTCGCGCAGGCGGCGGATCACCGCGGCGCGGTAGAGGCCGACCTGGCGGGCGAAGTACTGGGCGCCGCCTTCGACCAGCCAGGCCCAGCGCAGGTAGCGGGCGAAGCGGCGCGGCGTCCAGGAGGGCGGCAGGGCGGGATTGTTGACGGCGATCACCAGCTGCGCGTAGAGCCGCTCGGCGGTGCCGCGCAGGGCCTCCAGCGAGTCGTCGCCGGCGGCCCGCTTTTCCAAGTGCGGGTCGTTGAGGACGTGCAGCTCGGTCGCCATCGCCCAGCCGGCGAGGTAGCGCCGCCCGGCCGGCGCCGCCGACCAGCGGGCGGCGGGCAGGAACGGGTGCGCGGCTGTCAGCCAGAGCGGGTTGGTGTGGACGACGACGGTGACCTCGTCGGGCACCGTGGGGAAGCGGTCTTCCAGCCGCAGCCGCAGGTTCTCCATCCGGTCCAGCGTCCGCTCGGCGAACGCCGCGTCCTCGGAGTCATGCCTCGCCGTGAACGAGAGCGACTCGGTTTCAGTCCAAGACATGACTTCAGGCTAGAGACTGGGGTGGAGGGTTGACCCGCGCATCGTCTGACGTCGTCTGGCCAAGCAGATCAAGGACGAGCGAGCGAGCGTGCTTCGCACGTGAGCGAACGAGGACGCCGAGATGCGCCGGTCAGACGACGTCAGACGAGCGCGGGCTCGGCGTCGCCGCAGAGCTCGCGTATCTCGTTCCGGGCGCGGTCGAACTCCTCGTCGGCCATCACCGGCGTGCCCTCGAAGGGCAGTTCGCGGTCGATCTCGACCCAGGAGCGGCAGCCGTGGTACTCGTCGCGGACGCGGACGGTGACCGGGCGCGGGATCCGGTGCACCCGCAGCAGCAGGATGTGGAGCGGGTGACGCCGCTTCCAGTTGAGCCGCTTCTCGGCGTAGTCCGGGGTCCAGATGTAGTAGGGCGAGAGGCAGTCGAGCGTACGACGATCGTTGATCGTGACGTGATCGGTCACTTCCGCCCAGGCCCGCAGCCGCACGCGGTCGGGCTGGGGGATGCCGCCGTCCTGGAGCAGCGCCTTCGGCGGCGGCTCCTCGTCGGGCCAGACGCCCTCCTCGAGCGCCCGTCGCAGCTCCGGGTGATGCGATTCCCGGACCAGGTCGTTGCGCTGGTGGTCGAACGTGGGGTAGAGGAAGAAGCGCTCGTGCTCGAGCTCGAAGTGCTTGTTCTCCTCGCGGATGCCGCCCTTGCGAAGCGTCAGCAGCTGCTCACCCTCCGCGAGCGCGCGGACCGTTACGGCCCATTCCTTTAGAGCGATCGGCATGTGAAGTCGTTACCTGCGAGTTGCGAGTCGTGTGGTCGACGGGCGGGGGGTGAATCTGGCCGTGAAAAGGCGCTCCGCCCCCGCTCGGATCGCGCATTCTAGAGCAGCGGCGCCGAATTACCAAATAAACAGTCCCTAATTTCGGCCGCCTCCGCCGGGGGTCTCGATCCGCAGTCGGTCGCCCGGCCGCAGCTCGCCGTCGGCCTTGCTCGGCAATCGCTCCCCGTTCAGGAGGTTTTCGCCGGCGGCGCCGTTTTCGGCTCCGTTGCTGCCTTTCGGCGGGTGGCGGCGGCGCTCGGTGATGAGCGTGAACCGCATCGGCACCAGCGCTTCCAGCTCGCGGACCACGCCGTCGCCGCCGCGCCGGGCACCGGCGCCGCCGCTGCCTCGACGCAATGAGAGATTCGTCACACGAATCGGGAACTCGGTCTCCAGCGCCTCGACCGGCGTGTTCAGCGTGTTTGACATCGCGACGTGGATCGCGCTCGGCCCATCGGCCTCCGGGCAGGCGCCCTGGCCGCCGCCGATCGTCTCGTAGTAGGTGAAGTCGTCGTTGGCCAGGGTGACGTTGTTCATCGTCCCCTGGCCCTGGGCGGGGACCGGGCGGGCGCCGGCGAGGGCGGCGATGACGAGGTCGGCGACGCGGCTCGAGGTCTCGACGTTGCCGGCGGCGACGGCGGCCGGCAGCTCGGCGTTGAGCAGGCAGCCGGGTGGGGCGAGCACCTCGATCGGCCGGTGGGCGCCGGCGCAGGGCGGCGCGTCGGGGTCGGTGAGGACGCGGACGGCGAAGAAGGCCGCCGATTTCGTCACCGAGAGCGGGCAGTTGAGGTTGCTGCCGAGCTGCGGGTCGGTGCCGGCGAAGTCGAGGCGCAGGCGCTCGCCCTCGATCGTCGCCGCCAGCCGCAGGACGACGTCGCGGGGGGCGCCGGCGGAGTCGTCCTCGAGCACCTCCTCGGCGCCGTAGGTGCCGTCGGGGAGGGCGGCGAGGGCGGCGCGGGTGCGGCGCTCGGAGTAGGCGAGGATCTCGGCCATCCCCGCGCGCAGGCGGGCGGCGCCGTGGCGCTCGGCGAGCTCGGCCAGGCGGCGCTCGCCGACGCGGTTGGCCGCCTGCTGGGCGCGGAGGTCGGCGAGCCGCTGCTGCGGCGCCCGCATTCGCGCCGCCAGCTCCGCCAGCAGCCGCGGCTCGGCGCGGGTCGGCGGGATC
>CAZHLT010000044.1:0-14191 GCA_964533285.1 uncultured Conexibacteraceae bacterium | reverse complement strand
CCGCTCGCCTGATCGCCTCCCGGTAGACCGTGGCCAGCAGATGGGACGGGTGCGAGTCCCTGTAGATCCCCTTCTCGGGGTGACCGCGCCCGATCGGCGTGCGCACAGCGGCCGCGATCACGACCTCTCTCCCTCCCTGGCTCATTCCACTCCTATCTCTCTGCGAGTCTGCGAGTTTCTTGATCTAAATTCAGTTTAGCGACAGCGGAACCGCTCAACCCTCCGGCTCGATCGCGCTGAGGAAACGGAGGATCGCCTCGTTGGTCTCCTCCGGCGCCTCCAGCGTCAGCCAGTGCCCGCAGCCCTTGATGATGTGGGTCTCGACCAGGTTGGGGACGGTCTCGGGGAATTTCTGGATCGACTCCGCGCCCCACAGCGTCGCCACGTCGAGGTCGGCGCCGACGAACATCGCCGGGACCTCGATCGGCTTGCCCTCGAACGGCGCCAGTTCCTCCCAGTCGCGATCGAGGTTGCGGTACCAGTTGAGCGGCTTCTCGAGGCCGGTCCGTTCGAACTCGGCGGCGTAGGCGTCGAGGTTGTCCGCCAGCCACTGCGGCATCGGGTCGGGTGGGCTGATCAGCGCATCGCGGAACCGGGCGCCCTGGTCGACGATCGCACCGCCGGTCTTGATGCCCTCCTTCACCTGCTCGATGTCGGCGTCGACGATCTCGGGTGCCTCGAACCCCGGCGGGTACGGAGAGCCCGAGAAGCTGAACAGCTGGTCGCGGAAGAACTCGTAGATGTCCGGCTCCGCCTCGGCCGCGAGCCCGTCGCCGTCGAGCCACACCTCCTGGTAGAAGACCCGGTCGCCGGCGGCCTCGCGGTGCGCCTCGGAAGGTTTCTTCTCCCCCAGCGATGAGATCCCCGCCAGCGGCAGCAGGCCGCGACCGCCGAAGGCGACGCTCATGCCGATCACCCCGCGGAAGACGTCGGGGCGGGTCCAGGCGCAGGTCCAAGCCACCATCGAGCCCCAGTCGTGGCCGACGACGACCACTTGCTCCTCGCCCAGCGCCTCGACCACCCCGACGCAGTCGTTGACCAGCTCGGTGATCGTGTAGGCCTCGACCTCCTGCGGCTTGGAGGAGCGACCGTAGCCGCGCATATCGGGGGCGACGGCGCGGTAGCCGGCGGCGGCGACCGCCGGGATCTGGTTCGCCCACGAGTGCCAGAACTCCGGGAAGCCGTGGACCATCAGGACCAGCGGCCCGTCCCCTTGTTCGACCAGGTGGATTCGCTGGCCGTTCGCCTGTACCGATCGGTGCTTCCAGTCACTCATCTCTCGCAGCTCCCATTCCTCTCGAAACCCATCTTGCGTTTCTTGACCTTATCTCAGTTCAGGTTTGATCGCGAGGCAGATCCACGCGTGTCGCCTCCCCACCTCGTCGACCCCGTAGGTGCCGATCAGCCGCTGGCCGGTGCGGTCCAGCAACCGAGGACCCGAAGGGCTTCATCAGCGGGTGAGCATGCCGCCGTCGACGACCAGCGTCTGCCCGGTGACGAAACTCCCCCCGTCCCCCAGCAGGAACGTCAGCGCCTGGTCCAACTCCCCCTCGAGCCCGGCCCGGCCGAGCGGGATCTGGGCCAGCAGCCAGGACGGGTAGCCGCCGTCCTCGTAGGTGGAGAGCTCAGACGTCATCTCCGAGGTGAAGAAGCCCGGGGCGAGCGCGTTGACCCGGATCCCGTGCCGTCCCCACTGTGAGGCCAGCTCTCTGGTCAGCCCGATCAGGCCGGCCTTGGAGGCGACGTAGGAGGCGTCGGGAAGCTGCTCGACCGAGCGCATGCCCATCGCCGAGGCAACGTTGACGACCGCGCCACCGCCACCCTCCCGCATCCGTCGCGCCGCCAGGCAGGAAAGGGCGAACGGGGCGACCAGGTTGGTGTCGACCACGGCGGCAAACGTCTCGTGGTCGACCTTCAGCGCCGGGCCCATCGCTGAGGTGCCGGCGTTGTTGACGAGGCCGTCGATCCGCCCGTGCCGCTCGTAGGCGGTCTCGACCAGGCGCTCGCGGTCGGCCGCAGCCGTGACGTCGCAGGCGACCGTGTCGACCAGATCGCCACCGATCTCTTCGCGCAGCGTCTCCAGCCGCTCGAGCCGACGGGCGGCCAACACCGGCCGTGCGCCAGCCGCCGCCAGCACCCGGGCGAACCGGGCGCCGAGGCCGGAGCTGGCGCCGGTGACGATTACGACCTTGTCGCGGAGCCCAGACACCGAAGTGTAGTTTATTGAATTCAGTTCATGATTGATCACGTGAGACGACCCAGGCTCGTGACCGAGATGCTCACGGCCAGCGCCACGGCCCGCCCACGGGTCCCGGCACTGGTCTTCGGCGACACGGTCCGCACCTTCGCCGAGCTCGACGCCCGCAGCGACCGGCTCGCGGCTGGGTTGGCCGCCCGGGGCGTCGGCCGCGGCGACCGGGCGGCGCTGCTGATGCACAACGGGACCGAGATGGTCGAGGCCCTCTTCGCGATCCACAAGGCCGGCGGCTGCGCCGTCCCGATCAACTTTCGGCTGGTCGCCGAGGAGGTCGCGTACATCAGGGCCGACTGCGGCGCGAAGGTGGCGATCGCGGGACCCGAGCTGCTCGACTGCGAGGGGTTCGAGGGCGTCGAGTCGGTGCTTGCCGACGCCGCGGACGACGCACCGCCACCCACCCCGATCGAGGACGGCGACCTCGCCTTCCTCATGTACACCTCGGGCACGACCGGCCGGCCCAAGGGGGCGATGCTGACCCACTCGAACCTCGTCGCCTCCACCCTCGCCTGGACCGACGCGATCGGCGCCGGACCCGAGGACGTCTGGATGTCCGGGCAACCGCTCTTCCACATCGGAGGACTCAACGGCCTGCTGCCGTTCATCAACCTGGGCGCCACCTCGATCATCAACCCCACGACCGGCTTCGATCCGGAGTGGTCGGTCGAGCGCCTTCTCCGCCATCGTGTCAGTCGCTGCGTCTTCGTTCCCACCCAGTGGCGCGAAATCTGCACTTTGCCTCGGTCCGTCGAGCTCTCCGCGAGTCCGCTGAGAACCGCTATCTGGGGTGGGTCGGCAGCCCCGCGGGCGACCATCGAACTGATGGAACGCACCCTTCCCCGGGCGCAGATCGTCAACGCGTACGGCCAGACCGAGATGTCGGGGACGACGACGATGCTGAAGGGCGAGCCCCTGCGCAAGCTCGGCTCGGTGGGCAAGCCGATCCGCGGCATCGAAGCCCGAATCGTCGACGAGGAGGGCTCCGAGGTTCCCCGCGGCGAGGTCGGCGAGCTCGTCTATCGCGGCCCCTTCGTGATGCAGGGCTATTTCGGCAACCCGGAGGAGACCGCCAGGGCGATGGAGGGGGGCTGGTTTCATTCCGGCGACCTGCTCCGGGAAGACGAGGAGGGGTTCCTCTATGTCGTCGATCGCAAGAAGGACATGATCATCTCCGGCGGCGAGAACGTCTACCCGGCCGAGGTCGAGCGGGTGATCGCCGCCCACCCCGCGGTGGCGGACGTCGCGGTGATCGGCGTCGCGCACCCACGCTGGGTCGAGACCCCGGTGGCGGTGGTCGTCCCGGCGGGCGGAGCCGAACCGGACGCGGAGGAGATCCTCGCCCACTGCCGCGATCACCTCGCCGGCTACAAGAAGCCCGCGGCGGTCTTCTTCGCCGACGAGCTGCCCCGCAACGCTGCGGGGAAGGTGCTGAAGGGTGCCCTGCGCGCGCAGCACGCCACCACTTTTCTGAACTGAAGTCGCGTCAATTATGCTAGCCTGCTGGCCGCCCGATGACAAGGACCGGGCCGCAGGGAGACCACGATGACGAGCACGCCGACTCCAGACGCCAACGCCCCCCTCACCACGGGCGCCGAGCCCGAGCTGATCGGACCCTTCCTCGCCCGTCGCCTCTACGACGAGCGCTGGCTCGACTGCACCGTCGGCTTGATCGCCGGCGGATACTCGAACCTCACCTACGCCGTCCGCTGCGAGGCCGGGGAAGTGATCGTCCGCCGGCCGCCGCTCGGCCACATCCTCCCCACTGCCCACGACATGGTCCGCGAGCACCGGGTGATCACCGCCCTCGCCGACACGCCGGTGCCGACCCCCCGGACGATGCTGGTGACCGAGGCCGGCGAGGACCTCGACTTCGCCTGCCTCGTGATGGAGCGGGTGCTGGGTCACGTCTGCCGCGAGGGAACCCCGGCCGGATACGCCGACACGCCGGAGCAGCGCCGCGCCGTCGGCCTCGCGATCGTCGACGCGCTCGCCGAGCTCCACGCCGTCGACCCGGGCGCGATCGGCCTCGGCGACTTCGGCCGCCCCGAGGGGTTCATGGAGCGCCAGCTCCGCCGCTGGTCCAAGCAGTGGGAGGCAACCAAGTTCGACGAGATGCCGGCGCTGGTGCGGCTGCGCAACGGACTTGCCGGGCGACTGCCGCAGATTCCGCAGCCGGCGGCGATCGTCCACGGCGACTACCGCCTCGACAACACGATCCTCCATCCCGCCACGCCGGGGCGCATCGTCGCCATCCTCGACTGGGAGCTGAGCACCCTCGGCGACCCCCTCTCCGACCTCGGCGCGCTCTGCGCCTACTGGGCGGACGAGGACGACGACGAGGTGCTCGTCGCGGGACGTGTCGTGCCCGGCGTCACCGCGCAGACCGGTTTCCCCGTCCGCGCCGAGGTCATCGAGCGCTACGCCGAGCGGACCGGGTTCGACCTCGGCGAGATCGACTGGTACATGGCCTTCGCCTACTTCAAGCTGGCTGTCATCTGCCAGGGCATCGCCGCCCGCGCGGCCGGAGGGGCGATGGTCGGTGAGGGCTTCGACAAGGCCCAGGCCAACGTCGCTCCGCTGGTCGAGGCCGGACTCCGCGTCTTCGAGACCGGGTCGGTGACGCGATGAGGCTGGCCCTCACCCCCGAGGAGCGCGAGTTGCAGGCGGAGGTGCGGAGCTTCCTCTCGCAGCACTGCCCCAAGCCGACCGAGGTGCCCCACGCCCTCGACGACCGGATCGCCTACCTGCGCGAGTGGCAGGCGCGCTGTTACGAGCGCGGCTACGTCGGCCGCTCGTGGCCGGCGGAGTTCGGCGGTGGGGGGCGCCCGCCGGTCGAGCAGATCATCGTCGACCAGGAGCTGGCCGCGGCTGGCGCGCCCGAGTTCCCCAACGTGGTCGGCCTGGACGTCCTCGGCCCTTCGCTGCTCACCTTCGGCAACGACGAGCAGCGGCGCCGGCACGTCGCCAAGATCCTCTCGGCCGAGGAGATCTGGTGTCAGGGCTTTTCGGAGCCGGAGGCCGGCTCGGACCTCGCCTCACTGCGCACCAGAGCGGTCGAGCACGAGGACCACTACACGATCAGCGGCCAGAAGACGTGGATCTCCTGGGGACAGTTCGCCAGCTGCTGCGGCGTTCTCTGCCGCACCGACGAGGCAGACAAGAAGCACCGTGGCCTCTCCGTCCTCTTGATGGACATGGACTCGCCCGGCGTCGAGATACGGCCGATGGTCCAGATCACCGGCCATGCCGAGTTCTGTGAGCTGTTCCTGGACGAAGTCGCGGTGCCGAAGGAGAACCTGCTCGGCGAGCGTGGTCAGGGATGGGCGATCACGCTCCACACGCTCGGCCACGAGCGCGGCACCGCGGCTCTGCCCCGTCAGGTCAAGCTCCGCACCTGGCTGGACCGGCTGATCACCGACGCCACCGCCCGCCAGGTGGACGGTGAGCCGCTGAGCGCCGGCGAAGCGACCCAGGTCGACCTGGCGCGGGCGATGATCGGGGTCGAGGTCCTGCGCCACCACGCCTACCGCACCGTCGGCGAGTTCCTCAACGGCGGCGCCGTCGGCGAGGACAGCTCGACCGTGAAGCTGATGATGGCCGAGGCCGAGCAGCGCTTGGCGGAAACCGCGCTCGACGTGCTCGGCCCCACCATGTTCGACGGCAACGCGCAAACCCGGGGCGAGAACGACTTCTGGTACGAGACCTATCTGTACTCGCGCGCCGCCACCGTCTACGGCGGGACCCAGCAGATCCAGCGCGGCATCATCGCCGACCGCATTCTCAAGCTCCCGGTGAAGTAGTGGACCTCGAGCTGACCGACGAGCAACGGCTGCTCAGCGGCTCCGTCGAGACGCTCTTGGAGCGTTCCGGCGAGGCGGACGAGATCTGGGACAGGCTGGTCGAGTTCGGGGCCCTGATGGTCGGCGAGGAAGCTCTCGGCGGGGTCGAGCTCTGTCTGATCTGCCGCAGCCTCGGCGGTCACCTCGCCTCGATCCCGTACCTGGGCAGCGCGGCGACGCGCTACGCGGTCGCAGAGATCGACCCGGCCCCGGCGGCGTTCGCCGAGCTGGCGGAGGATTCGAGCTCCATCGTGCTCGCCCTGCTCGAGGCCGAGCGGGGCTGGCTCTCGACCGATCTCGCCACCACCCTGCGCGCCAACGGCGACGGCTGGCTCCTCGACGGTGGGAAGAGCGCCGTCGAGCTGGCGAAGACGGCCGACCGGATGCTGGTCACCGCGCTCTGTGACGGCGCCCCCGCCCTCGTGCTGGTGGACCGCGACAGCGCCGGTGTCGAGGTCTCCCCCCAGGACTCGATCGACGCCGGCGCCCCCCTCTACCGGGCCTCCTTCGCCGCGGTCCCGGTCGCGGCCGACCGGGTGCTGAGCGGCGCCGACGCCGCCGCCGCGATGGCGCGACTACAGGCGATCGGAGGCCTGCTCGCCGCCGCCGAGGCGAACGGCGCTTCCGGGGCAATGCTGGACGAGGCGGTCGAGTACGCCGGCCAGCGCCGCCAGTTCGGCCGCACGATTGGCAGCAACCAGGCGCTGCGCCACATCCTCGCCGACATGTACGTGCGCCAGTCCAGCTCCTGGTCGTCGATCCTCTACAGCGCCGCCGCGCTCGACGACGCCGCCGCCGAGGCCGATCGCACCGCCTCGATCGCGAAGGCCTACGCCTCACGGGCAACCCGCGAGGTCGCGCATGGGGCGATGCAGGTCTTTGGAGGAATCGCCTTCACCGAGGAGCACGACGCGCACCGCTTCCTGCGCCGCGTCAACCTGCGCGGCGCCCAGTTCGGTGACGCCGGGGACCACGAGCGGGCGCTCGGACGGGCGCTGGTCGCCGCGGCATTGCCGTGAGCGGCCCGGGCGAGCTCTTCGACCTCAGCGGGCGGGTCGCGCTCGTCACCGGCGGCAGCCGCGGCCTCGGGCGCGAGATCGCCCTCGCCTTCGCCGCCGCCGGGGCCGATCTGGTGATCGCCAGCCGCAAGCGAGACGCCTGCGAGCTGGTCGCCAAGGAGGTCGGCGAGCTCGGCAGGGAGGCGCTCGCCCACCCCTGCCACGTCGGCGAGTGGGGCCAGATAGACGCTCTGGTCGAGGCCGCCTACGAGCGCTTCGGCAAGGTCGACGTGCTGGTCAACAACGCCGGAATCGCCCCCCTCTACCCCGATCCGATGGGGCTCACGGAGGAGCTCTGGGACAAGACCCTGGCGGTCAACCTGAAGGGGCCTTACCGCCTCTGCGCCAATGTCGGCACCCGGATGGCGGCGGGCGCAGGCGGCTCGATCGTCAACGTCTCCAGCGTCGGGGCCACCCTCGTCCGGGGCGACGCTCTTCCGTACGGCGCCGCCAAGGCAGGGCTCAATGCCCTGACGGTCGGCTTCGCCGAATCCTTCGCGCCGAAGGTCCGCGTCAACTGCATCATGCCGGGCCCCTTCGCGACGGAGATCTCCGACGCCTGGGACTGGGAGGCGTTCAAACGGGCCGCGCGAGCCTTCCCCCTGCGCCGCGCCGGCCAACCCCGGGAGATCGTCGGTGCCGCGCTCTACTTCGCCTCCGACGCCTCCAGTTACACGACGGGCACCGTGCTGCCGGTCGACGGCGGGCAGTCGGTCAGCAGGCCCGACAGCGGCGAAATGGACTGAGACCGGTCCCGCCAGGGGCCGTCTTCGCCCCTCTCCCAACTTCACTTCAAACACGCAGAGACACCGTGCCGCCGGGCATTTCCGGTATTTGATCGGTGCTGGCGCCAACCAAAACTGATCTGAAGTCACTACAATTTAGGGCCAGGGACGTTCTTCGAGGGAAAGTGAGAGGACATGTCTGTTCGTAGTGACCACGCCGTCGTGATCGGCGGTAGCTGCTCCGGCCTGGCAGCCGCGAAGGTGCTGAGCGAGTTCTTCTCGCAGGTGACCATCGTCGACCGCGACGAGCTGCCAGCGCACGCTGAACACCACCGTGGCGTGCCCCAGAGCCCCCACCTGCACGGCCTGCTCTACGGCGGACGCCTTGCCTTGGACGAGCTGTTCGACGACGGCTTCACCGACGCGATGCGGGCCGCCGGCGGACCGTATTTCGACTTTGCCCGACACCAGGCATTCCGCTTTCCCGAGGGCTGGATCAAGCGGGCACCGGGCGACTTGATGGTGATCTTCGCCACCCGCTGGACGATGGAGCACGTGATCCGCGAGCTGGTCCGCGCGGTCGACAACGTCCAGTTCGAGGTCGGCCAGGCGGTTGGCCTCGTCACCACCGCCGGCGGCGAGCGCGTCAGCGGCATCAAGCTGAAAGACGGGCGGGTGATCGAGGGCGACATCGTCATCGACGCCGCCGGACGCGGCTCGAAGGCGCCGAAGTGGATGGAGGAGCTCGGCTTCACCGCCCCCGAAGAGTCGATCGTGCGCTCCTTCCTCGGGTACGCGACCGTCTACGGCCACGTCCCCGACGACGCCTGGCCCGGCGACATCAAGTCGATCGCCGCCCCTCCCTTCCCCGGCACCACCCGTGGCGGCTTCGTCGTGCCGCAGGAGAATGGCCTGGTCGGGATCATGGCCGCCGGCCAGGCGCGCGACTACCCGCCCGGCGACGAGCCGGGGTTCCGCGAGTTCCTCAAGACCGCGATCACCCCGGTGCTCTCGGAGATGTACGAGCAGATGGAGGCGGAGACCGAGATCCGCACCACCAAGACCTCGCACAACCGCCTGATCGGCTGGCACGAATTGGACCGTCGCCCCGCCGGCTTCCTCGCCATCGGCGACGCGGTTGCCGCCTTCAACCCCGTCTATGGCCAGGGCATCACGACCGGGGCGATGCAGGCGAAGGCCCTGAGGGAGGAGCTGGTCGCCCACGACCAGATCGACACCGTGGTCGACAACTTCCCTGCCCGCGCCAGGGCGGTCTGCGATTTCGCCTGGACCGGAGCAACCGACGCCGACATGGCGTTCGAGGGGACCGAGACCGAGAACATCGAGCGCTCCGCGCCCGACCCGGAGATCGTCTCCTACCTCTCGAAGATGCGACTGGCAACGACGCTGGACTCATACGTGGCGGTTTCGTTCTTCCGCGCCCAGGGCTCCATGCGTGGCGAGCTGCTGTTCGAGCCGGAGCTGATGGAGCGGGTCGAGCGGGTGGTGGCCGAGTGGGACGAAGCGCCGCGAGAGCTCGATCGCCCGCCGGAGTGGAGCGACGACAAGGCCCCGGTCGCCGCCTGAGGCGGCCGGGAGAGCCGGAAGCGAGGGGAAGAGGATGAGCAACGACGGAGCAAAGGCCGCCGAGGAGGTCGTGCGGAAGTTCGACACGGCGATCATGGAGAAGGGTGACTTCGACCTCGCGATGGAGTACGCCCATCCCGATTTCACGGTCCGCGAGAGCCCGAACCTTCCCTACCGGGGAACCTACGTGGGCCGCAAGGGGCTCGATGAGCTGCTCGAGGATGTCACCCACTACTACGAGTTCCTCGGCGAGCTGAAGATGAGCTTCCGGGGGGTCGACGACTCACTCGCGATCGGCCGCTTCGAAGGCCGGGCGCGAGTGAAGCAGACCGGCGAGGAGGTCGACTTCCTGGTCATCGAGTGGGTGACGGTGCGCGACGGCAAGGTGGCCGACGTCGAGCCGTTCTACTACGACCAGAAGCCACTGCTCGACGCGGCCGCCGCCGAGCGGGCGGGGGCGTCGTGACCGACCGCCAGCAGATCGAGGAGGTCCTCGCCCGGTTCTGCGTCGGCGTCGACCGGGTCGACTTCGAGCTGCTGGAATCCTGCTTCCACCCCGACGCCGCCGCCAACTTTGGCGGCTTCGTCAACGGCCCGGTCGCCGAGTACTTCGAGTTCGTGAAGAGCGAGAACGGGCTGAGCTCGTTCGAGCGGACGATGCACCACCTGGGCACGACCTCGATCGAGATCGATGGCGACACGGCGCACGGTCAGACCTACTGCGTCGCGTACCACCAGGGCGCCGACGACCATCCCTGGTGCAAGGGATTCGTCGTCATCCACGCCCGCTACGTGGACCGGTTCGAGCGCCGCGACGGCCGCTGGGCAATCGCCTCGCGTACCTGCCTGTTCGAGTGGAGCCGCAACCTCAGCACCGGTGAGGAACTGGAATTGCCGCCGGAGAACATGGGCCGGCGCGACCGCAGCGACCTGTCGTACCAGCGCTGAGGGCGAAGAGATGACCGCCGGCGACCTCGATCCGCGTGCCTTCGAGGTGCGACGGGCGGATCTCGGAGAGGGAATCGAACTGGCCTACGTACGCGAGGGCGTGGGGGGCGTGCCGCTCGTGCTGGTCCACGGCTGGCCCTCCACGAAGCGGCTCTTCTGGCGCAACATCCGCCCCCTCGCCGAAGCGGGCTTCGAGGTGATCGCGGCCGACGTCCGCGGCTTCGGTGACTCTTCCATACCGCCGGGCGGCCCGCTCGACTACGCCGACCCCGCCGCCTCCGGCCGCGACTTGGTGCGCCTGCTCGCCGAGCTCGGTCACGAGCGCGCGGTGCTCGCGGGCGGGGACTTCGGGTCGGGCGTCGTCCAGGATGTCGCGCTGCGCTTTCCCGACCTGGTGATCCGCCAGACGCTCTGGAACGGTCTCTCGCCGCATCTCCCGGAGCAGTACGCGGCGGCCGGCATCCCGGGGAGCCAGCTCGAGGAGGTGGCGGCGGTCTCCGAACACCTCGAGCGCCACGGCCTCGAAGCCGATGCGCTCGCGGCGAAGCTCGGCGCTGATGCGGCCCGGGTCGCGTACGTGCGCTCCTTCTACACCGGCCGCGCCTGGAAGCCGGGCGAAGCGGAGCGCCCACTCGCGGCCCCGGGCGCCTTCGACGCCGCGGCGGCGGCCTTCCACGCCGAGCCCTTCGCTGTCGCCGACGTGTTCCGGGCCTCGCTCGGGATCTACGAGGCGATCATGCAGCCGCAGCTACTCTCCGAGCCGCCGCTGCTGGCACAGCCAAACCAGGAAACCGAGACGCAGGTCCTCTACGGCATCGCCGACCAGATCGTTGGCCCGAACTTCGTCCGCCGCGCCAAGGTCGCCTACGGCAACCTGGTCGGGCCGTTCATGGTCCAGGACGCCGGGCACTTCCTGCCCTGGGAGCAGCCGGCGGTCTTCAACTCCGCTCTCGTCTCTTTCTGCCGCGATCTGCTCTAGGCCCGCACCCGCCTGTGTTACGTAACTGACTTAACTTCAGCGGGAGCCAAGCCCGCATCGCGCGGTAGCCGGCCCCTCACAATCCAGCTCGTCACAAGAGAATTCAAGGGAGTTCAGCGCTGCGCTTAACCCGCGCACCCGCTAGGCTAAACCAAAGTAAGTTCATGAGGACTTTTTGGGAAGGGATGTAGATGAGCGAGGAGCTTCGTGCAGCCAATGTCGCAACGGTCCGGGAGTACCTGGAAGCACTGAACAACTGGAATTTCGATCGGATGAAGGCGGTCATGGACGAGGATTTCGTTTTCGAATTCCTCTTCGTGGCTCCCGGTCTTCAGCCGCGGGTCGAAGGCCGCGAGGCGATGTTCGAGTTCCAGCGCCCCTTCGCCGAGATCGTGGAAAGCGAGAACCTTCACGACATCGAACTGGACACCTTGCACTCGGACCCGAATGAGGTGATCGCCAGCTTCAAGAGCGACTTCACCTTCGTCGACCGGTCCCGCTCCTACGCCAACGACTACTTCTGCCGGTTCAGCCTCCGCGACGGGAAGGTCGTCCGCTTCCAGGAGAACTTCGACACCGTGCGGCTCGTCGAGTCCTTCGGGGGCACGATCCAATCGCCCTTCGAGGAGTAGGCCAACCCCTCCTCGCCGCTATTGGGGGTGCGCGGCGCCCGGGACCCCCCAACGGGCGGGGGGCGCCGACGGGGTCAGCCCGCGTCGGGGCTGGGGGCGGCGAGGTCGGACGGCGGGCCGCCGAGCAGGCGCCAGCCGTCGCCCTCGCGGAGGACGGCGCCTTCGCGCTCGAGCTGGCCGAGCGCGGTGCTGACCGTCGGCCGGCGCGCCGCGACCAACTCGCTGAGCAGCGCGTGGGTCAGCGGCACGTCGACGCGGACGCCGTCGGAGCCGAGCCGGCCCCAGCGGTCGGCGTAGTGCCAGAACAGCATGTGCAGGCGACGGTCGACCCGCGGCTGGTGGACGACGGCGAGGGCGATCGCCAGGTGGCGCGAGCGCAGCACCGTGCGGTCAACCAGCTGCACGGCGAGGCCCGGGAAGGGAGCGGCGCGGCGGACGAAGTCGGCGTCGAGGACGGCGACGGAGAGCGGCGTGATCGCGGTCCAGCGCGGTTCGAAGGGCAGGCTGGCGTCGGCGCCGATCGTCTGCCACGGGCGCAGCAGATCGCCGGGGCCGAGCAGCTCGGCGCCGAAGCGGCCGCCCTGCCCGACCCGGCGGACGATGTAGCCGGAGTCGATCAGCAGGCCGAAGCCGCCGGGGTCACCGCCGCCGCGCGGGTCCCATTCGCCCTTCGGGATCCGGGCCAGCGCCGCGACGCAGACCTGGCGCGCCTGTTCGCGGCGGCCCTCGGGCATCCCCCTCCCCAGGTCGGGTTCGCGCTCGAGTACGTCGATCGTGGCTATCGCCATCGCTCAGGATTCTGACGAAACGGAGTAGTCAGGGTTCTGACGGATACCCGCTTCGGACGGTTCCAACCAACCGCGCGTCGCCGTGTGCGCTGTTGAGCTTTGTCCCTCTATACGCGACTAACCTCAACAGCACTTCGCCCGGGCGGCGCCGCCCGGCGGTCGAGCGCCGCCACCACCCGCAGCGCCACCCACAGCAGACCGATCGCGGTCGCCCCGCCCAACGCCCAGGCGGCGACCATCCCCCCGGTCGGCGTCGCCAGTTCGAAGAACTCGCGGCCGAACGGCAGCGCCGCGACGAGGACGAAGCCGAGCGCCATCAGCACGCAGAGGCCGGCCACCGCCCAGCGCCGCTTGCCGGGCTCGTCCTCGAGCGCGATCACGATCGCCAGGCCGACGGTGACGACGGTCGCCGCGGTCACCGTCCGCGCCTGCTCGAGCGAGAGGTCGAAGGCGTGGCGGGCGAGCAGGTAGGCGACGAGGATGCCGGTGCCGGCGGCGAGCCCGGCCGGGATCGAGAAGCGGGCGACCGCACGCAGGAACCCGTCCGGCCGCCAGGGGCCGCTGGACGGCGCCAGGGCGAGGAAGAAGGCGGGGATCCCGATCGTCAGCGAGGAGGTCAGCGTGAACTGTCGCGGCAGCAGCGGGAAGACGCCGCTGGTCAGGGCGATCGTCACCAGCAGGAAGGCGGTGAACAGCGCCTTGCTGACGAAGAGCCGGGCGACGCGCTGGATGTTGCGCAGGATCTGGCGGCCCTCGTGGACCAGCCGCGGGATCTCGCCGAACTCGCCGGAGACGAGGACGAGGTCGGAGACCGAGCGCGCCATCTGCGTCCCCGAGCCCTGGGCGATCGCCAGCCGCGCCTGCTTCAGCGCCGGCACGTCGTTGACCCCGTCGCCGAGCATGCCGACGTACTCGCCGCGCTCGGTCAGCACCCGCACCACCCGCGCCTTGTCCTCGGGCGAGATGCGGCCGATCGCCGGCGCCGCCCGCACCGCCGCCAGCAGCTCCTCGTCGCCGGCCGGCAGGGCGCCGCCGTCGAGCGCCGCCGCTTCGGCGGGGACGCCGACGTCGCGGGCGATCGCCCCCACGGTCGCCGGGTTGTCGCCGGAGATCACCTTCAGGGCGACTTCCTCGGCGGCGAAGAAGGCGACCGTCTCCCCCGCGTTCGGCCGCAGCTGCTCGGCGAGGACGACGATCCCCAGCGGCGCCAGCCCCGGCGGCAGCGGTGCGTCGGGGGCCGGCTCGGGCAGCGGCCCGTCGGCCCGCGCCAGGGCCAGCACGCGGCGGCCCTCGTGGACCAGCCGCGGGATCTCGCCGAACTCGCCGGAGACGAGGACGAGGTCGGAGACCGAGCGCGCCATCTGCGTCCCCGAGCCCTGGG
>CAZHLT010000043.1:0-2212 GCA_964533285.1 uncultured Conexibacteraceae bacterium | reverse complement strand
GAGCAGATGCGGGCGATGGCCCAGGCGGTGATCCCGCTGGGCCGCGCCGCGCAGCCCTCCGAGGCCGCCGGCCCGGTCCTCTTCCTCGCCAGCCCGCTGGCCAACTACGTACACGGCCAGGTGCTCAACGTGACCGGCGGCGTGTTCGGGGGGATGTACACCTGAGCCTCGAACCCCGCTAGCCGAAACCGCAGTTGTTCCCGCTATGCGGGGAGAATCGCGGTCTCGGCCCGCGGTCCGCTGACGACGCGCGCTGCCGAGGGGATTGGAGGCGGGGCGCCAGCGAGCGCCCCGAGCGCTCGCTGATCGCGCCGCTCCAGAGTCCGGCCGCGTAGGCGACGTTGTCGACCAGGCGCAGCGAGGCCGCGCGGAGCCGGGTAGACGTTTCCTCCGACATTGCCACCAGCCTTACCACGGGCATTTGGGGAGACGCGACGGAGAGGGCGTTTTCCTAGAGGCAATCGAGGAACCGGATGCCGGAGGAGGGACTCGAACCCCCGACACGCGGATTATGATTGCTCGCGGGGGTTCCTGTCCCGTCCGGCATGGTCCGGTTCTTGGCTCTCCAGAGCGAAGCTGCCGGATCGGGTTCCGGCTGGTTGCGGTGGCTTCCCGTCCAGCATGGACCCACTCTGGACCCACCCCTTCGCGCGCCCAGGCGGGCGGCGACTAAGCTGCAAGACGGTCCCCTTCAGCGCTCTACGACGGATCAATGCCTGAAACCCAGAAACAGTGGATCAAGCGCCTGAGGAAGGCTGGTTGGGCGATGGAGCGCGGGGGCAAGCATCAGGTCAAGATGACCAAGCACGGGCATCGTCCGATCACCCTTCCCGAGAACAAGCGGCAGGCATACTCGAAGGGCTTTGAGGCGGAGCTGCGGCGGCAGGCGGGGCTATAGGCACATGGAACCCCATCCGATAATCTGGGAGAGAGCAATGGTTGATTCTGCGATCCACGTCCTGATTCGATATGAGGACGATCGCCTTTGGGCGACGGTTGAGGAGTACCCCGGCGTCTTCGCGACGGGCGACAACCTGGAGGAGCTGCGAGAGAGCTTGGAGGAGGGCATCTCGCTCTACTCCGCCCCAGAAGGCGAGGAGCCCGAGCCGATTCAGCTCTCGCCGCTGCGGTTGGCACGCGCTATCGAGGCCTCAGCCAGCGCCCAGCTCATCCCGGCCTAGCGTTCGGCTACCTCGCCGCAGGTCGGTAGGTCCGGCTCGACCCATTCAGCCCCGTCGTCCTCGGATGGCGGGGCTCTCTGCGTTCTAGACCCGCCAGCATCTTTAGGCCAGCATCTTTAGAAGCCCGCTCGCAACGCACCCAAACCCGGCGGTCGGCGAGCGCGTCCGAAAGGACATGGGCGATCTCGACTCGCTGGCGAGAAGCATTGAGGAGAACGGCGGCCTGCTGAGCCCGATCCTCATCAAGTCGGACGGGACGCTGATCGCGGGAGAGCGACGTCTTGCTGCGTGCAAGCTGATCGGCCGAGGCTTCATCGAGGTCAACGTTCGACAACGGAGGCCTCGGCCGCCAGATCGAACAGACGCGCAGGAAGCTGGCATGAGCGGAGAGGAAGCTGCTGCCATCGCAGCGATCGGCGCCCAGGTAGAAGGGCTCTCCCGCCGCTTCGATGAACACGCCCAGCGCACCCAACGAGACCTGACGAGGCGCAGAGATCCGCTCCGTGCCTTTTTCTCCAGACTGTCAAGGACCGGGGGAAAGTTTGCGCGAGCTGGTTCGCGGCATTAGGCTGGCGTCTCCGATGAGGCGGGGGGTCGTACTTCTGATTCTGGTCGTATTGACGTTCACGGGCTGCGGGTCGAGCGACACGACCACCAGCACGGTGGGGAGGAAGCCGCCGACGACCAGCGCCCAGGAGGTCAACGAGATGGTCGAACTCCTCGAAGAAGACGAAGCCCTAAAGCACGCCTATGCGGAAGAACGTGACGCCTGTGGGGAAGTGACCCCGATGAAGGAATACAGCGAAGCTTGCGCGGTCCCCTGGGCTGAAAAGGCCACGCGGCGCAACTCCGTCGACCAGGCACTTGTCAATGAATTGATCGCCAAGGTTTGAGCCGGACCAGGTTTCACGGAGACCGTTTTTGTTGGTTTCCAATTTAAGAGGGATAGCTCAGTTGAGCCCCCTGTCGAACGTATAGGTCCTCGAACTCGACGGGTGATCGGTCGCCGAGGGATTCGTGCAGGCGCTCGT
>CAZHLT010000042.1:0-3894 GCA_964533285.1 uncultured Conexibacteraceae bacterium | reverse complement strand
CGCACCTACCTGCCCTGTGGGTGCGCCGGCCCGCCCGCCTCGAGGCAAGTACTCGGCATCCCTGACGAAATCCGGCTGATTCAGCTGACCTGAGGTCGTAGGACCAGGGCAGGGCGTGCCGGCGGCGGAGCGACAGTGCTTTGCGCGGCGCGGAGCCGCCGGTGCGGCCTGGCGCCGCGTCCTACGGCCTCAGGCGGCCTTGGTGACCTTGTTGGCCTTGAGACAGCGCGTGCAGACGTAGGCGCGGATCGGGCGGCCGTTCTCCTGGATCCGGACCTTCTGCAGGTTGGGGTCGAAGCGGCGCTTGGTCGCGACCATCGAGTGGCTGCGCGACTGTCCGAACGCGGGCTTCTTGCCGCAGCTGTGGCATACCTTGGCCATCGGGTCGTGGATGGTAGCGATTCGGGGCGGTCGGGCGGGTTCAGGCGAGCCGCTGCTTGTGCAGGGCCATGCGGGCGACGGTGAGGGCAGCGTTGCGGCCCTGGTCGCGTTTGTCGCCGCCGGCCCGGGCCAGCGCCTGGTCCATGTTGTCGCAGGTGATGACGCCGAAGGCGCAGGGCACGCCGGTGGCGAGCTGGACGTCCTGGATCCCCCGCGCCGACTCGGCGCAGACGAAGTCGAAGTGGTCGGTCTCGCCGCGGATGACGACGCCGAGGCAGGCGACACCGGCGACCTCGCCGGTGTCGGCGAAGAGCTTGGCGGCGAAGGGCAGCTCGTAGGCGCCGGGGACCGAGAGCTCGCTGACGTTCTCCTCCGCCACCCCGGCCAGGGCGAAGCCCTGGCGGGCGCCGGCGGTCAGGCGCTGGGCGAGGTCCTCGTAGTAGCGGCCGACGCAGATCGCGAAGCGCAGCGGCGCCAGCGCCGCCCGGTCGCCGTCGCCGAAGCCTTCGAGGAAGGCACCGTCGCCTTCAGCCATCGTCGCCGCCCCGCGCGTCGCGCTCCTCCTCGCCGTGGATCATCTCCTCGTCGAGGGCGAGCCCCTGGTGGTGCAGCGAGTGGCCCATCTTGTCGCGCTTGACCCGCAGGTAGGCCTCGTTGTGGGCATTGGGCTGGAACTCGATCGGCACCTGCTCGCTGACCGAGAGGCCGTAGCCCTCGAGGCCGACGATCTTTTTCGGGTTGTTGGTCAGCAGGCGGATGCTGGAGAGGCCGAGGTCGACCAGGATCTGGGCGCCGATCCCGTAGTCGCGCAGGTCGGCCGGCAGCCCCAGCTTGAGGTTGGCCTCGACCGTGTCGGCCCCCTCCTCCTGCAGCTTGTAGGCGCGCAGCTTGTTGAGCAGGCCGATCCCGCGCCCCTCCTGCGAGAGGTAGAGGAGGACGCCGCGGCCCTCGGCCTCGATCTGCGAGAGCGCCGCCTCCAGCTGCTCGCCGCAATCGCAGCGCAGGCTGTGGAAGACGTCGCCGGTGAGGCACTCGGAGTGGACCCGGACGAGCACGTCCTCGGCCCCGTCGACCTCGCCCTTGACCATCGCCACGTGGTGTTTGTCATCGACCAGGGAGCGGTAGCCGACCGCGGTGAAGTCGCCGAGCGCGGTCGGCAGCGCGGTGTCGACGACCCGTTCGACCAGCTTCTCGGTGCGGCGCCGGTAGGCGATCAGGTCGGCGACCGTGACCATCTTCAGGCCGTGCCTCTCGCAGTAGGGGACCAGGTCGGGGACGCGGGCCATCGTGCCGTCGTCGTTCATCACCTCACAGATCACGCCGGCGGGAATCAGGCCGGCGAGGCGGGCGAGGTCGACCGAGGCCTCGGTGTGGCCGGTCCGCTCGAGGACGCCGCCGTCTTTGGCCCGCAGCGGGAACATGTGGCCGGGGACGACGATGTCGCGCGGGCCCGAGTCGGGGTCGATCGCGACCTGGATCGTGTGGGCGCGGTCGTGAGCGGAGATGCCGGTGCTGACCCCGCCGGCGGCCTCGATAGTCACCGTGAAGGCGGTTTGCAGCGGCGCCTCGTTCTTTGCCGCCATCAGGTTGAGGCCGAGCCGCTCGCAGCGCTCCGCGGTCAGCGCCAGGCAGATCAGGCCGCGCGCCTCCTTGGCCATGAAGTTGACGGCCTCCGGGGTGGCGAACTGGGCCGCCATCACCAGGTCGCCCTCGTTCTCGCGGTCCTCGCCGTCGCAGACGACGACCATGCGGCCGCGGCGGATTTCCTCGATCGCTTCCTCGATCGTCGAGAACGGGCTCTGCCCCGCCCCGCCGGCGCTCACGTTGCCCTGCGTCTCGGTCATCTCGCTCACGGTTGGTCCTTTCCGGCGAACGGCGCCGCCATGCGCTCCACGTACTTGGCGACCACGTCGCTCTCGACGTTAACTCTGTCACCTCGGCCCAGTCGACCGAGGTTGGTCCGCTCCAGCGTCTCGGGGATCAGGGAAACGGCGACCCAGGAGTCGCCCAGATCGGCGATCGTCAGGCTCACCCCGCTGAGCGTGATCGAGCCCTTGTCGATCGCGTACCGCAGCAGCTCCGAGGGCAGCTCGACGCGGACGCGGCGGGCGAAGCCGTCGTCCTCGACGTCGAGCACGGTGCCGACGCCGTCGACATGGCCCTGGACGATGTGGCCGCCGAGGCGGTCGCTCGCCCGCAGCGCCAGCTCGAGGTTGACGGCGGCGCCGGGCTCGAGGTCGCCGAGGGCGGTGAGGCGCAGCGTCTGGTTCATCGCCTCGGTGTCGAAGGAGGCGTCGGTCGTGGCGGTGGCCGTCAGGCAGATGCCGTCGACGGCGACGGAGTCGCCGACGGCGATCTCGGGGGCGAGGCGGGTGGCGATGCGCAGGCGGGCGCCGTCGGGGCCGGAGTCGATCGAGTCGACGGTGCCCTGGTCCTGGATCAGGCCGGTGAACACGGGCTCACCACTCCTTGAACGTCGCGGTCATCAGGACATCGTCGCCGATGCGGTCCTCGGACAAGGCGAGGGCGCTCCGGCGCGGCGGGTCCTCTCCCGGGGAGGGGGCACTGCGGGCGAGGTTTTCGTTCTCGCGCCCCCTCCCCGGGCCACCCGCCGCGAGGGGCGAGTCGGCAAGACCGAGAAGGACGGGGGCGACGAAGGTCTTCGAGGCGTCGATTTGGTCGGCTTCGAGGAAGCTCCTGGCCAGGGTCCGGCCGCCCTCCAGGAACAGGGAGGTGATCCCTCGGTCGCCCAGGGCTCTGAGCGCGGCGGTTACCCGCTCGCCCGGGCTCGGGCCGGTGATGGTGAGGACCTCTGCGTCTGCTCGCTCGAGGGCTTGGCTGCGGGACCGCGGCGCCTCGGGGGAGACCACGACGAGCACGGGAGAGACATCCAGGGTCGCGAGGAGCCGGGAGTCCAGGGGCAGGCGGGCCTCGGAGTCGAAGACGATGCGGAGGGGCTGGCGGGGCTCGGCGACGCCCTCGGGTCGGGCCGTCAGGAGGGGGTCGTCGGCCAGGGCGGTGGCGATGCCGACGGCGATGGCGTCGGATTCGGTGCGCCACTGGTGGACGAGGGCGCGGCTCTCGGGGCCGGAGATCCAGGGGGAGTCGCCGGGACGGGTGGTCGTCTGCCCGTCGAGGGACATGGCGAGCTTCAGGGTGACCAGGGGCAGGCCGGTGCGGGCGTGCTTGCGGAAGGGCTGGTTGAGGCGGCGGGCGGCGGCTGCCTCCGCGCCGGCGGCGAAGGCGACGTCGACGCCGCCGTCGCGGAGGATCCCGGGGCCGCGGCCGGCGGCCTTCTCGCTGGGGTCCTCGGAGGCGACGACGACGCGGCCGACCCCGGCCTCGAGGATCGCCTCGACGCAGGGCGGCTGCCGCCCGTGGTGGGCGCAGGGCTCGAGCGTCACGTACATCGTCGCCCCGGCCGGGTCCTCGCCCCGCGCCGCGCAGTCCGCCAGCGCCGCCCGCTCCGCGTGCAGCCCCCCCAGCTCGGCATGGAACCCCTCGCCGATAACC
>CAZHLT010000041.1:0-16707 GCA_964533285.1 uncultured Conexibacteraceae bacterium | reverse complement strand
CGGAGCCGAGGAGTTATCTCCTCGGTGACCAGCAATTGCTCAGTGTCAACTGCGTCGGCCCCCTCGCTTCAACGGAGCCGAGGAGTTATCTCCTCGGTGACCGCGGAAGAAGCCGGGGTGTACTCCACTAACCGTCACGCTTCAACGGAGCCGAGGAGTTATCTCCTCGGTGACCTCTTCGGCCGTATTGTGGGTTCGCATGTACAGACCGCTTCAACGGAGCCGAGGAGTTATCTCCTCGGTGACCTCGCCCACCACGCAACCAACATGACTGATGTTCTCGCTTCAACGGAGCCGAGGAGTTATCTCCTCGGTGACCGGCTCGCGAAATAACCTGCTCAATTGCAGGGAGAATATCGCTGCCTGCGAGGGGTGGGCTCTGATTGGGGGAAAGGGGACTCCGTTTGCCTTGCGGCGCCGGTGGATTTCCGCTTTCTGCAGGGCTTTCTTGACTACGAGGGGTCAGGGTTGGTGGCGGTGTCACTGGACCGCTCGCGTTACCAGACCTCGGCGTCGCTGCTGGGGAGGTCGCGGTTTTGGCCGATGAACTCGACGCAGTGGACGCCGCGGCTGTCGGGGGGTCCGAGGTCGAAGATGCCTACGCTGTCCTGCGCGACGCTCATCTCGCCGAGCAGGTCGCGCTTCATCAGTAGAAGCTCGGACCGGGTGAGGTCACAGATGAAGAGGGAGTACTGCAGAGGGTAGCCCCAGGCCTTCGCGACTTGGTGCACCCTCCGCAGTCTCCTGGGCTCGCGAATGTCATAGGCGAGCAGATAGCGAGTCCTCTCCGCCACGGTTCTATCTGGTTGTCAAAGGCCTGTACTCAGAGCAGTCCCCCGCCAGGACGGCGGCGAGCAGCCGAGCCTGAATCTCCAGGGTTCGACGATAGCTGGCTCGATAGCCGAAAACCGGGTGCTTGAGCTCGGTTTGCATGCGACGCTCGAAGGTGCGGATGAATTTCTTGCGGCCGGCCGGGGTGAGGGCCACGGCGCCCGCCCGCTCGACGAAGTCACCGGCCTCGATCTCGCCGTTGTTGACCGCGGTGAGGACGGTCGAGTCCGCGATCAGCGGGCGGAACTCCTCGCTGAGGTCGAGGGCCAGGGCCGGCCTGCCGAAGCGCGGTCGATGGTAGAGCCCCGCATAGGGGTCGAGGCCGGTCGCAAGGCACGCCACCACCGTCTCCTTGGCCAGCATCGAGTAGGCGAAGGAGAGCAGCGCGTTGATCCGATCGGTCGGCGGGCGCCGGGTGCGTCCCGCGAAATCGAACCCGCGCGCCAGCTGCTCGCTGCGCAGGAGGCCGGAGAAGTTCTGGAAGTAGAGGCGGGCCGCGGTTCCCTCGATGCCGAGCAGGCTGTCGAGCGACCGCTCCCCACGGGCCTGCTTCGCGAGCGCCGCGAGTTGGGCGAGCACAGCGGTCGGCTGCGGACTCGCCTGCCGCCGCAGCAGCGTGCGCGAGTTGCGGATCTTGCCGACGACGAAGGCCGAGGCGAGATCCGGGGAGCCGAGCGTGGCCGCTCTGTACTGGCGCTGTCGCAGCTCGATGTTCTTCGGCGGCATCCCGGTTGCCACGCCGGAGAGCCAGCCACCGAAGCTCAGCCACAGCACCGGGACCCCGCGATCGAAGAGCTCGCGCAGCAGAGCGCTGCCGACGGTCGCGTTGCCGAAGACCGCGACGTGGGAGACGTCGACGATCCGCCGGCTCTGGACCTCCTTGCCTTCCTCGAGAAGCACGGCCCGACCGCCGCGCTTGGTCAGCCGCGCGCCCTGCGTCGTGAGGTACAGCGGCGACGCCGGAGGATCGCCCGCGACCAGCCGCCGCGGTGCCTTCGTCCGACCGCGGATCAGGTTCACCTCGTCGGGCAGGCAGATCCCGACCAACGAGCAGCGGGGGCACTTGGGGCTGTCGACAAGCGGCGCCGGCGGCTCGTCCCGGCGCGCGTTGGCGCGCAGCTCCTGAATGGCGTCGAGCGTCCGATCGACGACCGCGTCGTCGATCGGCACCAGATGCCGCGTCCGGGATCCGGCGAAGTAGACCTCCGCTCCCTCCACCTCGTACCCCGCATCGCGCAGCAGCAGCACCTGGGCGCAGAGCTGCACGAGCTCGGGCTCCCACAACGGCGTCTCCGGGTCGCGCGGCTTGCCGCGCTTGTACTCGAGCGGCCGCGCCACGCCGTCCGAGAACTCGACCACGTCGATCTTGGCGATCAGGCCCAGCCGCTCGGAGGAGATCGTCAACGAGCTGGTCGGGGGCGGATCCTCGCCGCCCTCGAGCTGCGCGGGCGTCGGCGCCGGCCCCTTCTCGACGTCGACGCGCCTGTGCACGATCGTCCCCTCGACCGTGTCGGCGTTGTCGGTGAAGCCGCCGTCCACCCACTCCAGGTACGCGAGCCGCGGGCAGTAGACGTGCTCGTTGAGGATGCGGGCGGGGAGGAGGTCGGGGGGTTGGATCATCGGCGATCCGGGACCAACACCCCGAGTCCGTAGTGGCTGAGGGCGCCGATCGCGATTGGACCCGTGACTGCCTCGGCGAAGGTGAGCTCCAAGCCGCAAAGCGGCTTGCGTTCGAGTCGGGGCTGACCGAGCTTGGAGCTGCGGAACCGGTGCCAAGAGTCGTTGCGGAGTTGGATGGTCTCGGGAGCGGGGAGCCCCCTGTGCGCCAACTCTTGATTGACCTGTTCGTCTGGGCCGTCAACCGTCCGCCCGCCACGCCGCTTGGGGTGGCGAACCAGCGCGAACGGCGTCAAGCTGCGCCATTTGCGACTGGGGCCGACCAGGTCGGGGATCTGCAGCTCGTCTTCGGTTCCAAGGCCAGTCAGCGCGACGCGCATCTCGATCGACGACCCAGTCGTGTGGTCGCGGTCGTACAGCTTGCGCAACCGTGCAAGCGCGCTCACCTCCTCGGAGCCGAACCCCTCCGGCGCCCAGACGACGAGCCGGTCGACGCGCCTGCCGTGAGAGTCTGGAAGACACAGGTAGTGGGCGTGACGATGCTGATCGAGGCGCCGGTTCTCGCCGGCGCGGCCGCTGAAGGTTGCCGAGGCGCCCCCGCCGGCAGCCTTGCCGAACGCGGACTGCAGCGCACACCGCAGCAGCTGACCGATCCGCACTGCCTCGAAGAGGCCGGGACGATCGCCTCCGGTCAGGCGCAGGAGCGCCACCTGCGGGCGCCTCAGGGGCTGACGCTGCCAGGTGGCTTCGGCGTCGCCTCGTCGGGCATCCTTCGTGTCGACTGCATAGGTCACCCACCGGGTTCCGTGCGGTACCAGCAGGCGGTCGCGTCGCATCTCGGTGACGCTGGTTCGCAGGGCGGCGAGAGGATCCTCGCCCGCAGGGCAGAGAAGGTCGACCAGCTCCGCCTCGACGCTCGCATCGGCGGCCTCGGCACCCATGGGCGTGGCCGTGGGCTGTTGCGGTCCGGGACCGTCGATCAGCTCGGCCCGGCAGACCGACTCGGACCTGCCCAGGTAGCCAAGGCTGCGCACCGCAGCATTCAGCGCCACCCTCGCCGGGGCTGTCAGTTCCACGTCCCACCAAGCCACCAGCGGCTGCTCTGGGTTGATCGCCAGGAACCCATCGAGCACCTTCGCGGTTTTCTCGCCGCGACCGCTCGGCGATGGCACGGGCTTCCCGCCGGGGACCGGCATGTAGTGACGGGTATGCGCCGCGATCGCAAGCGGCAGCTCGAACGTCGGGGGCGGGGCGGTGGCCAAGGCGAGGAGCGCTTGGTCGAGGTCGGACTGGGCCGTCGCGAGGTCGGCGTGCGTGCGCCCGGTCGAGTACAGGGCCCGGAGCAGACGCCAGGGGCTCGGCGGCCACTCGATCGCGGCGTCGTTGACATTCGAGCCCCAGGGAGTCGCGTGATAACGACCCAGCTCGAAGTGAAGACGAAGTCCGATCACGCCCCGGAGTACTCCGCCACGATTGGCACGGGGCCGTCGAAGCCAACCTCGCTCGCGGAAATAGTGGCCTCCAGGTCCGCCGCGGACGGCAGCTCCCACCCGTCGGGGCGGACGATCGTGGGCTCTCCATCGACCAGTTCAAGGTCGCAGGCGGTGCGCAGCCGCAGCGGTCGGTCGAGTAGCGAGCGGATCTCCCACAGGGCAATCGCAGTGAGCAGATCGGTGGCGTCGTCATCGAGGCCGTACCCCCGAATCTGCTCGAGGTCGACCACAGCCGACAGCTCGATCTCGTCCGCCGTGTACTCGGTGCGTCCAAACGGGACGAACCCGAATCCCTCGGAGGAGCCGCGACTCTCGCCTTTGGTCGGGTTGACATCGTCGCGCTTCACGCCGCCCGAGACAACGGGTCGAACGCCGTGTGCCTCGATCACCGCCGTCACCGCCCGCCGGATCTTCGGGTTGCCGAAGCTCTTCCATTTCGGGCTCGAAAAGAAGACGCCGTGAATGAGGCAGAGGGGGTCGAGCTCGAAGATCGATGCGTAAAGCGCTCGCCAGTCGAGTGGTCGTCCCTCCTGCATCTCGGTCCGCCCGATCAGCCACTCGTCTCCGTCCTTGCCGTCGATCTTCGAGCTCCGTATGTAGGCACCCGCCAGGCGGTGCGGCTCGAGCCGAGAGGAGGTGAGGAAGTCACCGCCGCCTTTGCTCCTGACCTCGATATAGGGCAACGGGGCCAGTGGGCCGGCTGGCTTATTCCCCTCGGCGTTCCAGGCAATGTCCTCGAGTCGGTTGGCGAGCGACTGCACCGACTCCACCAGCAATGCCTTGTCGACCTGCCCGTCGGGTCCCGGGCGGTCGAACCCCGCTGGGCCGAGGTCAGGGAAGCCGGTCGGCTGAAAGGAGGAGCCCGCGACCGGCCTCAACTTCGCTTTGAGGACGAGACGGAACTCCTCGCGCAGTGCATCGTTCATTGATCCTCCCTTTCGTCTTGCTTGTCTTTCTGCTCCTCTTCGATGAATGCACCGACCAGCTTGCCCATGTCCCGTGAGCCCAGGTGAAGCAGCAGCGCGGCTGCCAGCCGGCATCCGAGATCCCGGTTCGGGCCCGGAACGGGGACGAGGTCCGCGGCTATGGGAATCGGCGGCAGCCCGGCGAACCGGAGACGGCGCAGTGCGTCCTCGACGACCGGGCGCACCGCTCCCGCGGCCAGCCGTGCCGCCCAGTCGGGTTGGGGAGCAATCTCGAAGCTGCCTGGCGCCGGCCTGGGATCCGCGGCGACTCGTTTGGCCCGCGGATCGCCTTCGCCCCCCGCGATGCGTGGTTGCCAGGCGAGCGTCAGCAGTTCGAAGATCGGTTCTGGCGGCGGTTCTGCTGTCGCGGAGGGGGGCGGGAGCACCCGTGCGGGGCCTTGTCCCCGGCGGGCTCTCCGGTCGAAGTCGAAAACGGACAAGCCACGCAGGAGCGCCAGGATCCGATCCTCGTCCAGGAGGCCGCGGGCGAGCGAGCGCGCGGCCACGAGCGGCGTCCACGTGCCGTACTCGTATGCGAGTCCCACCTCGGTCCGGGCGCCTTCCATGTGGCGGCGCGCGTGCAGGGCGGCGAGGATCGTCGCCAGCGTGCTCCCCCCGATCGCGTGCTCGCGCCGGGGGTCGTACGAGACCTTGCCGTCCGGCTGGGTAGTGGTCCCATGCAGGTAGTCGCGCATGGTCGGGAGCGGCGCACGGCTCTTTGCGCTCCCTCCGTTCCGGGGCCGTCCGTCCCGGAGGGAAGCCAGGCCCACCGCGACCGCCAGCTCGGCCGTGCCGTCGTCCGCGGCCTTCACCCAGGGGTCGGCGGCGGCCCCCCGCAGCGGTTTCAGGACCTGGGCCGATGAGGAGGAACGGGCAAGGGCGGCTTCGACGCTCCCGATCGCCTCGAGCGTGGCGCAGACCGTCTCCGGCTTTCCAGTCGACGCCATCTCGAACGCAGCTCGTTCCAGCCCGGCGATCGTCGCTCGCGGACCCTGCGGGCACTCCTTCCGACTGGCGTAACGACTGAGCGTCGAGAGCCAGCTTTCGATTTCGCGCAGCGCCAGCACCGCCGGCCGCTCTTCGACGGTGATCCGTCCGGCCGGGACCGCCAGCCTCGACTGGCCGGCCCGTTCGAGAACCACATAGCGCTCGAACGCGGTGATTCCACGGGCAACGCCCAGTTCTCCGGCGGCGCGGGCGAAGTCGAGCCCGGTGGTTGCCTGTCGCCGTCGTCCGCCTCCCACCTGCGCGCGAGCCTCGCGCGCGAGGGCGGCAAGCTCTCCGAGCGCCGCCCAGCCGTCCCAGAGCGGCAGCCAGAGCTCCGCCCATCCTGACTCCCCGTTGGTTGCCGAGCCATAACCGCCGGCGGTCGCGTTGACCGTGAATGGCGCCGAGAGGTGTCCGGGAAGGTGGCTGTCATGCCGGCGGACGACGCCCGCAGTAAGGACGAGCGTGCCCTCGAGGCCCAGGATGAGGTCCCAGGGGTTCCCGACACCATTCGAATCGAGGCTGGGTGAGTTGGTGACCGATGCGTCACGGAAGAGGAAGTCAAGGTTGGTGCCACTAAGTGGCGTCGGCGTGCCGCTAAGCGCGTGCGCGAGCAGAGAATTCGATCGACTGTGGTCTCCTAGCACCGCTTCGCCGATCGCCTCCATGTAGTTCGACGAGAAGTCATAGCTTCCGTCATTGCCCCCCGAGCCGAGCAGCGGTGGGAAGCGCGGTGAATCCATTCCGAGTACAACCGCCGCATCCAGCCACTCCAACGCATCATCTGGCCATCGGCGTCGCAGGCATCGGAGCAGTTGTCCCTTGGCCTCCTCACCTGGCTTCTCGGCAACGCCAATCTCAGACAGCAGTGCTCGCGTGGCTGCAATCAACTGTCGGTAGGCGTCCAGGCGTGGGTCGTCGGACCCCTCGATGCCTCCGAGATTCCTCACTGCGGCCGCGTTCCCCTTGGGATAGAAGCCGCACCTTCCATTCCACGGCGAAAGTATTGGCGCCGGTCTGTACTCATCCCGCAGGAACACACGCAGCTCTTCGCTGGAGAGTCTCGACCGCAGGTGAAACACGTCGTTGTGCCAACGCCCCCGCGCGCTGCCGTCTGCCTGCTGGGCCACGGCCCGCAGCAGGCCAAGCGCCTTCAGGTACCCGATCAGCGGACGGGTGCGGCAGCCGTCGAGGCGGATCTCAGGCACTCGCCCTCCAGTCGGCGATGCGGAGCAGGGCCTCGAGGAAGGCGAGGCGGAAGGGGCCGAGGTCCGGGTCGTCGCGGAGGCGCAGCGCGGCGTCGGTCCACGAGCGGTCGCCCCCGAGTTCCATGCAGCCGAGGTCGACGGTGGTGGCGGGAACGGTGCCGATCGGCGTCTCGACCGGCGGGATCTCGTCGCCGTCCACCAAGCCGAGCGCAAACCGCTTCCCCGCGGTTGCGTCGGGCTGGAACTCTCCCGGGGCGGGGCGAATCGAGAGACGAACCTTACCGTGGTGGGCCGCGACCAGATAGGCGACCAGGTTCCGATCGGAGGGAAGGTCGATCGCACCGTCCAGATTCCTGACGGCCAATGCGCTGGCCAGCTCGTGGCGCAAGTAGCGGCGTACGCGTTCCCCTCCCGTCTTGCCGCTCTTCGCCCAGACCTTGCCGTCCGCCGCGTCTCCCCCCGGCTTCATGGCGGTGCGCAGCAGGTGCTGGAACGCGGGGTGGGCCTTGCCGATGTCGTGGAGCGCGGCGGCAGCGGTGACCGCCGCCGACCATCCCGGCTCGATCGCCAGGTCTCGGAGCAGGCGCTCGGCTTCGTGCTCGACATCCTGAAGGTGATCGAGCAGCTCTCGCGGCTCGTGTCCGGCGTCGTCGCTCTCGACGGTCTCCGAAGAATCGCGCAGTTTTTCGTCAGCCGGCTTGACCACCGGAACTCTTGCCTTCGATTTCCCGTCCCATCCCTGCGCGGTGGTGTAGCCGCCGTCAGCGGCATCGAGGATGAGGGTCGCGCCAGGCGGGACGAGCTCGCCGCGGGTGCGCTCCCAGCTTTTGTCGAGGTAATCGGCTTTCCAGCACACCCGTCCCTTGAGGCTGTCACGGGGAACCTGCACCACCTCGTCGTTCGCCGGCAGTCCGTCGTAGACCGGCGCGCCGTCCTCGATGTCCCGGAAGCAGACGAGCACCGACCGCTCGTCGTCCTCCCTGATGAAGGGGGCGATGTCGATGTCCATGCCGGAGAGGTCCGGACTGGTATCGAACAGGTCGACGAGGTCGCGGCGGCGCAGGGTGATGGGCTCCTCCCGCGTCTCGCTCACCTTGACACCGGCGAGGGCTTCGGGCGAGAGCGACTCACCCTCCAGGTCGAGCAGCTTCTCCCGCGACCGGTTGAGGTCGACCGGAAGATACGGAGCCGCCATCCTGGCTGCCTTCCCGCCCTCCTCGTAGGCTCCGGTGTCGAGCCAGATAGCCGACGCCTCCGATTCCTCCCCCGCTCGGTTGCACCGTCCCAGTCGCTGGACGATGGAGGAGAAGGGCGCGGTTTCGGTGAGCAGCGTCCGCGAGGAGACGTCGACGCCCGCCTCGATGACCTGGGTGGCGACGACGATCGTGCCGCCGTCCTGCGGGGCCGCCAGCGCTTCCTCCATGCGGTCCGCGCGGTCGCTAGGGCGGAAGCGGGAATGCAGGAGCACCGCTCGCGGTGCGTCGTCCCCTTCGAGCAGCTTCGTCAAAGCGGAAAACGTCGCCTGCGCCTGTCCGACGGTGTTGAGGACGACGATGGTCCGGGTGCCGGGCATATGAGCCTCGGCCGCCAGCGCCGCGATCTCGCCAGGGCGGTTAGCCGGCTTGAAGCTGCTGAGGTCGGCGCGCGCCAGCCGCTTCGACGCGATGAGACGAGACCTGAGCGGGCCCTGTTGGTCGGCGTCGGGAAGGGCCATGGGCTCACCGAGCTTCGGACCGTCCACCGTTTCCAGCGCCTCGCGGTCGATCGTTGCCGATACCCACATCGTCTCGCCTGACAGCGCCGTGCCGAGTGCCTCTCGCAGGCCGGCGAGCTGTGCCGACGTCGTTCGTGCCGGCCCCATCAACTGAACCTCGTCGAACACCCAGCGGCAGTCGGAATTGAGCAGTCCGAAGGAGACCGGCCAGGCGAAGCGGCTCTCGCCGTAGCCGCGGTTCAGCGCGCGGGAGAGGAGCATGTCGATGGTGCCGATCAGGATCTGATCGCCATCGGGACGCAGCCTCCAGTCTTCGTCTGGGAAATCCTTCCCGCCCATCAGAATATGAATGGGCAGCTCCTCTGGTTGGAGCCCAGAACGCTTCCGCATCTCGACGGCCACATTGCGCGTCTGCTCGACCAGCGTCCGCATCGGCAGCGCATAGACGAGGCGTCGAGGCCCTTCGCCCCGCTGCCGCTGGAACATCCAGGCCCCCAGCACTGCCTGGGTCTTGCCGCTACCGGTCGGGACTTCAAGGACCGCGGGTGGTGCCTTTCTGGCGGCAAGTTCGGTTTGAAACAGGTACGGGCCATTCCCCGTTGCCCGTTCGAACCAGCTTTCGTAATCGTCGCCCCCCCGCATTGCCCCATCTCTCCCGCTGGCCGGCGAATCCGGCGAAGAGCCTATAGGCCAACTGCGGGCACGGGATGACCTCCTCATCTTTTCTTAACGCTCTCGCGTCAGGGCTGTCTGCTTCAACGGAGCCGGGCCGAGGCCCGGTTTAGGTACGCCATGTCTCCAGATCAGGTCGATGACCAATCTTCAACGGAGATCGGATCCGGGGATAGACGGGGACGATTGCCCTGCCTGTCCCGGGGGACCGTGCTACCATATCAGTTTAATCACCAAGAATAGGGAGATTTGTGACAAACGCCTCAACCCCCGCATCGTGGCGCTACGATTGGGCGTCAGTGGCTACCACTACCGCAACGATCCGAGTTCCGCGACGCACGAAGGATGTGTTGTCTGCGCGAGCCCGCGAGCGCGGTGTCTCGGTTTCGACGCTTCTCACTGAATTTGCGCGTCGAATCGATCGCGCAGCGGCGCTTCGCTCAGAGCGCGAGGCTTCGCTCGTCGATGCCGGCAATCCCGAGGTTGCCGAGGAAGAGCGGGAGTGGGAGGCCATCATCGGTGACGGCATCGCCTGAACCGACGCGGGGCAGCATCTGGCTCGTATCGTTAGGTGCGGCACGACCGGGTGAGCGGGAAAGAACCGCCCGGTCGTGGTGGTCTCGGTCGATGGGCTGTTAACCGGCGCCGAGGAGGATCTCATCGTCGTCGTCCCTCTGTCTACGTCGCGTGCGCCATCCGATCTCCGGCCGACGGTGGGGCCGGAGTCCGGCATCGACCGGAACAGCGTTGCCGTGTGCCGCGCTGTCCGCACCGTCGCACGCCGCCGCTTTCGCGAACTACTTGGCACCGTGGGCACGTCGACCCTCGCCGAGATCGAAGATGCGCTTGCCGTCGTACTCGGAATCGAACGTAGTTAGCTCGGAAGTGAGCGTGTCCCGACATCCGGTGTAATCGACATTGGATGTAACCGAGATCTGATGTCAGTTAGCGCTGCAGCTGACGTCGCTGGCCTGGTCCGCTGGGGGCGGCCGGGCCCTCAGCCCAGCTTCGGCGAGCGCCACGGCGCTGCGAGGCGCCGCACCAGCTCGTCGCCGAGGCTTGCGACGGAGAGGCGGGTCTGCTCGAGGGAGTCGCGGTCGCGCAGGGTGACGGTGTCGTCCGCCATCGTCTGGTGGTCGACGGTGATCCCCCAGGGGGTGCCGATCTCGTCCTGGCGGCGGTAGCGCTTGCCGATCGAGCCGCCCTCGTCGAACTCGGCCGGCAGGCGGCGGCGCAGGGCTTGGAAGATCTCGCGCGCCTTCTCCGGCATACCCTCCTTGGAGACGAGGGGGAGGACGGCGACCTTGACCGGGGAGAGGCGCGGGTGCAGGCGCAGGACGGTGCGTTGGCGGCCCTCGACCTCCTCGACCTCGTAGGCGTCGACGAGGAAGGCGAGGGTGGCGCGGTCGGCGCCGGCCGCCGGCTCGATCACGTGCGGCACGTAGCGCTCTTTCGTCTGCTGGTCGAAGTACTCGAGCTTCTCGCCGCTGAGCTTGGCGTGCTGGGCGAGGTCGAAGTCGCCGCGGTTGGCGATCCCCTCCAGCTCCGACCAGCCGATCGGGAACAGGTACTCGACGTCGCTCGTCCCCGACGAGTAGTGGGAGAGCTCGTGGCTCTCGTGGGCGCGGACGCGGAGGTGGTCGGGGCGGATGCCGAGGTCGGTGTACCAGCGCTCGCGCAGCTCGATCCACTCCCGGTACCAGCGCTCGGCATCGGCCGGCGGCACGAAGAACTCCATCTCCATCTGCTCGAACTCGCGGGTGCGGAAGATGAAGTTGCCGGGCGTGATCTCGTTGCGGAACGACTTGCCGACCTGGGCGATCCCGAAGGGCGGCTTCTTGCGGGCGAAGCTGAGCACGTTCTTGAAGTTGATGAAGATCCCCTGCGCCGTCTCCGGCCGCAGGTAGACGGTCGAGCCGGCATCGGCGACGGGGCCGACGTGGGTCTCGAACATCAGGTTGAACTGGCGCGGCTCGGAGAGCTCGCCGCCGCACTCGGGGCAGCGCAGCTCCGCACTGGGGTCGCCGCCGGCGGCCGCGACCGCCTCGCGCAGATGGTCCTCGCGCCAGCGCCGCTTGCACTCGCCGAGGCACTGGACGAGCGGGTCGGTGAAGCCCTCGAGGTGGCCCGAGGCCTCCCAGACGCGGGGGTTCTGGATGATCGCCGAGTCGAGCGCGACGATGTCGTCGCGGTCCTGCAGCATCGCCCGCCACCACTCGGCCTTGACGTTGTTCTTCAGCAGCACGCCGTAGTGGCCGTAGTCGTAGGTCGAGCCGACGCCGCCGTAGATCTCGGAGCTGGGGAAGACGAAGCCGCGCCGTTTGCACAGCGCGACGATCTCCTCCATCGTCACCTCGGTCTGCGGGTCCGGCCGGGTCGTCGCCATGGCCGGAACCGTAGCGGCTGCGATAATCCCGCAGCCCGTGCCTATTTACGAGTACAAGTGCGAGAACGGCCACGTCTTCGACGTGATGCAGAAGATGAGCGACGATCCGCTCACCGAGTGCGCCGAGTGCGGGGCCCCCGCGCAGCGCGTCCTGCACTCGCCGGCGGTCCATTTCAAGGGCTCCGGCTTCTACAACACCGACTACGGCAAGAAGAAGAAGGGCGCCGCCGCCTCGGGCGGCGAGAGCTCCTCCGAGTCGAAGTCCTCGGACTCCTCGTCCTCCTCGGAGTCGAAGTCGGGCGATTCGAAGACGAAGAGCGAGTCGAAGGCCACCGCGGCCGCCGACTGAGCGCTCTCGACTTCGTGGCCCCGAGAGGGGCGCGAAAGTCGACAGCGGCGCCGGCTCAGCCCATCAGCTTCCTCACTGCCCGGCGGCGGACGTCGTCGGGGACTTCGATCGCGCCGTCGGAGCGGAACGAGCATTCTTCGCGCTTCGGGTTGCCGCAGAGGACGTTGGTGTCGGCTTCGCCGCCGATCGCCGCCGCCAGCACCAGCTGCGGCATCGTGAAGAAGCCCATGTCGCTGACGAACGCTTTCGGCGCCGACCAGCCGATGATCGGGCCCTTGACGAAGTTGTAGGGGATGCGCAGCGGGTCGGTGAGGCGGTCCTTGATGCCGCTGATCACCGCCTGCTGGGCCTTGGCCCGGTCGAGGTCGCTGTAGCCGAAGGTGAAGGCGCTCTTGCCCGGGCCGGGGCATTCGCTCGGCTCGCGGATCCGCGAGTAGGCGAGCGCCTTCTGGCCGTCGAGCGTGTTCCAACCCTTGTGCAGGCGCAGCGTGATCCCGCCCTGGCCGCCGCCGGCGCCGCCGGAGATGTCGGCGCAGAGCTTGTGCGGCAAGTTCACTTCGACGCCGCCGACGGCGTCGATCAGGTCTTCGAAGCCGGTGAAGTCGACGATCGCGACGTGGTCGATCTGGATCCCGAGGAACTGTTCGACGGTCTTGATCTGCAGCGCGGCGCCGCCGAAGGCGAAGGCGGCGTTGATTTTTTCCGGCGCGTTGCCGGGGATTTCGGCGTAGGTGTCGCGCGGGATCGAGAGTTTGTTGAAGGTGCCGCCGCCGGCCCGGATCAGCATCAGCGTGTCGGCGCGGAACTGGCCTTCGGAGCAGGGCGAGTGGGGCGCCTCGCCCTTTTCCTGCTGTTCGAAGCACTCCTGCGAGGGAGCGGCGTTCGGTTCCTTGGTGTCGGGCGGCCGCGCGTCGGTGCCCATGACGAGGATCGTCTGCGCGCTCGGCAGCAGCAGCGGGTTGCCGTGCAGGGCGTCCTTCGCTTCGCCGGCGAGCTTGAACGACTGCAGTTGGGCCGACACGGCGAAGGCGAGGAAGCTGAGCAAGATCCATCCCAAAACCGCGATCCCGACCCATTTCAGGCCCCGCTTCCAGCCCGGCCGCGGTGCCCCGCGGCGGCGTTCGCGACGCTCGCGCGTGCGCCGCGGCTTCTCCTCGCCGGGGGGCTTGCCAGGCAGCTTTGCGCGGTCCTTGAGGCCGCTCAGATCCGGCTTGCGCAGCCGCGAGAGCGGGCCTTTACGCGAGCGGTAGACGTTGTATTCGGGCGGCCCGTCCGGCCGCTGGGGATCATCTCCTGCCATAAAAGGGCTAGAAATCATGGCGATGTACTCGGTCGCCCGCCTAAAAACCGCCACCGGCCCGTGAGTTCCGAAGAGACGATCGGGGTCGACCTCGGCGGCACCAAGATGCAGGTCGGGGTCCTCGCCGCGACCGAGCCGCTCTGGGAGAGCCGCGAGGCCTCGACCGGCCAGAGCGAGGACGAGCTGGTCGAGCTGCTGGTGCGCGAGGTCCGCGAGGCCCGCGACGCCCGCCCCGGCGCCACCGCCGTCGGCCTCGGCGTGCCGGCGACGATCGACCACGACCGCGGCGTCGCCGTCTCCGCCGTCAACCTGCCGCTCTCCGACCTGCCGCTGCGCGACCTGGTCGAGGAGCGGGTCGGGCTGCCGGTGGTCGTCGACAACGACGCCAACGTCGCCGCCTACGCCGAGTTCCTCTACGGCGCCGGCCGGGGGATGACCGACCTCGTGATGCTGACGATCGGCACCGGGATCGGCGGCGGCCTGGTCCTCGGCGGCCAGCTCTACCGCGGCGCCACCGGCGCCGGCGCCGAGCTCGGCCACATGGTGATCCAGGCCGACGGCCCGCCCTGCCAGGGCAACTGCCCCAACCACGGCTGCGTCGAGGCGCTCGCCTCCGGCACCGCGCTCGGCCGCGAGGGCCGCGCCGCCGCCGAAAGCAGCCCCGACTCCGAGCTCGGCAAGCGGCTGGCGGCGGGGGAGGAGGTCGACGGCAAGGCCGTGACCGAGGCGGCGCTGGCCGGCGACGACACCGCCGTCGCCGTCTTCGAGCTGATCGGCAGCCGCCTCGGCGTCGCCTGCGCCAACTACGCCAACATCTTCGAGCCGAACGCGATCGTGGTCGGCGGCGGCGTCATCGCCGCCGGCGCCCTGCGGCTCGACCCGGCCCCCCGCGAGGTCCGCGAACGGGCGCTGTACCCCAAGTACAAGACGCCGATCCTGGCGGCGACGATGGGCAACGACGCCGGCATGATCGGCGCCGCCGCGCTCGCCCGCACCGAGCTCGGGAAGGGAAGCTGATGCCGGGACGGCTGGTCGTCTGTCCCACCCCGATCGGCAACCTCGACGACGTCACCCCACGGATCCGCGACGCGCTGGTGACGGCCGACTACATCGCCTGCGAGGACACGCGCAAGACCGGCGCCCTGCTCGACCGGCTGCGGATCCGCCCCCATCCCCGGCTCGTCTCCAACCACGAGGGCAACGAAACCGCACGGGCGACCGAGCTGGCGCAGCGGATCGAGCGCGGCGACGTCGTCGCCCTCGTCGCCGGCGCCGGCATGCCGGCGAGGTCCGGCCCCGGCTACAAGCTGATCCGCCGCTGCATCGACCGCGCCCTCGAGGTGATCGTCCTGCCCGGCCCCTCGGTCGTCCCGGTCGCCCTGGTCGTCTCCGGCCTGCCGACCGACCGCTGGCGCTTCGAGGGCTTCCTGCCGCGACGGGCGGGGGAGATGGAGCGGGTGCTGCGCTCGGCCGAGACCGTCGTCGCCTTCGAGAGCCCGCGCCGGGTGGGGGAGAGCCTGGCGGCGCTGGCCCAGCTGGCGCCCGACCGCGACGCCGCCGTCTGCCGCGAGCTGACCAAGGTCCACGAGGAGGTCGCCCGCGGCACCCTCGGCGAGCTCGCCCGCCGCTTCCGCGGCGACGTCAAGGGCGAGATCGTCCTCGTCATCGGCCCCGCCGCCGCCAGCGAGCACGACAAAGACGTCGGCTTCGCCGTCGACGCCCTCCGCCACCTCGTCCAGTCCGGCGCCCGTCCCCGCGCCGCCGCCTCCGTCGTCGCCGCCCTCACCGGCACCCGCGCCAACGACCTCTACAAAGCCCTCACCGGCCGCGAGGCCCGCCGCTAGTCCTCTAGGCTCACGCACGCGTGAGCTACTACGTCACCACCCCGATCTACTACGTCAACGCGGAGCCGCACCTGGGGCACGCGTACTCGACGATGGCCGCCGACGTGCTGGCGCGGCACATGCGGCAGCGGGCGGAGGACGTCTTCTTCCTCACCGGCACCGACGAGCACGGGGAGCCGATCGAGACGGCGGCCGAGCGCGAGGGGATCACGCCGCAGGAGCTGGCCGACCGCAACGCCGCCAAGTTCGAAGCGCTGATGCCGATCATCGACGTCTCCAACGACTTCTTCATCAGGACCTCGGACCCGCGGCACGAGGAGCGGGTGGCGACGATCATGCAGCGGGTTTACGACAACGGCTGGGTGACGAAGGGGACCTATGAGGGCTGGTACTGCCCGCGCTGCGCCGACTTCAAAACCGAGCGCGAGCTCGGCCCGGGCAATACCTGCCCGATCCACGAGATCGCGCTGGAGAAGGTGCGCGAGGAGAACTGGTTCTTCCGCCTCTCCGCCTTCCAGGCGCAGCTCGAAGATCTGTACGAGGCGCGGCCGGACTTCGTCGTCCCCGAGTTCCGCCGCAACGAGGCGGTCTCGTTCATCAAGCAGGGGCTGGAAGACGTCTCGCTCTCGCGGCCGAGCCTGAAGTGGGGGCTGCCGCTGCCCTGGGACCCCGAGCAGCGGATGTACGTCTGGTTCGACGCGCTGCTCAACTACGTCACCGCGCTCGGCTTCGCCCGCGAGGGCGAGGACCTGACGCCGCGCTACTGGCCGGCCAACCTGCACGTGATGGCGAAGGACATCCTCAAGTTCCACGCCGTGATCTGGCCGGCGCTCTGCCTCGCCGCCGACCTCGAGCCGCCGCGGCGGATGGTGATCCACGGCTTCCTGCTGATGGGCGAGAAAAAGATGTCGAAGAGCCTCGGCAACGTGCTCGACCCGTTCGAGGTGATCGACCGCTTCGGCGCCGACGCGCTGCGCTTCTACCTCTTCCGCGAGGTCAGCTTCGGCCAGGATGGCTCGATCTCTACCGGCGGCTTCGAGGCTCGCTACGAGACCGAGCTCGCAAATGACTTCGGCAACCTCGCCAGCCGGGTGCTGGCGATGGTCGACCGCTACCGCGCCGGTACCGTGCCCCAGGCCGCGCTCGACGCGACCCTCGCCGAGGACTTCGAAGGGGCGGTCGGCCGGGTCCGCGACCTACTTGACCTCGCCGAGCTGACCCAGGCGCTGGAGGTGGCGTGGGTGCTGGTCCGCCGCCTCAACCGCTTCGTCGAGGAAACGCAGCCGTGGGTGCTGGCCAAGGACGAGGCCGACCCCGAGCGCCTCGACGAAGTCCTCTACA
>CAZHLT010000040.1:0-7142 GCA_964533285.1 uncultured Conexibacteraceae bacterium | reverse complement strand
GTGGTGGGGTGGATCGCGACCTCGGCGTCGCCGGCGGGGCCGGAGAGGTGGGCACGGGTCCAGGCCGGGGCGGCGCCCTGGCGCCAGCCGTCGCGGGCGTCCCAGGGGTCGTCGCTCGGCGGCGGGCCGAGCAGCAGGGCGAGGGCGTGGGCCGGCAGCGCCGGGTGGGGCGGGGGCGGGGCGATCTTCCCGCCGAGGCGCTCGATCAGGCCGGTGTCGAGCTCGCCGGCCGCGACCTCGGGCCGCGCCAGCAGCGCTCCCAGGTAGGCCGCGTTGGTCACCGGCCCGAGCGCGACCAGCTCGCCGAGCCCGGCTCGCAGCCGCGCCAGCGCCTCGTCGCGGTCGCTGCCGTGGGCGATCACCTTGACCAGCATCGGGTCGTAATCGGTGCCGACCTCGGTTCCCGCCGCGATCCCGCTGTCAACCCGGATCGCGCCCGCCGGCCCGCCCGGGCCGCCGACCGCGCCGGCCGGCTCGCGGTAGGCGACGACGCGCCCGGCCGAGGGCAGGAAGCCGTGCGCCGGGTCCTCGGCGTAGAGCCGCGCCTCGATCGCGTGGCCGTCGAGCCGCACCTCCTCCTGGCCGAACGGCAGCGCCTCGCCGGCGGCGATCCGCAGCTGCAGCTCGACCAGGTCGAGGCCCGTCACCGCCTCGGTCACCGGGTGCTCGACCTGCAGCCGCGTGTTGACCTCGAGGAAGTAGAAGCGCTCGGGGTCGGAGCGCTCGGCGATCAGCTCGACGGTGCCGGCGTTGACGTAGCCCGCCGCGCGCGCCAGCGCCACGGCGGCGGCGCCCATCCGCTCGCGCAGCGCCGGCCCGACCACCGGCGAGGGCGACTCCTCGACCACCTTCTGGTGGCGCCGCTGCAGGCTGCACTCGCGCTCGCCGAGGTGGACGACGTTGCCGTGGGAGTCGGCCAGGACCTGGACCTCGATGTGGCGCGAGCCCTCGACGTAGCGCTCGACCAGCAGCCGGTCGTCGCCGAAGGCGCCCTTCGCCTCGCGCCGCGCCGCGCCGATCGCCTCCGGCAGCGCCGCCAGATCGGCGACCACCCGCATCCCCTTGCCGCCGCCGCCCGCCGCCGCCTTCAGCAGCAGCGGCAGCTCCGCGCCCGCGGCCCACTCGACGATCTCCTCGTCGCTGAGCGCCGTGCCGCTCAGTCCCGGCAGGATCGGCACCCCCGCCGCCTCGGCCGCCGCTTTCGCCGCCACCTTGTCGCCGAGCAGGGCCATCGCCGCGGCGCCCGGCCCGACGAAGACGATCTCCGCCTCCTCGCAGGCGGCGACCAGGTCGGGGCTCTCGGAGAGGAACCCGTAGCCGGGGTGGATCGCCTCGGCGCCGGCGCGCCGGGCCGCCTCGATCACCCGCTCGACGTCGAGGTAGCTGCGGGCGGCCGGCGTCGGCCCCAGCCGCTCAGCGCGGTCGGCGGCGCGCACGTGCGGCGCCCCGGCGTCGGCGTCGCTGTAGACGGCGACCGACTCGATCCCCAGGCGCGCCAGCGTCCGCTGCACCCGCAGCGCGATCTCGCCGCGGTTGGCGATCAGGACCCGCGAGAACATCGCCTCATCCCTCGCGCGGTTCCTTTGTCCGGACAGTCCGGACAAAGGAACCACGGGACGGGAGGGGGCGGGTCATGCGCCGAGCGCGCGGGCGATCACCATCTGCTGGACCTCGTCGGTGCCCTCGCCGATCGTCAGGATCTTCGCGTCGCGGTAGAAGCGGCAGACCGGGTACTCCTCGATGTAGCCGTAGCCGCCGTGGATCTGGACCGCCTCCTCGGCGCAGCGCACCGCCAGCCGCCCGGTCTTCAGCTTCGCCTGCGCCGCGGTCAGCGAGAACGATTCGCCGCGGTCCTTCTGTCGTGCCGCCTTGTAGACAAGCAGCCGCCCGGCCTCGATCTCGGTCGCCATGTCGGCCAGCTTCATCTGGATCGCCTGGTACTTGGAGATCGGCTTGCCGAACGCGCGCCGCTCCTTGGCGTAGGCGAGCGCCTGGTCGAGCGCCCCCTGCGCCAGGCCGACGCCCATCGCGGCGACGCCGATGCGGCCGATGTCGAGCACTTGCAGGAACTGGCGGAAGCCCATCCCGCGCGGGCCGAGCAGGTTGGCGGCGGGGACGCGCGCTTCCTCGAAGGTCAGCGGCCGCGTGTCCGAGGCGTTCCAACCCATCTTGCGGTACGGCTCGCCCTGCTCGTAGCCCGGCGTCCCGTTCGGCACGATCAGGTTCGAGATCTCGTCCTCGCCGGTGCGGGCGGTGATGCAGACCACCCCCGAGATCTCGGTGCCGGCGTTGGTGATGAACTGCTTGGCGCCGTCGATCACCCATTCCCCGCCGTCGAGCCGCGCCTTGGTCTTGACGTTGCCGGCGTCGGAGCCGGCTTCCGGCTCGGTCAGCCCGAAGGCGCCCAGCTTGCTGCCCGAGCAGAGCTGCGGCAGCCACTCCCGTTTCTGCTCCTCGTCGCCGAACAGGTAGATCGGCTGGGTGCCGAGCGAGGTGTGGGCGCAGAGCGTGATCGCGACCGAGGAGTCGACCCGGGTCAGCTCCTCGACGGCGATCGCGTAGGCGAGCGAGTCGCCGCCCCCGCCGCCGTACTCCTCGGGGAAGGGGATGCCCATCAGGCCGAGCTCGCCGAGCTTGGCGACGATCTCGTAGGGGAAGCGCTTCTCGCGGTCCAGCTCCTCGGCGGCCGGGGCCACCTCCTGCTGGGCGAAGTCGCGGACGGTGTTCTGGATCAGGCGGTGCTCGTTTGAGAGGTCGAAGTCCATGGCCGGGACTTATACCGAATGAACCCTCTAATTTCGAGGGCTCATTCGGTTTTGCATAGACTTTGCGCCAATGGCAGGCGCCGAGAAGACCAGCGACCGCCCGGCCGTCGCCCAGAAGACCAGCGACCGCCCGGCCGTCGCCCAGAAGGCGACCGCCGGACCGGCCGGCCGCCGCGCCCGCGTCGCCCCCCCGACCCGGCCGGCGCTGCGCGAGCGCTACGAGCGCAAGCGCCGCGAGGTGATCGCCACCGCCGCCCGCCTCTTCGCCCGCCACGGCTACCAGGAGACCTCGATGAGCGACCTGACCGAGGCGACCGGGCTCGCCGCCGGCGGCCTCTACCACTACATCGAGAGCAAGGACGAGCTGCTGATCAGCATCTGCGACGAGCTGCTCGACCCGCTGCTCGAGCGCGCCGGCGAGATCCTCGCCGCCGGCGACCCGCCCGACCGCGAGCTGCGCCGGCTGCTGCACGCCTGGCTCGCCCACATCGCCAGCCACCGCGACCACATGCTGGTCTTCGCCCAGGAGCGCCACGTGATCGAGCGCGAGCCGCAGTGGCGCCGCGTCCGCGCCCAGCGCAAGCGCTTCGAGAAGCTGCTCGACGACGTCCTCGCCCGCGGCGAGCGCGAGGGCGCCTGGCACTTCGGGGACCGCGCCTTCACCCTCCTCACCCTGCTGGGGATGGTCAACTACACGCCGCAGTGGCTCGACCCCCGCGGCCGCCTCACCCCCGAGCAGATCGCCGACGGCTACTGCGACCTGATCCTCCGCGCCGCCACCTGACCGGTGCCCGCCGCCTGACCCGACCACCCCGGCGCCTGTCGGCGGCGGGTCGGCGGCGCGGCTGTCAGGTGAGCGCGGCGCGTTCCAGGGCGAGGCGGCTGAGCTTCTCGACGCCGGCGCCGAGGCCGGCGAAGTAGGGGTCCTCGGTGGTGCCGGCCTGGTAGCGGCGGTAGCTGCCCTCGAGGAAGATCGCCGCCTTCCACAGCGCCAGCACCTGGTACCAGGGCAGCGCCGCGACATCGAGGCCGGTCGCATCGGCGTAGCGGGAGACCAGCTCGGCCCGGGTGAGGAAGCCGGGCAGCCGCGTCACTGCCGAGAGGTCGCCGACCGGGTTCGGCGGGTCCTCCGCCTCGGCCCACATCGCGGTCATGTAGCCGAGGTCGGCGAGCGGGTCGCCGATCGTTGCCATCTCCCAGTCGAGCACCGCGACCAGCCGCGGCTCCGCCGGCGCGTACATCACGTTGCCGAGCCGGTAGTCGCCGTGGACGACGGTCGGCGCCGGCGAGGCCGGCAGGTTGTCGGCGAGCCAGCCGCCGACCCGCTCCAGGGCCGGCAGCGGCCGCGTCGCGTTGACCTCGAGCAGGCCGCCGAAGCGCTTCAGCTGGCGCTCCAGGTAGCCCTCGGCGCGGCCGATCCCGCCCAGCCCGGCGGCCTCGAACCCGATCGCGTGCAGGTCGACGAGCCGGTCGACCAGCTCCTCGCCGATCCGCCGCGGCCCGTCCGCCGCGGCCAGCGCCGGCGGCAGCTCGCCGGCGAGGATGTGGCCCTCGACAAACGGCATCACGTAGAAGGGGGCGCCGATCACCGCCTCGTCCCGGCAGCGCGCCAGCACCGCCGGCACCGGGTAGCCGAGCGGGTGCAGCGCTTCCAGCAGCCGCGCCTCGCGCAGCACGTCGTGGGCCGAGGGCGGCAGCGGCCCGCGCGGCGGCCGCCGCAGCACCAGTCGCAGCTCGCCGCGGCGCAGCAGGAAGGTGACGTTGGAGTGGCCCTCGCCGATCTCCGCGGCCGCCAGCGGGCCGGCGCCGAGGCCGGCGGCGTCGAGGAACTCGCGCAGCGGCTCCAGCACCAGCAGCGGCTCGAGCTCCAGCTCCGCCGCCTCCGCCGCGGTCTGGACCACGTCGGGATCGGTGCGGGCCATGAAGCCGAAACTAACGTCGGCCCGGCGAACCTCCAGCCGCCCGCCGGCCGCCCTCTGTGGGGATCCACAGCCACCCGCTGTCGGCCGCGCTCGGCCCCGCGGCCAGTCTGGGAGGGTCGGGTCGATGGCGATCTGTGTCACCGGCGGATCGAGCGGTCTCGGCCGCGGCATCGCCGAGCGCTTCGCCCGCACCGGCACCGACGTCTTCGTCAACTACCACGCCGACGACGCGGCGGCCGCGGCGGCCGCGGCGGCGGTCGCAGCGGCCGGCGGCCGCCCGCACCTGGTCAAGGCCGACGTCGGCACGCCGGAGGGCTGCGCCGACCTGATCGCCGCCGTGCGCGAGCGCGTCGACCGCCTCGACCAGCTCGTCCACAGCGCCGCCCTCGCCCGCTCCGGCCCGCTGCTCGAGCTCGACCCGGCGGTGCTGCGCGAGTCGGTCGCGGTCAACGGCCTCGCCCTCGTCGACCTCGTCCGCGAGGCGCTGCCGATCATGGGCCCGGGCAGCACGGTCTTCTACGTCTCCAGCCGCGGCGCCCGCTTCGTCATCCCCGGCTACGGCGCGCTCGGCACCGCCAAGGCGCTCGGCGAGCACGTCGTCCGCTACCTCGCCCGCGAGTGCGCGCCGCACGGGGTGCGGGTGCTGACCGTCGCCCCGGGCTCGGTCGACACCGCCGCCTACCGGGCGATGTTCCCCGACACCTGGGAGGAGCGGCTGGCGGCCTCGGCGGCGGCCAACCCGATGGGGCGCGGGGTCACGGTCGAGGACTGCGCGGCGCTGGTCGAGAAGCTGGCGGACCCCGAGCTGACGATGGTCCAGGGACAGACGATCACGGCCGACGGCGGCGTCTCGCTCTGAGCGCCGGGGCCGGGGAGGAGGAGCGATGGCCGCGGGACGGATGGAGGACAGGGTCGGGCTGGTGACCGGGGCGGGGTCGGGGATCGGCCGCGCCAGCGCCGAGCGCCTCGCCGCCGAGGGCGCCCGCGTCGTCGCCGTCGACCTCGACGGAGCCAGCGCCGAGGCGACCGCCGCGGCGATCGAGGCGACCGGGGGAGAGGCGCTCGCGCTCGCCGCCGACGTCGCCGACAACGCCGCGGTCGAAGCGATGGCGGGCGCCGCGCTGCAGCGCTTCGGCCGGGTCGACGCGCTGGTCAACAACGCCGGCGTCCTCGACGACTACCTGCCGGCGGCGGAGACGCCGGACGCGGTCTGGGACCGCGTCCTCGGCGTCAACCTCAGGGCGCAGTTCCTCACCTGCCGGGCGCTGATCCCGCAGATGCTGGTCCACGGCGGCGGCGCGATCGTCAACGTCGCCTCGACCGCCGGCCTCAACGGCGGCAACGGCGGCGCCGCCTACACCGCCTCCAAGCACGGCGTGATCGGCTTCACCCGCCAGCTCTGCTTCGACTACGCCCGCCAGGGCATCCGCGCCAACGTCCTCTGCCCCGGCGCGGTCGAGACCGGGATGACCCGCGAGATCTTCGCCTCCGGCGACGCCGAGGTGATGAAGGCCGTCGAATCGGCGCCGATCGGCCGCTGGGCTCAGCCCGAGGAGCTCGCCGCCGCCGTCCTCTTCCTCGCCAGCGACGAGGCCTCGTTCGTCAACGGCGCCGTCTACGTCGTCGACGGCGGCTTCGACTCCAAGTAGCCAACCCGAAAGGACCCCACGATGGACAAAGCAGCCTTCGCCAACTCCTACTCGCTGCCGATCGGGAGCGGGAGCATGTACGGCCCGCCGCCCTACCTCTACCGTGGCGTCGAAGACTGCTTCATCGTCTACGAGGCCGACCGGGACGGGGTCGAAGAGCTGCTGCCGCCGGGGCTGGAGATCGCCGACGAGGTGCCGACCTGCATCGCCTGGGCGCGCTGGGTGCCGTTCTCGACCTTCGGCCCCTACCACGAGGCCTACATCATGATCCGCGCCAAGCACGGCGACACCACCTACCTGTACCAGCCGTTCATCTTCGTCGACAACGAGATCCCGCTCGGCGCCGGCCGCGAGATCTGGGGCTACGCGAAGAAGCTGGCGGTCTTCGAGCGCAACTGGGGCGGCGGCGGCACGCCCTACGGCGAGCAGATGGTGTTCACGGTCGAGCGGCCGAAGGGCAACCGGATCATGACCGCGACGATGGTCGCCGACCGCCTCGCCGACCCGGCCGAGCTGGAGGACACGCCGGTGCTCTCGACCCGCGTCATCCCCAACTCCGAGGCCGGCAAGCCGCCCTCGGTCGCCGAGCTGGTCCGGCTCGACGTGCCGGCGACGCTGCACACGGCCCAGGACGGGACGCCCAAGCTCTGGGCCGGGCGCGGCTCGCTGACGATGGACACCGTCTCCTCGGTCGATCCCTGGCACCTGCTGGCGCCGCAGCGGATCGTCGCGTGCTACTTCGGCGTCTACGACTTCGACTTGCCCCACGGCAAGGTGATCCACGACTACCTCGAGGACGAGGAGAT
>CAZHLT010000039.1:0-32523 GCA_964533285.1 uncultured Conexibacteraceae bacterium | reverse complement strand
GCCAGGGAGGGAGAGAGGTCGTGATCGCGGCCGCTGTGCGCACGCCGATCGGGCGCGGTCACCCCGAGAAGGGGATCTACAGGGACTCGCACCCGTCCCATCTGCTGGCCACGGTCTACCGGGAGGCGATCAGGCGAGCGGGGGTCGACCCGGCTGAGGTTGGCGACGTGATCTGCGGGTGCGTCTCCCAGATGGGCGAGCAGGGCTTCAACATCGGGCGCAACGCCTGGCTCGAGGCGGGGCTGCCGATTGAGACCCCCGCCACCACCCTCGACCGGCAGTGCGGCTCCGCCCAGCAGGCGGTCAACTTCGGCTCCTCGTCGATCGCGTCCGGCATCCACGACGTGGTGGTCGGCGGCGGCGTCGAGCACATGGGGCACGTTCCGATGACCGCCCAGCCGAAGTCGGAAGAGCTGTTCGGCCACGCGATGACGCCGGAGCTGCTCGAGCGCTACGAGATCGTTGGCCAGGGACTCGGCTCGGAGATGATCGCCGAGGAGTACGGGGTGAGCCGCGAGGAGTGCGACGAGCTTGGGCTGCTCTCCCAGCAACGCGCGGCGAAGGCGCAGGCCGAAGGCGCCTTCGACCGGGAGATCGTCCCGGTCTCGGTCAACGGCGAGACCTTCGATAGGGACCAGGGGATCCGTCCCGAGACGACCCGCGACGGTCTCGCGGGGCTGAAGCCGGTGTTCAAGCCCGACGGTCGTCACACCGCGGGCAACTCGTCCCAGATCTCAGACGGCGCCTCCGCGGTGGTGCTGATGTCGGCCGAGAAGGCAAATCAGCTGGGGGTGACCCCGAGGGCGAGGATCAAGGATCACTTCACCGTCGGCTGCGATCCGGTGAAGATGCTCGAGGGCCCGATTCCGGCGACCGCCGCGATCCTCAAGCGGAACGGGATGAAGATGGGCGACATCGACCGGACCGAGATCAACGAGGCCTTCGCCGCGGTGATCGCCGCCTGGCGGCGTGAGTACGAGCCTGACATGGACAAGGTCAACGTCCGCGGCGGGGCGATCGCGCTCGGCCATCCCCTCGGCTCGACCGGCGCCCGCCTGATCACCACGTTGCTCCACACCCTCGAGGACGAAGACCAGGAGCTCGGCTTCGTCACGATGTGCTGCGGCGGCGGGCTCGGCACGGCGACCCTGATCGAGCGAGTCTAGGTACGGCCGATGGGCACCGGCACGAGCGCCGAGCTGGCCGAGGCACTGGCGGACCTGCGCGCGGGGGGCATGGTCGTCGTCTGCGCCGTCGAGGGCAACTCCCCGCTGCTCGCGGTCGCCGCATCCCACGCCGATGCGGATGCCGTCAACTTCATGGCAAGGGAGGGGCGCGGCCTGGTCAGCCTCGCCCTGACGCCGGAGCGGTGCGAGGAGCTCGGCTTGGAGCAGATTCCGACGCGGTCCCCGGACGGTCGCGAGACGGAGGCCTTCACGGTCTCGATCGAGGCGCGCGAGGGCGTCAGCACCGGCATCTCCGCCGCCGACCGGGCGAGGACGATCGCCGTCGCGATCGATCCCGCCTGCACGTCCGACGACATCTGCTCTCCCGGGCATGTCTTCCCGATACGTGCTCGCCCGGGCGGTGTGCTGGAGCGCGGCGGCGGTGTCGAGGCGGCAGTCGACCTCGTTCGCGCCGCGGGCCTTTTCCCCGCGGCGGCGATTTGCGCGATCCTCGACGATGACGGTCGGTCAATGCGCTCGCCCGAGCTGGAGCGCTTCTGCGCCCGGCACCGCCTGCGCCGGGTCACTAGCGAGCGCATCGCGGAGATGCGGCGGGAACGGGAGGCTCTGGTCCAGCGGGTCTCCGGAACGCGCCTGCGCACCGAGTTCGGCGACTTCGAGGCGATCACCTACCGCTCTCTCCTCGACGGCTCCCAGCACCAGGCGCTGGTCAAGGGGCAGGTCGCGGGACGCTCGGAGGTACTGGTCCGGGTGCACGTCGCCTGCGCCCAGGGAGAGGCGTTTCGGGCCCTGGACTGCCGGTGCAGCCAGCTGCTCGAGAGCGCCCTGGCGAGGATCGCCGCGGAGGGCGAGGGCGTCCTCCTCTACCTCTCGCCGCGCCCTGGCGAGGAGCACGATTGCGACCTCGGCCTCGGCGCCCAGATCCTCGCCGATCTTGGCCTCAGCTCGCTGCGCCTGCTGATCAGCGATCCGCGGCCAACGGAGGGCCTCGAGCGGCATGGGCTCTCGTTGGTCGACGAGATAACCGTGGAGGTCGGGGTCGATTCTCGCGACGAGGGCTTCGTGCGGGTTTGAGCCCATGGAGCTGCGCGTGGAACTGGCGGCTGACGGACACCGCCTCGAGCTCGTCGATCCGGACGGATTCACCAACCTCGCGGTTGTCGTGGTCGGGGAGGGACCGCGGTCGGACCTCGCGGCCGCGATCGCGCCCCTCGGTGCGCTCGGCGATGACGGCGATGCCTTCCTCGACGTCGAGGCGCTCGCGGAGCTGGCTGGCGAGCGTGCCCGCGACCCCGGGTGGCGCTCGCGGTATGAGGGAATGATCGCCTACGCGCGGGCCAAGGGGTGGGTCGACGGCGAAGGCCGCGTCCAGGCGCACGTCGAGCGCGGAGCTCGATGAGCGGGGCTCCGGCTCCACGACCGCGGCCGCTCGACCCGGACGAGTTCCGCGAGGTGATCGGCCACTTCGCCTCCGGCGTCACCGTGATCACCGCTGCTCATGAAGGCGAGCAGTACGGCACGACGGCGAGCGCGGTCAGCTCTCTGTCGCTGGAACCGCCGATGCTCTTGGTCTGCATGAACAGGTCCTCGGCGACCGGCCAGGCGATCGAGGCCAGCGGCCGCTTCGCCGTCAACGTCCTCACTGAGGACCAGCCGCAGGTGGCCGAGCGCTTTGCCCGCAAGGGCGGCAGCTTCGAGGGCGTCCCGGTCGTGCCCGGCAGCTGGGGCGAGAACCTGTTGGCCGAGGCGCTTGTGACCCTCGAGTGCCGGGTGACCGAGGAAGTCACCGGCGGCACCCACACTGTCTTCGTCGCCGAGGTCGACGCTGCCATGGCGCGCTCCAGCGGCGCGCCGCTCGCCTATTTCCGCGGACAGTTCGGTCGGCTCGAGCTCGGTCATGACGCGGCGGCGCTGGAGGAGATCCGGTCGATGGTGATCGCCGGCCTCCTGCCGGCCGGGGAGCCGGTCGAGATCGAGGCTCTCGCCGAGCGAGTCGCGGTGCCGGCCGGCGCCGCGTACCACGCGCTCGGGAAGCTCGTGGCGGAGGGGCTGGTCGAACGGTCGGGCGGGTCCTTTCGTGTGGTTCCGATCAATCTCGAGACCGTCGAAGCGGCGCTCGACTGTCGTCTCGCGGTTGAGCTCGGAGTGCTCGACGTCACGGTAGGCCGAGTCGGGAGAGAGCCGTTGGCGGAGCTGAGTCGGATGGTCGAAGACAGCGATCCGCGCACCGGCGACTTCGAGATGGACGAGTACGTGGAACGCTACCGGCGCTTCCGCGAGCGCTTCGTCGCCCTGGCCAGCCCCGTGTTGGCGCGCCACTACGAGCGCATGAACGGCCCGGCGCTGATCGCCGCGGGCACGGCGGCGAGGGCGGCGGACGCGGGTATCGAGAGGGAGACGGCAGAACGTGCCCACCGGCACCACCAAAGGCTCGTCGCTGCCTACGAAGCGGGCGATCTGGCGGTGGCCAAGGAGACCGTCGAACGCCACGTGAGCGAGGCGCGGGAGTTCGCCCGCAACTACCTCGACAGCGTCTGAATCCGCTTTCCTAAAGCTACTTAAGGTCGGTCTCTTTTTGCGCCAAATTCTGGCTTGACGCCGAGTGGGCCTGATAATAAGCTGAAGTAAGCTCAGTTCATTTACCGTAACTAGCTGAGGAGGAGAGGAATAGATGAAGCAGTCGCGCTGGATGCTCCTGCTGCTGTTGGTACTGCCGGCTCTGGTGCTGGCGGCCTGCGGCGGCGGAAGCGACACGACCGGCGGTTCGGAAACCGCCGGCGGCTCGGAAACGAGCGAAGAAACCTCAGGCGGCGAGAGCGGCACCGTGGTGCCGGCTCCCCCGACCACGCCGCCGACCGAAGTGCCGATCACCCAGCCGCTCGAAAAGGCGCCCCCGGAAGGGAAAAAGGTGGTCTTCATGCAGTGCGAATTGCCGGAATGCGAACGCTTCGTGGGTGGCATGGAAGGCGCCACCGAAGCACTTGGCTGGGACCTGGAAGTGCAGGTCTTCAGCAGCGCCGAACCCGGCAAAGGGCTGCAGACCGCGATCTCCAAGAACCCTGATTACATCGCGATCACCGGGGTTCCGACCAGCCTGATGGAACCGCAGATGGCGGCGGCTGCCAAGGCCGGGATCAAGATCGTCTCCTGTTCCACGCCCGACCTGCCCAAACCTGGCGGTTACATCGCCCAGTGCGGCGGCACCCTGCAGGCTGACGCCGAAAACGTCGGGCGATGGATGGCGAACGACGCCGCAGGCGAAGCCCACGTCCTGGCGCTGACCCTGCCCCTCTACCCGGTGCTCGCGACCGAGACGGAATGGCTGAAGAACGAATTGCCCAAAGAATGCTCGGGTTGCACCTACGACCAGCTCGACCTGACGCCGGAAGACCTCGGCGCCGGCGCCGTGCCGCAGAAGGTAGTCGGGTACCTGCAGGGTCACCCCGATGTCAACTATGTGTACGGCACCTTCAGCGACATGGTCACCGGGCTGCCTGATGTTCTCAAGTCGTCCGGCTATGCCGACAAGGTGAAGATCACGGGTTGTTGCGCGGCGCCCGCGGTCATCGAACAGGTCCCCGACCCGATGGCGGCGTGGACGATCTCGCCCAACGAATACAACTCCTGGGTGATGGTCGACGCGCTGGCGCGCACGGCCAACGGCGAAGAATTCCCGCCGGACTACCAAGAAGAGATCTACCAGGCACCCTCGTGGGTGGTGGAGTCCGAGAAGTCGCGGGAAATGCTGAAGCCGTTCGGCTACGACTGGCCGGGACCTGGCAACGGCGCCTACAAGCAGACGTTCGAAGAACTCTGGCAAGTCAGTAAGTAGCAACGCACCGAGGAGAATCATGAGTGGAAACGAGGGCCGGCTGGCGGATTCCTTCGACCTGGTCGAGGGAGTCACCTTGCGCAACCGCCTCGTTGCCACCGCCCACGGCCGCGCCGCGGTCGTGGGCGGTGTCCCCACTCCTGCCGACGCGGAATACTGGTCACGGCTCGCCGCCGGCGGCGTTGGCATGTGCATCGCCGGCGGCACCGTCATCGGGCCGACCTCGACCTACCGTACCCGGGTGCTCACCGAGGCCTGGCGGGAGGAGGTGGTCACGGGCCTGCGCCCGCGGGCGCAGGCGATGAAGGAGGGTGGCGCGGTCGCCTGCCTGCAGATCCTCCACCTCGGTCGAGAGACCCTCGGCGCCGAGATCTACTACCACCCGGTCGGCCCCTCCGCGGTCCGGTCCCCGCGGGAGCCCTCGCCGCCGCGGGCGCTGACGGAGCACGAGCTCGACGAGATCGTCGAGGGCTTCCGGCTCAGCGCCCTCAACGCCGTCGAGGCCGGATTCGACGCGATCGAGCTGCACGCCGCGCATGGCTACCTGCTGGCGCAGCTGCTCTCACCGGTCGCCAACAAGAGACCCGGGGCGGAGACCCTGGAGGGGCGCATGGAGCCGGTCATGCGAATCGCTCGGGAAGTGCGGTCGGTGGCACCCGGAAAAGCGCTGGGGATACGCCTTTCGGTTGGCGATCCCGATGACGCCGGGCTCGACCTGGCCGAAACCGACGAACTCATCTCCCGCCTCGATCCCTGCATCGACTACGTCAATCTGACCGCTGGGATGCGGTCGGACTACGTCCGCGACATGGGCACGACCCAGCCGCCGCTGCTCGACGACGTCGCGCTCCTGCGGGGCGCGACCAAGAGGCCGCTGCTGATATCTCACGGCTTCCGCGACCACGCGGCGATGGAGGAGGCGCTCGATGCCGGGGCCGACCTCGTCGGCATGGCGCGGTCACTCATCGCCGACCCCGATCTTCCCAACAAGGTCCTTGCCGGCGAGAGCGGGAAGGTCCGTCCCTGCGTCGCCTGCAACGAAGACTGTCGCTCCTTCGACCCGGCGCTGCTTTGCACGGTGAACCCCGGTCTTGCGGCGCCCGGAGACCGGGTGCGTCGCGGCACGCCCCTGTCGCGTGGCGGGGACCTGGCTCCGGGTGCCGCACGGGTGGCGGTGGTCGGAGCGGGGCCCGCCGGCCTCGAGACGGCGTTCCACCTGCAGCAGTCGGGGGTCGAGGAGGTCGTCGTCTTCGACCAGGCCGAGGAGGTCGGTGGCACGCTCGCCTTGATCGCGGTCGGGCCGAGTCGGAGCGGCTGGGGGAAGCTCGTCGAGTACTACGCGGACAATCTCGATCCGCACCGGGTGAGCCTGCGGCTCGGAACCCGGGTCGAGCCGGCCCAGGTCGCCGATTTCGATGCGGTCGTCCTGTCCACCGGCGCGGTCGAACATCTGCCGGACGGCGCCGACGGCGCGAGCACCGTCTCGGAGGCGATCGCCGCCGGGGTTGGGGCGATGCGCGGCCGCTCGCACGCGGTGGTCATCGACGACGGCTTCGCCTGGTGGCCGCACGCGATGGCGGTCGAGCTGGCCGCGGTGGCCGGGGTGGAGCGGATCACGCTGGTGACGCCGGGTGTTGCCTTCGCGGCCGGCCTGCCGGCGGAAGGTCGCACCCAGATGCTGAAGCGCTTGCGCGGTCGCCTGCCGTTGGCGATGCGTCCCCTGCATCGCCTGGTCGCGATCGACGACGGCCGGGTCGAGATCTGCTCGGGGTCCGGTCAGAAAGAGGTCCTTGAAGCCGATTCGGTGATCGTGGTCGGCGAACGGATCCCTCGCCCCTGCGCGGGGTTCGAAGCCCTCGAGGACCCGGCGGTCTTGGTGGTCGGGGACGCGGTGACGCCGCGTCGGGTCGCGCACGCAATCAGCGAGGGACGCGCCGCCGCCGAAGCGATCATCGCTGGCTCTGCAGATCGCCAGGTTGCTTTCACCGGCGACCCAGCTTGATTGAAGTCAGCTCGGCCCGCTAGATTTGAACTCCACTCAATTATTCAGCGAAGCAAGTCAGGAGCAGGCCTAGTGCAACAACGGAGGAATTCAGGGGGGGCCGTTGACCAGCCGCGCGTCTCGTCGCGCAACAAACGATCCGAGATTCTCAGCGTGGCGACCGAGTACTTCGGCCAGCAGGGATACGAGGACACCAAATGGGCGGATGTCGCCTCCGCGGTGGGCGTCGGATCGACCGCCCTTTATCACTACTTCGAGTCAAAGCTTCACTGCCTCTACGTGATCATGGCCGAGGCCATCGAGGTGTTCCGTGAGGAGTTCGACGAGATCACGGCCAAGAACGATTTTGCCGTCGGGGTCGAGACGGTCCTGCGCGAGGGATTCAACCTGACCGAGCATGAGGTCCTGCGGAACCGGGTCCTCGTTGCCGAGCAGGGGCTGGTCGGGCTGCGTCGCAACTCTCCGCGCGAGGAGGAGGCCCGCCAGGTCGCCCGGGCCCGCACCCACGACCTCGAGGTCGTCTGGGCGACGTACCTGGCGCGGGGCATGGAGCAGGGACTGATCCCGGAGGCGGATCCCCAGCTGTTGAGCCGGGCGGTGCTCGGCCTCTACAACAGCGTTTGGCACTGGTATCGCCCGGGTGGGATCCTCTCGCTGCGGGAAGTCTCGGACTTCTACGTCCCGCGCACCCTGGTGATGATCGGGTTGGAGAACCTCAAGTAGGGGAGACGTCCCCCCCGGCGCTGATCGGCGCGCCGGGGGGAACGGCGAAAGGGGCGCTACCGCCGCTCCTTGTACGGCCGGCTCTCACGGCGGGCGATCGCCATCTTGTGCACCTCGTCGGGTCCGTCGACGAAGTGGAGGATGCGGGCGACGCCAAACAGCTCGGCGAGCAGCTGGTCCTGAGAGACGCCGCTGGCTCCGAAGGCCTGGATCGCCCGGTCGATCACTTCGGTTGCCAGGTCGGCGGCGGCGACCTTGATCGCCGAGACCTCGAAGCGAGCGCCCTTGTTGCCGACCGTGTCCATCAGCCACGCCGTCTTCAGGACCAGCAGCCGCACCTCCTCGATGCGGATCCGCGACTCGGCGATCCACTGCTGGACGACGCCTTGGTCGATGATCGGAGTGCCGAAGGTGCTGCGTTCGGCGGTCCGCTCCATCATCATCTCGAGGGCGCGTTCGGCCATCCCGATCGCCCGCATCGCATGGTGGACGCGGCCGGGGCCGAGTCGCTCCTGGGCGAGGCGGAAGCCGTCGCCCTCGTTGCCGAGCATGTTCTCGACCGGCACCCGAACGTCGTCGTAGACGATTTCAGCGTGGCCGCCGTGGGGGCCGTCGTCGTAGTTGAAGACCTTCATCGAGCGCTTGATCTGCACCCCCGGGGTGTCGGTGGGGATCAGGATCATCGACTGGCGCCGGTGTCGCTCGGCATCGGGATCGGTCACGCCCATCAGGATCAGCAGCTTGCAGCGCGGGCTCATCGCCCCGGACGACCACCACTTGACCCCGTTGATCACGTACTCGTCGCCGTCGCGGGCGATCGTCGTTCTGATGTTGAGCGCGTCCGAGGAGGCGACCGCGGGCTCGGTCATCGAGAACGCGGAGCGGATCTCTCCGTCGAGCAGCGGCCGCAGCCAGCGCTCGCGCTGGTCCACGGTGGCGAACAGGGAGAGCAGCTCCATGTTGCCGGTGTCGGGCGCCGAGCAGTTGAACACCTCGGGCGCCATCCACGGGTTGCGGCCCATCACGGCGCAGAGCGGTGCGTACTGGAGGTTGGTGAGACCCGCTCCGTCAGCGTGGGTGGCGGGGAGGAAGAGGTTCCAGAGACCCTGCTCACGGGCCTTGACCTTGAGGTCTTCGATGACCTGCGGGGTGTCCCAGGTGTTCTCCGCCTCCTCCACCTGCCGGCGGAAGACCTCCTCGTTCGGGTAGATGTGCTCGCCCATGAACGCTTCGACGCGTTCGAGCATCGCTTTGGTCGTGTCGTCGTAGCCGAAATCCATTTGTCAGGCCTTTGTCCGGTGGTTTGTGAGGTCCTGCTTGGTCCCGCTCAGACCAGGGTGAGGCCGCCATCGACGACGAGGGTCTGGCCGGTGACGTAGGCGGAAAGGTCGGAGGCGAGGTAGGCGATCGCCCCGGCGAGGTCGTCGGGCTCGCCGAGCCGGCCGAGCGGAATGGCGTCGAGCATCGCCGCCTTTTGCTCCTCGGAGAGGGTGGCGGTGAGCCCGCTCTCTATCTGGCCCGGCGCCAGCGAGTTGACGCGGATGCCGAAGTCGCCCAGCTGAGCGGCGAGATCACGGGTGAGATGGATGGCCGCGGCCTTCGAGGTCGTATAGGGGACGACCTTGGAGACCGAGCGCGGGAAGGAGAGCATCCCGCCGACCGAGGAGACGATGATGACGTTGCCGCGTCGCTCGCGCAGATCGTCGAAGCCGCTCTGGACGGCGAAGAACGGCCCGTCGACGTTGAGCGCGAACACCTTGCGCCAGCGCTCGGCGGGAATCTCCCAGACCTCGCCGGCGGCGTAGGCGCCGGCGTTGAAGACCAGCACGTCCAAGGCGCCGATCCGCTCGCGGAAGGCGGCGAAGAGCTCCTCGATGCCCTCCTTGCTCGTCGCGTCCACCGTGAAGGAGGCGGCGTCGGTCCCGTAGTCGGCCTCGAGCTCGGCGGCGATCGCTTGGCAGCGTTCGACCTTGCGGGCGGCCAGGGCGACGGAGGATCCGAGCGAGCCGAGGGTGTGCGCGATCGCGCGGCCGATCCCCCCGCTGCCGCCGACGACGAGGGCGTTGCGGCCGTCGAGCCGCATTTGGTTTTCAAGAGATGCGGAGGGCATCGTCGGCCCGGGGTCGGGCGGCCGCGTGGGGGAGGGGCACCCACGCGGCCCGTGTTTCCCTAGGCGCCGACCCAGACCGGGTCGCGCTTCTCGAGGAATGCCTGCACACCCTCTTTCGCATCGGCACTCTGATGGCAGACGTTGCAGGTCATCGTCTCCAGGGTGATCAGTGAGTCGGTGTCGGCGTCGAGACCGCGGTTGGCGGCGGCCTTGGTCATGTGCATGCAGAACGGCGACTTGTCGGTCAGCGGGGCGCAGAAGTCGATCGCCGCCTGTTCCAGCTCGGCGGCCGGGGCGACCGCGTTGGCGAGGCCCCACTCGTAGCATTCGGTGCCGGAGAGCAGGTTCCCGGTCAACATCAGCTCCTTGGCCTTGCGCATGCCCACGTAGCGGGGCAGGCGGTAGATCGGTCCGGCGCCGCCGAACAGAGCCCGACGGATGTGAAAGTCGCCGATCTTCGCATCCTCGGCGACGACCGCGAAGTCGCAGGAGATGAAGAGCTCGAAGCCGCCCGCGACCGCGTAGCCCTCGACGACCGCGACGGTTGGCTTCTTGAGGTTGTAGATGTGGTCGTAGGTCTTGGCCGAGACCTGGGCGATCTCGATCGATTTGTTCGTGGTCGCCAGGAAGTCGCTGTTCAGCATGTTGAGGTCAGCGCCGGCGCAGAAGGTGTTGCCGCGCCCGCGGAAGCAGACGGCAAGCGCCTCGGGGTCGTTCTCGGCGCGGTCGACGGCTGCGCCCATCTGCGTCAGCAGGTCCCAGTTGACGCAGTTCTTCACCTCCGGCCGGTTGAGCCAGATCCAGGCGATCTTGTCTTTGACCTCGTACTGGATGAATTCGTTTGCGGCGGTGCCGTCAGTAGTCGCCGCGGCCTGCGTGTCGGTGCTCATGCTCTCTCCCACTTGTGGACTAAAGTGAATTCAAATCATAACGGATTAAAGCACTGTCTGAGGCCGCGAAAGCCTGCTGGATGGGCTGAGGTTGTGTCAGCCCCTAACGGGAGAGGACGGTGCAGGCGCTGACTCCGGGGGCCCCGTAGACGTGGGTGAAGCCGACCTTGGGGTCGCCGGGGACCTGACGCTGTCCGCTGCGGCCGCGCAGCTGTTGAACGACCTCGACGACCTGGCGCAGGCCGGAGGCGCCGATCGGCTCGCCGTTGGCGAGGCAGCCGCCGTCGGTGTTGACCGGGAGCCTGCCGCCGATCTCGGTGGCGCCTGCGGCGATCAGGATCTCCTGCTCGCCGTGCTCGCAGAGGCCGGTCTCAGCCATGTGCATGATCTCGGCTCCGGACTCGGTGTCCTGCAGCTGCGCCACCTGGATCTCCTCGGGCCCGACCCCGGCCTGCTCGAATGCCGCCCGCGCCGCCTCGGTGGTGGGGGGATCGGCGTCCGCGACCGGGATCGAGGGGCTGAAGACCTCGAAGGAGCCGAAGCGGCGGGTGCGGAACGTGACCGCGCGCAGGTACACCGGGTCCGTGGCGAGCTCCCGGGCCCGCCTGCCCTTGGCCAGCACCAGTGCCGCCGCGCCCTCGCCGGGGGAGCAGAACATGAACTGCGTCAGGGGGTCATTGACCATCCGCGAGCCGGCGATCTCATCCTCGCTCAGCGGTCTGCGGCGCCAGGCGTTCTCGTTCAGCGCGCCGTTGGCGAACGCCTTCGCCGCCACCTTGGCGAGCGTGCTCCTGGAGATCCCGTGGAGCTCCATGTAACGCTGGATCTTCATCGCGAAGAACTGCGTGGTCAGCATCAGGCCGGTCTCGCCGTACCAAGATCCGATTCCCCACTCCTCCGGCAGCGGATTGAAGGCGCCGGGCGGGTGCTTGTCGAAGCCCACCACCAGCGCCAGCTCGGCTGACCCGGCGACGATCATCGCGTGCGCCGTGGTCAGCGCCGAGCCGCCGGTCGCGCAGCCGTTGCGGACGTTGATGAACGGCAGCCCGGTCAGACCGAGGACCGAGACCGAGGTGTCCGCGTTGCCGGCGGCGTCTGAGCCGCCGGCGGCGAATTCGATCTGCTCCCAGCTCACGCCCGCGTCGGCCAGCGCCGCGCGGGCGGCGGCCGCCGCCATCTCCAGGCCGGTGACCCCCTCATGGCGGCCGAAAGGGTGCAGGCCGGCGCCGATGATCGCTACGTCTTCACTCATCTCGCACTCCTCTCAGTCGACCGGGGCGAAGGCGAAGGTCTGGGCCTCCGAGCCGTCCGCGGCCCGCGCCGGGATCAGGGTCAGCTCCATCGGCATCCCGATTCGCAGCGACTCGGGATCGGACTCGGTCAGGATCGACTCGACCCTGCACTCGCCCGGCAGCTCCACGTAGCCGACGCCGTAGGTCTCGAACTCCTCCGGCCCCGAATAGGGGGGCGTCTTCGGCCGGAAGCACTGGGTCGTCCAGCTCCACAGCTCTCCGCGCGGCGCCAGCAGGTGGCGCTCGACATCGGTCGAGGTGCAGCGCGCGCAGGACGCCTGCTGTGGGAAGGTGACCACGCCGCAGGCACGGCAGCGCGATCCGATCAGGCGCGGTCCCGCGGCGGTCTCCTCGAACAGGCCTTCGGCGATCGGCCTGACCGGCTCGGCGTCAGCCATTCGCGCTCATCTCCGCACCGCTCAGCTGCAGGTTGTGGACTGATTCCGCGGTCATCGACTCGGCGACGATCTCGGCGGTGATCTGCCCGTTGCGCATGATCAGTGCCCGGTCGCAGGTGTCGCAGATCTCCGTGTCCTCCGAGGAGGCGATGACCACCGTCGCCCCGTTGGCGGCGGCCTGGCGGGCGAGGGCGTGGATCGTCGCCTTGGCCCCGACGTCGACCCCCTGGGTCGGCTCGTCGAGCAGGATCACCTCCGGCTCCAGTCGCAGCCACTTGGCCAGCACCACCTTCTGCTGATTGCCGCCCGAGAGCGAGTCGAAGATCGCCTCGGGTCGCGGCGGCCGCACGTCGAGCTCGCGGATCCAGCGGCGGGTCTCCTCCTGTTCCTCGGCCTTGCTGAGTCGGCCGGCGGCGCGCGAGTGGCGCTTGAGGTCGGTCAGCGTGCAGTTCTCGCGCACGGTCAGGTCGATGATCGAGCCCTTGCCGGTGCGGTCGGCCGGGACCAGGGCGATGCCGGTGGCGATCGCCTCGGTCGGTCGTCCGGGTCGCACCGGCGCCCCGTTGACGCTCACCTCACCGCTTCGCGGCAGCGCTCCGAAGAGGAGGCGCAGGACTTCCTCGCGGCCGGAACCGGTCAGGCCGGCGATCCCGAGCACTTCGCCGCTGTAGGCGGTGAACGAGATGTCCTCGACGACCTCCCCGCAGAGGTGCTCGACCTCGAGTATCGGCCGCGGCTCGACGGTTGGGTCGCGCGGCACCTTGCTGCGCATCTGGGCGCCGCCGATCATCAGCGAAACGAGTCGCTCTTCGTTGAGCTCGGAGGTCTTGTAGGTGCCGACGACCCTGCCATCGCGCAGTGGCGTGACCCGGTCGGCGATCTCGAAGACCTCATCGAGCCGGTGGGAGATGTAGATCACGCCGAGCCCTTTGGCGCGCACCCGGTCGATCGCTTCGAACAGGACCGAGACCTCATGGCTCGGCAGCGAGGCGGTCGGCTCGTCGACCACCAGCACCTTGGCCGATTCCCAATCGTGCAAGGCGCGCGCGATCGCGATGCCGGTCCGCTCGGAGGCGGCCAGCTGTTCGACCGGCCGGCGCACGTCGAATTCGTAGCCCAGCGCCCGAATCCGCTGGCGCGCGTCGTTTCGCGCGGCGCGCCAGCGGATCCGTCCTCCGAAGCCGGCCTGGTATCCCTCGCCGAGCGCCAGGTTCTCGACCGTGTCGAGCGTCCCGACCAGGCCCAGGTCCTGGTGCACGAAGCGGAACCCGAGCGCGTGGGACGCGGCGGTGTCATGGATATGGATCTCTTTGCCGGAGAGGTAGATGTGGCCGGCGTGGTCGGGCTGGTGGAAGCCGGCCAGGATCTTGATCAGGGTCGACTTGCCGGACCCGTTCTGCCCGACCAGGGCATGGACCTCGCCGGGATAGAGATCGAAGCTCGCTTCGTCGAGCGCCCGCGTTCCCGGGAACGTCTTCGAGATCTTGCGGATGTCCAAGACCGGCTCCCGACCGGCGGGGCCGTCTTGGCTGGCGAGGTCCATCTCAGCTCTCCTTGGTGCTGGCGATCGGCACGGCCGGAGGAGGCGCCGACGTCTGTTCCGTCTTCTCCGCGCGGGCCTGCTTCAGCTTGCGCGCGGCGGGGCGCGCGGCCAGTGCCACGGCGATGATCAGTGAGACGCCCTGGAAGAGCGGCTGGCTCCACACCGCGGCCGAGCTGGCCGAGAGGACCAGACCCTGGATGCCGAAGGCGAGGGCGAAATAGGCGATCAGCGTTCCCCAGACGTTGGGGCGCTGCGAGAGCTGCGAGGCGCCGAGGAAGACGGCGGCGACGGCGGGGAAGAGGTAGCCCGGGCCGACCGAGGAGGAGAAGACGCCGGAGCGCATCGAGTAGATGACGCCGGCGATGCCGGCGATCGCGCCCGACGCGATCAGCGAGCCCCAGATGATCTTGTCGGTCTTGACCCCGGCCAGCCGGGCGGCCTCCTCGTTGCCGCCGGTGGCGAAGAGGTAGCGGCCGACTGCGGTGAACTCGAGCACGTACCAGAGCACCAGCGCGATGCCGACCAGGTAGTACATGACCAGCGGGATGCCGAGGAAGTCGTTGATCCCGGCGTTGGACCAGGATTCCGGGAAGTCGCCGACGACCTGCTTGTTGTCGGAGATCAGCAGCACCGCGGCGAGGAGGATCTGGCTGACGCCGAGAGTGGCGATGAAGGAATTGACGTGGAGCCGGACGATGATGAAGCCGGAGACCGCGCCGACCAGCATGCAGACGACAACCGCGATCACCGCGATCAGGACCGGCGGGATCGAGGTGTGGATCTGGATGTAGACCATCAGCGCCAGCGAGAGCGACATCACCGCGCCGATCGAGAGGTCGTACTGGCTGCAGGCCAGCGGCACCAGGAAGGCGAGCGCGAGGACGCAGGTGACCACGCCCGCGCTGAAGACCAGGTTGTAGGTGGTGCTGGTGAGGAAGGTATCGCCGGTGAGGATTCCGAACAGGACCATGAACAGGATCCAGAGGTAGACCGCGCTGATTCGCCGGACCGAGAAGTAGGCGAGCCAGTTGCGGCGTTCGGAATCGCCGTTGGTCGGCTCTGGCATTTGGCTGCCGGCAGTGCTTGCGGCCACGCTGGCCGCGCCACTCGCGGTGTCGTCCCGTGACATCTTTCTCCTCCGTAGCACCGGACTCCTCGTCCGGACCAAAGTTGACTTCAGTTAAGCTACCGGATCTCGCGGAGATCAGTCAAGCAAGGCGTATTTCCTGGCTTTTGGCGGATTGAAGTCAGCTCAAGCCTCGAAGCGAATCGCGGGCGAGCGCCCGGCCAGGTATCGCTTCATCCGCCCCTCGTCATCGAGTTCGACGACGCTGACGAAGGTGCCGATGAACTCGCCCTCGTCGGTGCGGGTCTCGCCGAGGACCAGTTCGACGTCGCCGACGCGGGCCGAGGCGAGGATGTGGTGGCCCCAGCCGCTCATGTCGCCGGCCTCGGTGAACTTCTTCAGCTCCGCCGGGCCGCCGACGAAATGGGCGGCTTTGCGAGCGTCCGCCGAGGGGGCGAAGAGGATCGCAAGCTCAGTGTCCTCGGCGACCATCTCCAGCGCCGAGAGGGGCTCCTCGCCGTCCAGTGCCTTGAAGTAGCGGGCGAAAAAGCCGGTCGCATCTGTGGGTGGTGTCATCGGATCAGTTCTCCTCCGGGTGGTCGATGCCGAGCAGCGCGAGCGAGCGGGCGACGTAGAAGGCACGCAGCTGATCCAGGGTGACCGTCCCGCCCGGCCGGTACCAGTGCCAGATGCTGTTGTAGAGGCCCAGCAGCGAACGGGTCAGCAGGCGAGGGTCGGCCTCCGGCACCGCGCCGGACTCCATCGCTCGCGAGAGGAAGGTCGACCATGCCATTTCGACGTCTCGCGTCTTGGCGTGGGCGAAGCGTCGTGCCTGCTCCTCGCGGGGCGAGTGTCGCGGCGTCGACATCAACCCCTGCTCGGCGACGATCAGTCGGTTGGTCATCACCCCATGCTCATCGAGCTCGAAGGTCCCTTCGAGGATCCTGCAGATCGCCGTCCGCGTATCCGACTCCGCGAGGCGCCGGGTCTCGAAATCGGCGCGGAAGGTCGCCACCGCCTCGGCCATGATCACGAAGAGACAGTGCTGCTTGGACTCGAAATAGTGGTAAAGGGCGGTCGGCCCGAGGCCGACGTCGTGGGCGATGTCAGCCCACTTGGTGTTCTCGTATCCGTAGCGGCCGAACCGCTCGGTCGCGGCGTAGAGGATCGCCGCGCGCTTGGCGCCGTCGTCGCGATGCCCGCGCGCGTCGCCGCTCGCGGGCATCGGTCGTTCGGCTGCCGGCGTCATCCTGCCTGCCGGTCCTGCTCGCGCGAGATGATCTCCTCGACGATCTTGCCCTTCACCGGCTTCAGCGACGAGGTGCGGGGGAACTCATCGAAGACCTCGATGCTTTCCGGCCAGGTGTACTTGGCCACGTCCTTCGCCGTGAGGAACGCCTGTAACTCCTCGAGACTCGGCTCTGCGTGCCCTTCGGCCAGGATGATTGCTGCGCAGACGCTCTCGCCGAGCCGCTCGTGGGGCAGCGGTACCAGCGCCACCTCCCGGATCGCGGGATGCTCGAGGATGTCCGGCTCGACGTCGGAGGGGACGATCTGAACGCCGGCGCGTTCGATGGTGTCCTTGCTGCGGCCCAGGTAGACGAGGTGCCCGTCCTCGTCCAGGTAGCCGAGGTCGCCGGTCCGGTAGCCGCCCCAGGGCGCGATCAATTCGTCGGTCAGCTGCTGGTTGCCGAGGAAGCGGACGAAGCGGCTGGGGCCGTTGACCTCGATCTGTCCCTGCTCGCCGGGTCCGAGCGGCTCGCCGTCGGAGTCGACGATCCTCACCTCGGTGCCGCGGTAGGGCCGCCCCTCGGTCTTCAGCACTTTCGCCTGCTCCTCGTGCAGGCCGTGCGCGCAGTTGCCGGGGACCTCGGAGAGCCCGTAGTCGGCAAGCGGTGGGTGGCCGAAGACCTGCTGCATCCTCGCGCGACGCTCCGGTGTCAGCCCCGGCACGGCGAAGGCCCGCATCTTCGAGAGGTCGTACCCGGCGCCATCGGTGTCGTTGAGCAGATCCGAGGCGTGGGTCGGCATCAGCAGCACGTAGGTGATGCCCTTGGCCGCCATCGTCTCGCACGCCTTGACCGGGTCCCAGCGCCCGAGCAGGACAGAACTGGCACCGGACAGCAGCGTCGGGAAGTAGCCGAAGATGACGCTGCCGACGAAGCCGAACTCGCAGGCGATCAAGAACCTGTCGTCGGCCGAGAGCTCCCAGCGCTCGAGGATCTGATCGACCGTGTAACGCACCGTGTTGCCGGTGTGGACGATCCCTTTCGGGGTCGAGGTCGTGCCGGAGGAGTGCAGCAGCAGGTTCGGCTCGTCGGGGCCGAGGGGGTCGGCTTCGAAGCCGGGCCCGACGCCGAGCAGCTCGTCGAGCAGGCCGGGATCAAAGGCGAGGAACCGGTGGCTCTCCTCGGGGATCGAGGCGCACTTGACGATCTCCTGCTCGGAGCCGTGGGCGATGAGCGCCTTGGCGTCACACTGGCCGATCAGGGCCTGCATCTGGGCGGCGCTGAACATCGGCGGCACCGGAGCGAGGACGGCGCCCAGCCGTATCACCGCGGTGAGTGCGACGGCCCCCTCCAGCGAGTTGCGGCCGAGCACCGCGACGACGTCGCCCTTCTCGACCCCCAGTCCCGCCAGCCTCTCCGCGAGGTTCGCACTGGCGCGGTCGATCTCGCCGAAGGTGAGCTGTCGGTCCCCGGTCTCGAAGGCGACCTTGCCGGCCCGCTCGGAGAGGACTCTCTGGATGTCCTCCCAGACCGTCTCCGGCCGCCAGAAGCCTTCCTCGTAGTAGCGCTTCGACTCGGTCAAGGTACTACTCGCGATCATGCCCAATGCGTCCTCCGTATTCGGTTGCAAGCTGCTCTTTGACCGCCCCGACCGCCTCGATCGCCCGCTCGAGGCCGCCGCCCTCCGGAACCAGGTTGAAGTGCCTGACTCCGATCTCCGCGTATGGGGCGAGGAAGGCGGCGACCTCCTCCGGCCGGCCGCAGGGGACATAGCGTTCGAAGCGCTCGATCGGGATCCCGTACGACTTTTCCATGACCGGCGCGACCGCGGCTCGGGCGCTCGTCTGGTCGGCGCCGAAGCCGGCCCACAGCTGCAGGACGTGCCGGGCCTCGAGCCGCTCGCGCCCCGCCTCCGCCGCAGCCTCGGCGAAGATCTCGGTGGCCTCGCTGAAGCGCCGTGGCGAGACCCACACGCCGATCCAACCGTCGCCGAGCCGACCGGCGCGCCGCAGGGCGGCATCGGCGCGGCCGCCGACCAGGATCGGGGGTGTCGGGGTGGGGGCGGGCCGGATCGCTGCATCCTCGACTCGAAAGAACCTGCCCTCGTAGCTCACCCGTTCTCCGCCCATGAAGGCTCGCACCAGCTCGAGCGCCTCGTCGGCGCGGGCGCCCCTTGTCTTTGGGTCCACTCCGCACAGCTCCAGCTCGCGCGGGTCGTCGCCGCCGATGCCGACCCCGAAGGTGAGGCGGTCTGGAGCGATCGAGCAGAGCGTTGCCAACTGCCTGGCCACCGTGGCGGGGTGGCGGAGGGTGATCAGGTAGACGCCGGTTTCGACCGGAACGGTCGGGTGCGAGCTGAGCAGGGCCGTGGCCTGGATCAGGCCGTCGGCGCCCATGCCGCCTCCGAAGCTGACGTGATCGCCGACGGTGATGTGGTCGATGCCGGCGTCGACGATCCGGTGGACGAGCTCGCCGAGCCGGCGGCCGTGCTCTTCCACGTCCTCCTGACGAAGGACGATGCCGACTCGCGGTGGTCCCGGCATCGGCGTGCCTCAGGCCGTCTCGCCGCGCAGGACCACGACGCCGCCGGTGGCCTCGGCCATCGCAGCCGTGTCCCAGTAGTGGACGACGATGTCGGCGAGCTTGCCTTGCTTGATCGTGTACAGCTCGGCGATCCGCAGCTCGATCGGCTTCCCGGTGTGCTTCGCGATCGCGTCGAAGCGGACCATGACGAGGACCCGATCGTCTCCGGCGGGCATGATGTCGAGGCTGAGGTCGGACTGGATGTCCCAGCATTCGTTGAATGCCTCGGCCAGCTTCAGGAAGCCGTCCTTTCCGCGATGGTCCCCCGGGTAGGGGACGTGGTCGCACTCGTGGACGACGATGTCGTCATCGAGGATCGAGAGCACGTAGTCGATGTTGCCGGCGACGAATTCGTCCTCGAAGCTCTGCAGCAGCTCGGTGTTGGCGGACATTTGGTTCTCCTTTGCAGTTGCCCCAAACTGAGCATACTTCAATTTATCTTCAGAAATCCAGCGTGAATATGCGGTCGCAGGCAGCGCTTGGCAGCAGGCGAGCAGTCATCTAGGCTTCTAGAAACTGAAGTCGTCTTGGCAAGAAGCACGCCCAAGGCTTTTCCTTTTATGCTGAAGGATGGCCGGTGCGAATTGAACTCGATAATGTATTGCGACGCGAAGGCAGCGCTTTCGATTTCGAGGCTTCCCAGCCCGATGACAGCGCATTTGACCTGGGCGCCGGATCGGTCATATGCTGAATTGAAGTCAGGTGAAGACAGAAGTTCGAGGAGGAGAGAGACGTGACCAGAACCCTTGCTGATGGGCCGACGAGATTCGGCTGCTTCATGGCTCCGTTCCACAAGATGGGGATTAGCCCTACGGTCCTGTTCGAGCGCGATCTGGAACTGATCGAACGCGCCGACCGGCTCGGCTTCCAGGAGGCGTGGGTGGGCGAGCACCACTCCGGCGGCCACGAGCCGATCGGCTCCCCCGAGCTGTTCCTCGCCGCCGCGGCGATGCGCACCCAGACGATCAAGCTGGGGACCGCCGTCAACTCCCTGCCCTACCACAACCCCTTCACGCTGGCCTCGCGCCTGACCCAGCTCGACCACCTCTCGCACGGTCGCGCGATCATGGGTTTCGGGCCCGGCCAGCTCTCCTCCGACGCCCACATGCTGGGGATCGAGGTCCCGCGCCAGCGCGACATGATGCTCGAGGCCGCCGAGGTGATCGTGCGGCTGATGAACGGCGAGGTCGTCACCGCGAAGACGGATTGGTTCGACCTCCGCGACGCCCAGCTGCAGGTTCGTCCTTACCAGGTGCCGACGATGGACATGGTCGTCGCCGCGGTCACGTCGCCCTCGGGCCCACGTGCGGCCGGACGGCTCGGCATCGGGATGATCAACCTCGCCGCGACCAGCCCGCCCGCCTTCGAGGCGCTGCTCGAGCACTGGGCGATCTGCGAGCGCGAGGCCGAGAAAGCCGGCGTCGAGGTGAGTCGGGAGAACTGGCGCCTGACCGCGATCATGCACTTGGCGGAGACCAGGGAGCAGGCGCGCGCCGACTGCGCCTTCGGATTCGAGCAGATCTGGCGCTACTTGGGCGAGATCTCGCCGCTGCCGACCTCCGACCCCGGCAAGAACTGGGAAGAGCTGCTGGACGAGGCGATCGAGTCCGGCTTCATCGTGGTCGGCACCCCCGACGACGCGATCGACCTGATCCGCCGGCTCGCCAGGCAAACCGGTGGCTTCGGCTCGTTCATCATGAACCTGACCGACTTCGCCGATTTCGACGCGCGGCTGAAGGCGATCGAGCTGTTCGCTCAGTACGTCATTCCCGAGTTCCGCGGTCAGCTCGACACGCTGCGCCGCTCCCACAAGTGGGTGCTCGGCGAGAAGGACGAAGAGGGCACGATCTGGAAGACCCAGACGATGGATGCTCTCGCCGAAACGGCCGAGCAGTACGCGAAAGAAAGCGGCGCCACCACCGGCGCCTGACCCCGCGCCGGCCGGCGGGCGGCCGAGATCGCTCGCGAGATTGACGACGCCTGGGCGCGGTCAATATCGCGAGCGCCGCGCACGGGGCAGGCCCTCGGGGTCAAGGACGTCCGTGGGCATCTTCCAGATCCCTCATAACTGAACTAAATTCACGTTATTATTGTCAGCCAGAGCGGGATGGGAGCAGCGGCGAAAACCAAGGCGAGCACGGGCATGCCGGCGTTGCGTCTGCTGCGCTGGCAGAGTGATCCGGAGCTGGTCGAGGTCGGGGTGCCGAACCCCGGCCCGGGCGAGGTGCTGGTGAAGATCGAGGCCGCCGGCCTCTGTCACTCCGACCTGCACCTGATGCACGATTGGGCGCCCGGGGTCCTGCCCTACGAGCTGCCCTTCACCCTCGGTCACGAGAACGCTGGCACCGTCGCCGCGCTTGGCGCGGGCGTGGCCGGGGTGGCGGTCGGCGATCGCGTCGTCGTCCATTGCCGGTGGGGCTGCGGCAGCTGCCGTGGCTGTCTCCAGGGCCGCGAGAACTGCTGCCTGCGGCCGGCCGCGGAGCTCGGCGGTCACGGCGGCGGGGTCGGTTTCGACGGCGGGCTCGCCGAGTACATGCTGGTTCCCGCCGCGCGTTACCTGGTGCCGATCGGCGATCTGGACCCGCGGCAGGCGGCGCCGCTGACCGATGCTGCGCTGACGCCCTACCACGCGATCTCGCGCTCGCGGCATCAGCTGCGCCCGGACGGCCTCGCCGTCGTGATCGGAGTCGGCGGGATCGGTCACGTGGCGATCCAGCTGCTGCGGGCTCTGAGCACGATGCCGGTCGTCGCCGTTGACATCCGCGCGGAGGCGCGCGAGCTGGCGCTGGCGGCGGGGGCGGTCGCGGCAGTGCCCGCGGAGGGGCTGACGGCCGCCGCGCTGCGCGAGGAGCTGGGCGGCCGGGGGGCCAACCTGGTCCTCGATTGCGTCGCGACCGACGCGACGCTGGAGCTCGCCGCGGGCGTGCTGGAGGTGGGGGCCGACCTCTCCTACGTCGGCAGGGGCGGCGGTGCGCTGCCGTTCGTCTCGGGTCGGATCCCCTTCGAGTGCAGCGTCGTCCTGCCGACCTGGGGCACGATCCCCGAGCTGCACGAGGTGGTGGCGATGGCGCGGGCCGGAGCCATCGGTTCGGAGGTCGAATCGATCGCGCTTGCCGACGCGATCGAGGGGTATCGCAGGCTCGAGCGCGGCGAGGCGGTCGGCCGGGTCGTGGCCTCACCCTGACGCTGGGCTGGAAGCTGCTCAGCGCAGGTAGTGCACGTCTTCGCGATCGCGGCTGCCGAAGATCTCCGGCGGCAGGGGGAAGTGCTCGCCGCTGGTTTCGTTGCGACCCCACTCGAAGGCGATCCGTCGTGCGGCCAGCCCCCAGCGCCCGTCGCGGCGCTCGATCCGGTCGCGCCAGCGGAACCAGAAGACGACGAAACCCTGGCACCAGGCGTGGTCCTCCGGTCCGGAGTGGTAGGCGACGCAGTAGCTGGAGACGTGAGCGACGTCGCCGTCGACAGCGATGGTCTGGGTGCCGACGTCGTGCATGGTGCGATCCAGTGAGCTCGGCCCCTCCGGGCCCTGCTCCCACTCGATGAACTCCCTGCCGGTCCCCTTGAAGAAGGGGCCGAGATCGATGTCCGCGTCGTCGTGGACTCGGCTCGCGAGCAGCTCGAAGTCGAGCCTGTCGATGCCGACGCAGATGTCCGCCACCACCTGGCGCACTTCCTCGATGGCGCCGGCCTCGCCGCTCGACCCTCTTCCCATCCTCGTGAGTTTACTGACTTCAGTTTGGTTACGTGTGGTGCGTGAGGAGGCTCAGGCCGAGACCAGCGAGCTGGTCATCGCTCCCGGCCTTCTGCCGAGCTCGGCGAGGGCCTCTTCGCACCTGCGGTAGCTCTCGGCGACCCCGTCGTCATCACCAAGGGCGCGGGAGATCCTGATCAGCAGGCGCCAGGCCGCCTCGCGCCCGGGTTGTTCGCGGATCGCCCGCTCGCAGTGCGCTTGCGCTTTCCAGAGGTCGCCCGCCGCGAAGCGGAGCGTCGCGATGTCGAGCCGAGCCGCCGCTCGCAGGCCGGAGACCTCGCGGCGTCTGCGGGTGGCCCAAGTCGAGCTGATCGCGCGCAGAAAGGTGCCGTCGCCGATTCGCGACAGGGCGTCCTCGGTGGCCCGACATCTGTCCGCGCCCCGCAGTCGGGCAGCCTGCGACAGCTCCTCTTCGAGGCGTTGGCTCTCGCTGGTCACCGCGACCCCGTCGCCGAGGCGGATCGAGCCGTCGGTGACGATCAGCGTGCCGTCGGGAAGCTGGGTTCGCAGCCTGTGCAGGATCTGGCGCAGATAGGAGAGCGCCGACCTGTCGGTGCGGCCGTCGAAGAGGATTCCCAGCAGGTCGCTCCTTTCTGCGCTGTGGTGCTCGTCGTGGACGAGGTGGGACAGCAGCGCGACCGACTTGCTGAGGGCGGATGGCAGGGGCTTGTCGTCGACGAGGATTCGCGCCTCGCCGAACTCCCGCACGAGGACCCTGGGGCGCGCGTGCCCCTGGATCGCAACGCCCTGGCTGGCCATCGCTCGAGCCAGCTCGCGCCAGGGCGAGCCGGCCTGGGCCTCGGTCTCGATGCGGCGGGACAGGACCGCCGGGAAGTCGGCCAGCGCCTGCAGGAGGAGGTGGTTGGAGCCCAGCCTGCTGGCGGCGGCGAGTGCCAGGTCAGCGGCGCGAGTCGCCGCGTCCAGGTCCCCTGCTCGCGCCTCCGCCTCGGCCAGGTAGACAGCCGCCGCGCAGAGCTCGAGGGAGCCGTCGCAGGCGCAGATCCGCTCGATCGTCAGGCGAAGCCGGGCGAGCGCCGCCTCGTCGTCCCCGTCGAGTAGATCGGCGAATCCGTACCAGGTGTCCATCGCCGCCCGGAACAGCCAGCTTTCCGCGCAGGGGTCGCCCTTGATCGCGTCGAGCGCCCGTCGTGCCGCCGCGGGGCTCCGCTCCATCCTCAGCTCCAGCCTGGCCTCGACGAGCGCCATGCACACCGACCAGGCCCGAGCCCCGATCTGGTCCAGGTGGGCGCGGGAGTCGATCAGCACTTCGCGGGCGCGGCGCACGTCGCCGGCGTCGATGAAGATGTCGGGCGCGAACGAGGTCAGCAGCCCGAGCTGGCAGTCGGTCTCGGCCACCGCCTGCTCGTAGGCGACCATCGCCTCCGCGGTCCGACCGCCGGCCCGCAGCACGCCGACCTGCCAGGCGGTCACCACCTCCGAGGTCCAGCTCGACGCGGGAGTGGGGGTGAGCCCGTTGAGGCGGCCGCCGAAATAGTCGGCAAGCAGGACGAACAGGTCGAACGGACCGCCGCTGAGGTCGGGGCGAGGCTGCCGTTCCAGTCGTCCGCCGATCAGGTAGGAGACGGCTTCGGCCTCGCTGCCGCGAGTTTCGGCGAGGAGGGCTTTCGCGTCGGCGCCGCGCCCGCGCATGAAGTAGCACCACGCCATCAGCGCTCCCGCTCGACCGGAGCGGCGGGCGAGCGCTTCGCGGGCGCCGAGCGCCTGCAGCTCGTCGGCGACCCGCTCGGCGCCGCGGTAGTCCTCCTCGGCCCAACAGACCATCAGCTCGGCCACCGCGAAGCTCACCGGCCGGCGCCCGGGCAGCTCGGCGAACTCGATCAGCCACCGCCGCGCGTGGTCCAGGTCCAGGCGTTCGACAACCCCGATGATCGCCTTCCCCGCGCACTTCGCGGCCTCCGCGGGCACGCCGGCTTCCAGCAGCGCGTCGGTCGCCTCCTCGTAGTGGCGTTCGGAGGCCAGCAGCCTGCCGTAGGCCAGCTGCAACCGCCTCAGCTCGGCATCGTCCTCCAGCGCCAGCAGCGAGCGAAGGTACTCGCGAAACCTCGGGTGACACCGCAGCGAGCTCCGGGTCGCATCCCAGGAGACGGGGATGTGCAGCTTCCTGAGCGCGGCGAGGTGCTCAGCTGCCGCGGGCAGGCCGATCGCCGTGGCGCGGCGGACGTCCACCTCCCCGAGCGGCGAGCTGCGAATCAAGAACGATCGCGTGTCGGCGTCCAACAGCGAGAGGATCTGGGAGCCGAGATAGCCGAACAGCGGGTCCGCCTCGCCCCCCTGACCGGCGACGTGGCTCGTCGAGCGCCATGCCTCGAAGAGAACGCCGGCCACCCACCCGGCGGTGCTGCTCACGATCTCCTCGACATTGATGGTCGCCGCTCCCCGTCGCGCCAGGGCCTCGGTGGCCTCGGCGTTCGTGAAGGCGAGGTCCTCGTCGCCGATCCAGCCGACCGCCGCAGGGTCGGGGAGGTCGCACGACTGGGGGATCGGCCGGCGACTGGCCAGCACGACTCGGACGGCGGGCGGCGCGAAGCGCAGGAAGGATCCGATCACCTGCCAGGCTCCGGCGTCGTCGGGCAGCCGGTCGAGATCCTCCAGGACGACGATCAGCTCCCGCTCGCCGAGCGAGTCGGCGAGCGCGCCGGCGGCCTCGCGATGCGAGAAGCCTTCCGCGAGGGCGGCGGTCGCCTTGCGGCGGGCGGCCGGCACCCGGGACTGAACCGAGGCCTCGAGGTAGGCGAGCAGCCGCCCCGGTGCCTGGTCGGGCTCGTCTACCGTCAGCCAGGCGACCCCTCCGTCCCTGGCTTCGAGGGCGTCTACCAGCGCCGTCGTCTTCCCGGCTCCCGCGGTCGCGGCGACGACCACGACCCGGTGCTGGTCGAGCAGCCCGCGGAGGTGGTCGGAGAGGCGCGACCTCTGGATGATCCCGTCGGAGATCGAGGGTGGGCGGATCTTGCGCCCGATGATGCTCGGCGACGATTCCCCGAGCCCGAGGAACTCCTCCATGGGGCGTAGTCTAGGCCGCCGTGGAGCCGGCGTCCCGGGATCCGCGAGCGTCGGGAGCCGACCCTTTGTCAGGGGAAGAAGCGAGTCCCGCCGCGACCCGGCGGGACTCGCCGGCCGCGTCAGCCGATCTGCCAGAGTTCCCTGAACACGTCCTTGTAGGCGCCGTTGCCCGGTCCGGGCCATTCGTAGCCATAGGGCTTCAGCAGCTCGACGGATTCCGTGCTGTCGATGACCCAGGTCGGCGTCTTGTAGATCTGTTCCTGGTAGTCCGCGGGGAGCTCGTCCCCCGCCGCGAGCCTGGCCATCGTGTCCACCATGACCCAGGACATGTATTCGTTGGGCTGGGTGGTCCAGGCGGCCTGCGTCTTGCCGATTTCGCGGATAGTCACTTCGTTGGCTGCGGCGCCGGTGACTTTGACGTCAGAGAGGCCCGCCTGCGCCAGCGCCTGGGGCAGGCCGTTGACGAGGTCGTTGAACGTGCTGTACACGTAGTCGATGTCCGGATGGGACTGGATCTGGGCGATCACCTTCGCGGGTATGCCGCCCGACGCGGCGTCTTCCGTGGTCAGATCCAGCTGTTCGTAGGAGCAGCCCTGGCATTCTTCGCCGAACTGGGATTCGAAGTAGTCGCTCTCGGTGTTGAGGACCGGGAACTGGGGGATCGTGATACCGAGGACGCTTGCTTCGCCGCCCGAGTCGTTGGCGATCCAGGCGCCGATGTATTCGGCGTCGAGGACGAGGCTGCCGCCGCATTGCGAGGCAAACCCGTAGGGGACGTCGGGGCTCGGCTGTTCGGTGGTTGCACAGGAGACGACCGGAATGCCGGCGTCTTGCGCGGCCTTCATCTGCGACTTCATCGCGGCGATCGGGATGCCCGTGATCGCGATGAAGTCGGGCTTCTGGGCGACCGCCTGGGCCATGCCGCTGCCCGGGTCAGCGTTGTCGAAGACCATCGCTTCGAATTCCCAGCCGAGGTCACCGGTCGCTTCGCGCATGCCATCGACGAAGGTCGCGCAGGACGGCAGTTCGCATTGAAGGAAGATCACCTTCTTGCCCTTGGGCGGCGCCTTGGACAGCGGTTCCGTGATCGGCGTTTCGGTCGGCGGTGAGGTCGGCGGTGGCGCGACGACGAGGTCGCCGGCTTCGCTCGCGCTGGTCGAGTCGCCTTCACCCGACGTCGTCGCGGAGCTTCCCGACTCCGAGCCGCCGCCACAGGCGGCGACGGCCAAGACGAGGACGGCGCTCAGGCACGACAGCGAGATCCATCGTTTCAGGGTCAATTCATCTCCTCCGTGTAACTGCCTTCAGGTAGCTGATTCTGAACCAAACTTAATTCAGGTTTGGCCATGCTATCCCGGTGGTCGGCGGCCGTCAAGAAACTCTTCCGGGATCTCTCCCGGCTGGGTTAACGCGTATTATTTGCGATTCCAAAGCCATATGCGAAATGGAGCGTTAATCGCTGGATTGGCTCGCGGTTGACATGTCTGGGGGCTTATGCATAGAGTCAAATTTGTTGAAGTCATGTCAAATTTGAACTCAGAAAGGCAGCTGGTGGATGCACGTCGATGAGCGAGCCGACCTGATTTGCGTGGGTTCCGGAGCCGGGGGGCTCTCGGGGGCGATAGTGGCGGCCGAAGGTGGCGCAGAGGTCGTGGTGCTGGAGAAGAGCGGCCTGTTGGGCGGGGTGACGGCGCGGTCACAGGGGCAGATCTGGGTCGGCGCGAACCACCTCGCCGACGACTTGGACCTCGGCGACAGCCGCGAAGAGGCGAAGCGGTACCTCGAGTTCCTCTCCGGCGAGATGGTCGACGAGGAGCGCCAGCGCGCCTTCCTGGGGGACGCGATCGAGGCGATCCGTCATCTGCACGACGTGTCCGGGCTCGCGATCGAGGTGATTCGCGACTGCGCCGACTACTACTACCCGCAGGCGCCGGGCTCCAAGCCGGAGGGAAGGTACCTCGAGGTCGAGGCCTTCGATCTCAGGGAGCTCGGCGAGCTTCAGGATCGCGTCGTCGTCTCGCCGCATGGGTTCGCGCACTTCTCGACCGCGGACATGGTGAGGGCGGGGGGAGACGAGAAGCTCCTGGGGGAGATCATCGAGGATCACGTTTCCAGGCACGAGGTCCTGTCCGGGACCGGCCTGGGCGCCCGGCTCGTCCAGTTGGCGGCGGCGCGCGGGGTTGACCTGAGGGTCGACTCGAGCGTCCGCCGGCTGCTGACCGACTCCCGGGGCTCTGTCGTCGGCGTCGAGGTCGACACCCCGGCAGGGGCGCGTACGATCGGAGCGGAGGCGGTGTTGCTCGCGACGGGGGGCTACGACTGGAATCCGGAGATGGTCCGGTCCTACGAGCACCTGCCCGGGATTCGGAGCATGGCGCAGACCACCGTGGAGGGCGATCACATCGTGATGGCGTCGAGGATCGGCGGGATGGTTGCCTCGGTCCCGCCGGTCTCGAACCCGATCATCGTCGGATTCCACACCCCAGGCGAGCAGGTCGACGGGCACCCGGTCTACCGGGGCCTCTACAACGGGCCGCACAGCATCGTCATCAACCGACGGGGCGAGCGGTTCGCGGACGAGTCGTTCTACCCGGCGACCAACGCGGCGATGGCCACGTTCGACGGGATCAACGATGACTATCCGAACCGACCGGCCTGGATGATCTTCGACGAGACGTTCCGCCGGAAATACTCGGTGGGGGCGACGCCGCCAGGTCAGCCGCTCCCCCCGGGAACGGCCGAGGTCGGCGACACTCCCGCAGAGCTCGCCGCCAAGATCGGCGTCGACGCCGACGGCCTCGAGCGGACCATCGCCCGGTTCAACAAATTCTGCGCGAGCGGTGTCGACGAGGATTTCGGCCGGGGAACCGTGTCCTGGGCGCTGAAGACCTGGGGCGACGGTCGGATCACCCCCAATCCCCTGCTCGGCCCCGTCGACGAGCCGCCGTTCTACGGGATAGAGCTCACCCACGTGGGGATGGGGATTCCTTCCGCGGGGCTCAAGATCGACACCGTGGGGAGGGTTCTCGATGCGACCGACACCCCGATCAGGGGCCTCTATGCCGCGGGCAACTCCGCGGCGAGGCTCGAGGTGGGCGGGTACCAGAGCGGTATCGCCAACGCTCGGGGCCTGGTCTTCGGCCTGCTTGCCGCCAGGGATCTGCTCGCGGCGGGGCAGCGATCCGGTCGCACCGAGGTCGCGTGACCGCTTGGCTTCGCGCGCAGGTTGGCGAGCCTGCGTGGTTCTCCCTCCTGCTCGGCGTGGTCCCATCCGGGGCCACGTCGAGCAGGGGCGGTGCGCCTCCCTCTGGATTTCGCCCTGGTTAACGGTCGTGCCCGATGCTCGTGCATGCCGGCTCTACGCAAGGAGGAGAAGATGGGAACAGCTGTGTGCGCGGACGAGGTCGAGATGCCGCTGCTCGACTTCGGGGACCCGGAGATCGCCGCGAATCCCCACGCCGCGGCGCGCCGGTTGGCGCAGGAGAACTGGGTCGCGCGAACGCCGACCGGCTACATCTTCCTGCGCTGGGACGACTGCAAGGAGATCAGCCGCGATCCTCGCCTGCGCACCCCCGAGGGCCTCGGCCTCGGCGCCCAGGGGATAACCGAGGGTGTCGCCTATGAGTGGGCCAAGGGCACGATCCTCGGCCTCGACGGCGAGGACCACGCGCGCATCCGGCGGCTGGCCCAGCCGGGCTTCACGCCGCAGAACCTGGAGAAGCTCCGCCCCGACGCCGCCGAGCTGATCCAGGAGATCGTGGCGCCGTCGCTGGCCGTGGGCAAGGGCGAGGCCGCCGAAATGTGCAAGGCGTTCTCGGTCCGGATGATCTGCCGCCTGCTGCGTTGGCCAGACGAGGACTGGCGCAAGGTCATGGCTTGGGCGGACTCGGCGACGCGCGTCGTCAACGTCTCGCTCAGCAAGGGCGAACTCGGGCAGATCGAGGAAGCCCTGACCGAAATGCGCGCCTACACGCTGGAGCAGCTGGAGCTGCTGCGGGGGCGCCGCGGCGACGACATCGGCAGCGCCATCCTCGCCGCCGGGGAGGAAGGGGACCGACTCAGCTCGGTCGAGCTCGTGCAGCTCTTCGAGACCCTGCTCGTCGGTGGCAGCGACACGACCATGACGACCCTGCTGCTGGCGCTCCTGGTCTTCTCGGAGCACCAGGACCAATGGGACGAACTGGCCGCCGACCCGGAGCTGGCGCCCGCTGCCGTGGAAGAGGTGCTCCGCTTCCGGCCGATCCTGCTCGGCACCGGGCGGGTCGTCCGCGAAGACCTCGTCTACCGCGACGTCGAGTTCCCGGCCGGGACCTTCATCATGCCTTCCCCCGCCGCGGCCAACTACGACCTCGACGTCTACGACGACCCGTTCACGTTCGACATCCGGCGCTACGCCGACGGTGAGAAGCGCGTCCCCAAACCGAATCACCTGACCTTTGGGTTCGGCGCTCACGTTTGCATCGGCAACTACCTGGCCCGCCTGGAGCTGCAGGAGGCGCTCAAGTACCTCCCGGGACGGCTGAGGAACTTCCGCATCGACGACTCCGATCCGCAGGGAATCGAGTGGTCACCGCCCTTCGGCGTCCACGGTCCGACCTGGTTGCCGATCACCTGGGACCCGGCGCCGGCGGAGAGCCTGGCCTGACGCGGCAGCCGCCGCGAAGAGCGCAACGACGAGAAGAGGAGCTAGAGATGGGACGAATGGATGGGAAGGTGGCCCTGATCACCGGTGCCGGCCGCGGGCAGGGCAGATCGCAGGCGGTCACGCTGGCTGGCGAGGGGGCCGACATCCTCGCCCTCGACTGCCCGCCGGCGATCAGCGAGATTCCCTACGACCTCGCCGCCCCGGAGAACCTGCGCGAAACCGTCGAGCAGGTCGAGGCCCTCGGCCGGCGGATCGTTGCGGTCGAGGGCGATGTGCGCAGCCAGAACGACCTCGATGGCCTGGTCGAGCGGGGGATCGCCGAGCTCGGCAAGATCGACGTCTGCGTCGCCAACGCGGGCGTCTGGTCGCTGAACGACTTCTGGAAGTTCAGCGAGGAGGAATGGGGCGAGGTGATCGACATCTGCCTCAACGGCGTCTGGCGCACGGTGAAGGCCGTCACTCCCCACATGATCGAGCGCGAACAGGGCTCGATCGTGCTGATCTCCTCGGTCGCGGGCGTCGAGGGCGGCGACCGTCTCGCCAACTACACGGCGGCCAAGCACGGCGTGCTCGGCCTGATGAAGTCGGTCTGCCTGGAGCTGGGGCCCAAGTACGGCATCCGCTGCAACGCGATCCTCCCCGGAGTGATCGACACCCCGATCATCAAATGGCAGGGCGCCCTGGACTTCATGGCCGGCGGCGAGGGCCTGGGGTCGCTGGAGGCTCTCGCCGAGGGGGCGAAGGTCTGGGGGGCGCTGAAGGGTCGCGGCCTGATCGACCCGCAGGCGACCAGCAACGCGGTTCTCTTCCTCGCCTCCGATGAGTCCGCCGACGTCAACGGCCTGGAACTGCTCGTCGACGGCGGTCACCGCGTGCTGCCCGGGCTCAACACGACCGCGATGGCCGCCGCCGCCGAAGCCGCCGGGTAGAGCCCCTCGCGGAGCGCCGATCGCGTATCCGCCCTTTACCCCAGCCAGGTGTGGTCAATGTCGGACGCGCGATTGAGTCAGTGAAGGGGGAAGGCTGATGCGCCGCGGCAGGCAGGTCCAGCTCGACCGCTACCCGCGAGGCGAGGTTAAGCCGGGAGACTTCCGCCTGGTCGAGGTCGAGGTGCCCCAGCCGGGGCCCGGCGAGGTCTTGGTGCGCAACACCTGGACCTCGGTTGACCCTGGCCTGCGCCTGCGCCTTGCTGCGACCGCGCCGCCCGGCTACTTCCCGCCGTTCCCGCTGCACGCGCCGTTGGACGGAATCGTCACGGTCGGGGAGGTGATCGTCTCCGAAGCGGATGGTTTCGCGCCGGGGGACACCGTCTGGCACGCTGCCGGGTGGCGCGACTACTCGGTCGTGGCCGCGGGTGCGGAGGCACTCGGGGGCTTGGCTACGTTGAGGGTCCTCGACACCGAGTCGGCTCCACCGCAGGCCTACATCGGACCCCTGGGCGGCATGGGGCTGACCGCCTATATGGGGCTGTTCGAGGTGGCTGGGCTGCGCGACGGCGATGTCGTCTGGGTCTCGGCCGCGGCGGGGGCGGTCGGCAGCCTCGCGGCGCAGTTCGCCCGACTCAACGGCAACCGGGTCATCGGCAGCGCCGGCTCGGCGGCGAAGGTCGCCTACCTGCTCGAGGAGCTGAAGCTCGACGCCGCGTTCGACTACCGGCGGACGTCGGTCGCCGAGGGGCTCGCCGCCACCGCGCCCGAGGGAATCGACGTCTACTTCGACAACGTCGGCGGCGATCACCTGGAAGCCGCCCTGGGGGCGCTGCGCCGCCGCGGCCGCGTCGCGATGTGCGGCGCGGTCTCCCAGTACGAGAGCGCCGAGCCTCCACCGGGTCCCGCCAACCTCTTCCTGGCCACCGCCAACGAGCTCACCCTGCGTGGCTTCCGCGGCAGCGGGTACGTCGATCGGCTGGAGGAGATGCAGTCCCGGGTCGGGGCTTGGCTGGCGGCGGGGGACCTGGTCTATGCGGAGACCGTGAGCGTCGGGCTCGAGGCGGCCCCCGAGGCGCTCGCCCGCATGCTGGCGGGGGAGACGATCGGCAAGACGCTGGTGCGGATCAGGGCGAGCGAGATGATTGATTCCATGACCCATCCAGCCTGAGGACGGCAAAGGGGCGTGGTTGAGCTTTTACCCCCTATAGGACGGAAAAGCGCAACCACATGGACTGCTCCGGCTGGCGCGGCGGGCGCCCAAGCACACCACAGGGCAGGTAGGTGCGCCGGGCCGCCCGCCGCGGAGCCCCGCCCCTGGAAGT
>CAZHLT010000038.1:0-11414 GCA_964533285.1 uncultured Conexibacteraceae bacterium | reverse complement strand
CGGCGCCGAGATGGTCCGCCCCGGCGCGATCGTGATCGACGTCGGCACCAACCGCGGCGAGGACGGTCTCGTCGGCGACGTCGACTTCGAGGCGGCGAGGGAGGTGGCCGGCGCGATCACCCCGGTCCCCGGCGGCGTCGGCCCGATGACCCGGGCGATGCTGCTGGTCAACACGCTCGAGGCGGCGCGGCGCCGGCGCGCGGCGGTGTAGGCTCGTCCCGTGCGGCCGTCGGCGCGGGGGAGACCGGGGCGAGGTGGGAAGAGCGTGAGCCTGAAGAGGGTCGGTCGCGGGGAGGGGATCGCCGCGCTCTCGGCGCTCGTCCTCTTCGCGGTCACCTTCGTCGACTGGTACGGGGCGGAAGTCGCCGGTCAGGCGCGCCGGATCGAGCTCGGGGGCGGCGCCGGGGCGGGCGGCAGCGCCTGGCAGTCGCTTGACCTGCTGCCCTGGTTCCTGCTGCTGGTCGTCGGGGCGGCGGTCGGCGCGGCGGCGCTCAGCGCCCGCGGCTCGCAGTGGCGGCCGCCGGTCCCGGCCAGCGCCGCCGTCGCCGTGCTTGGCGGCCTGGCGACGCTCTGGATCCTGCTTCGCATCGTCTTCCCGCCGGGCTTCGGCGAGCTCGGCGGCGTCGCCGTCAACGCCACCCTCGACCTCGGCGCCTGGCTCGGTCTCGCCGCGGCCTTCGGCGTCGCCTGCGGCGGTTACCGGGCGATGGGCGAGCGGGGCACCTCGTTCGCCCAGATCGCCGACGACCTCGCGCGACCGCGCGCTGTGGAAGATCGACCGCGCCCCAGGCCGGACAAGCTTCCGCAACCCGGCGGTCGCTGAGCGCCGCTTACGCGGCCGCGATCCCCCGCGCCACCCGCTTCGCGAAGGCGATCACGGTCATCATCGGGTTGACCCCGACCGAGGTCGGGAACAGTGAGGCGTCGGCGACGTAGAGGCCGGCGGTGCCATTGACCGCGCCGTCGGCGCCGCAGACGCCCTCGCCCGGGTCGGCGATGCGGGCGGTGCCCATCGGGTGGAAGGCCTCCAGCCGCAGCTCCGCGGGCTTGAAGGTCGTCGCCTCGAACTGGGCCAGGTCGCCGGGCTTGAGCACGCCGACGCGGGAGATGTTGGGGTAGACCTCGACGGCGCCGGCGGCGAAGTGGACTTCGGCGGCGCGGGCGATGCCGAAGGCGAGGCGGCGGGCGTCGTCGGCGGTCAGCTTGTAGGAGGCCCGCAGGCTGCCCGGCGTCCCCAGACCGACCCGGCCGGCGGACTCATCGGAGAGGTGGACGCCGATCGAGCCGATGTGGCCGAACCCGAGCATCGCTTCCTGGTGGCTGCGGCCGGCGCCGAGCAGCCAGGCGCCGCCGAAGGCGAGCGGGGTGAAGGTCGCCTCGAGCAGGATCCGCTCGCTCTCCCACTGGTCGACGTAGTAGCTCTGCATCACGCCCTCCCAACCGCGCACCTCCTCCTCGTAGCGAGCGCCGACCCAGCAGGCGGGGTGGATGTGGAGGTTGCGGCCGACCTGGCCGCCGCCGAGGCCCGAGCGCAGCAGCAGCTCCGGCGTCCCCAGCGCCCCGCCCGCCACGATCACCGCCTTCCGCGCCCGGACCACGAACGTCCGCGCGCACCGAGAACACCTTTCGTCTCGCCCGACCCGGCGAGGACGTACTTCTTCCCGCATAGCGGGAACAACTGTGGCTTCGACCCCAACCGCGCGGTTGTGCTCGACCAGGACGCGGTCGACCTCGACGTTGGCGCGGATCCGGGCGCCGGTGGCGACCGCGCGCGGCAGGTAGCTGACGTGCATGCCGCGCTTGGCGTCGATCGCGCAGCCGAAGGGGCAGGAGCTGCACTGCACGCAGTTGCCGGCGTTGCGGGAGATCGGGCCGCCGCTGGCGCCGATCGCCGCCGCCCCCTCCATCGCCAGCTGGCCGTTGCGGCCCATCCGCTCGGGGTCCAGCGGCGTCACCCGCAGGAACTCCTCGGCCTCGGCGAACTCGGCGTCGAGCTCGCGCGCCCAGCTGACGCCGTACCGCGTCCGCCAGTCCTCCAGCACCTCGTCGGGGGCGCGGAAGCAGGTGCCGGAGTTGATCACGGTGGTGCCGCCGACGACCCGCGCCACCGGCACCGGGATCGGCGGCCGGCCGGCGGCGATCGTCAGGCCGCCCTCGCGGTAGAGCTCGGCGATCGCGTCGAGGCCCTCGGGGTAGTCGTCGCGGGTGTAGTGGCCGCCGGCCTCGAGCACGAGCACGTCGAGCCCGGCCTCGGCCAGGGTCGCCGCCGCGGCGGCGCCGCCCGCCCCGGAGCCGATGATCACCACGTCGCAGTCCACGCCGCCGGCCGGCGGCGCGGGGTCGCCGAGGCTGCCGGCGGGCGCGGGCCCGCCGCCGTCGGCGAGCCCGCAGGAGATCTCGAACCCGATCGCCTCCCGCACCGGCGGCGTCGCCGCGTAGCCAAGCGTCGAGAGGACCTTCGCCAGCAGTAGCAGCTCGTGTTTCACCCCCCAGCGCGAGCGCTCCAGGCGCTGCAGGAAGCGCTCGCGGCCGGCGGGGTCGAGGCGGCTGAAGCGGCGCGGGAACGGCAGCCACTCGAAGGCCCGCAGCCCGAGCCGCAGCTGCGCCAGCACCTGCGGCGAGAACGAGCGCATCAGCTCGGCGACCGGCGGCGCCACCGCAACGTCGCGTTCGGCCGCCGGCAGACCGTCGACGCCCGGCGCCATCGCCGCGCAGATCGCGCTCAGCGTGCGTTGCTCAGCGGCCGACAGCCCTGGCGGGCGCTGTCAACCCGGATCGATCGGCCGCCCGACCCGTCCCGCCAGCAGGTAGAGGCCGAGCGCGATCAGGACCAGCGAGCCGTCGAGGATGAAGTTGAGCAAGTAGGCGAAGACCTGTTCGTCGAAGACGAAGAAGCCGAGGGTCGCCAGCGAGGAGGCGGTCTTGCCGGCGGCGAGGACCAGCAGCAGCGGCCGGTAGCGGACGACGTCGGTCTGCGCCAGCAGGCAGATGCCGGTGATCACCACCATGTAGGCGAAGCCGAGCGAGAGCCAGAGCTGCTCGGAGCCGTGCGGCGCCCGGGTCTGGTTGCCGAACCATTCGCCGAAGTCGGAGAGGACGTCGAGCGTCGGGTTGGGGACGGCGATGAAGAGCAGGCCGACGACGGCGAAGGTCGCTGCCAGCAGCCGCAGGCTGATGACGACGAATCTCTCGGCGGCGGCTCCCTGCATCGCCCGGGCAGCATAACTGGCTGGGCAGCCAGTATCGCGTCACGGCCCGCTCGTCACTCACGAGGTCGACGTCGCTCGCCATTCCGTGAGCGCTACCTAGAATGCGGCCGATGCTCGACCGCGACCAGGTCCTCCACGTCGCCCGCCTCGCCCGGCTCCGCCTCTCCGAGGCGGAGGTCGAGACGATGGCCGGCGAGCTCTCCGGGATCCTCGAGCACGTCGACCGGATCGGCAGCCTCGACCTCGAGGGAGTCGAGCCGACCTCGCACGTGGTCGCGCTGGAGAACGTCTGGCGCGCCGATGAGCCGCGGCCCAGCTTGCCGCAGGACGTCGCCCTCGCCGCCGCGCCCGAACCGCAGGACGGCGCCTTCCGCGTCCCCTCGCCGCAGGCCGACTGATGAGCGAGCTCCTCGACCTCACCGTCGCCGAAGCGGCGACGCGGATCGCCGCCACCGAGCTCTCCGCCGCCGAGTACTACGCCGCCTGGCACGAGGCCGCCGCCGGCGACGAGCTGAACGCCTACCTGGTCCAGGTCGAGCACCCCGAGCCGCTGACCGAGCACGCAATCGACGGCCCGCTCGGCGGCATCCCGGTCGCGGTCAAGGACATCTTCTGCACCGAGGGGACGCCGACCACGGCCGGCTCGCGGATCCTCGAGGGCTATGTCCCGCCCTACACCGCGACCGCCGTGCGCAGGCTCGACGCGGCCGGTGCCCGCGTCCTCGGCAAGACCAACATGGACGAGTTCGCGATGGGCAGCTCGAACGAGAACTCGGCTTACGGGCCGGCGCTCAACCCCTGGGACCGCGGCCGCGTCCCCGGCGGCTCCTCCGGCGGCTCGGCGGCGGCGGTCGCCGGCGGCCTCGCCCCCTGCGCGCTCGGCACCGACACCGGCGGCTCGATCCGCCAGCCGGCCTCGCTCTGCGGGATCGTCGGCCTGAAGCCGACCTACGGTGCGATCTCCCGCTACGGGATGATCGCCTTCGCCTCCTCGCTCGACCAGTGCGGGCCGCTGACCCGGGACGTCACCGACGCGGCGCTGCTGCTGGCGGCGCTGCAGGGCCGCGACGCCTGCGACTCGACCTCGGTCGGGATCGAGGGCGGCATCGTCGCCCCCTCGCGCGAGGACCTCTCCGGGCTGCGCTTCGGCGTCCCCCGCGAGCTCGCCGCCGACGCGATCGAGGCCGGCGTCCGCGAGGTCTTCGAAGCGACCCTGGGGCGGATCGAGGAGCTGGGCGGCGAGATCGCCGAGGTCGGGCTGCCCAACGCCGAGCACGGCATCTCCGCCTACTACGTGATCGCTCCGGCCGAGGCTTCCTCCAATCTCGCCCGCTACGACGGCGTCCGCTACGGGATGCGCTCGCAGAGTGCCGGCGACCTGCTGGAGATGTACGAGACGACCCGCGCCGAGGGCTTCGGCGCTGAGGTCAAGCGGCGGATCATGCTCGGCACCTACGCGCTCTCCTCCGGCTACTACGAGGCCTACTACGGCCAGGCGCAGAAGGTGCGGACGCGGATCGCCGAGGACTTCGCGACCGCCTTCGGCGCGGTCGACTTCGTCGTCACCCCGACCTCGCCCTCGGTCGCCTTCGGCCTCGGCGAGAAGACCGCCGACCCGCTGGCGATGTACCTCAACGACTTCTTCACGGTGCCGATGAGCCTGGCCGGGATCCCGGCGATCTCGCTGCCCGCCGGCCTCGCCGCGCCCGCGGGCGGCGGCCCGCAGCTGCCGGTCGGGTTCCAGATCGCGGCGCCCGCCTTCGCCGAGCAGAAGCTGCTGGAGGCCGCCTACGCGCTGGAGCGGGCGATCGGCTTCGCCGCCGCCGCGCCGGTCCCGTACCTGAACGCCGACGGAGGCGGGGCCGGTGGCTGAGCTGGAGGCGGTGATCGGGCTCGAGATCCACGTCCAGCTGGCGACGCGGACGAAGATGTTCTGCGGCTGCGAGCTCTCCTTCGGCGACGAGCCCAACACCCACACCTGCCCGATCTGCCTCGCCCACCCCGGCGTGCTGCCGGTGCCCAACGAAGAGGCGATCAAGTACGCGCTGCAGATCGGCGCCGCGCTCGGCTGCGAGATCGCGCCGCGCTCGATCTTCCACCGCAAGCAGTACTTCTATCCCGACAGCCCGAAGGCCTACCAGATCAGCCAGTACGACATCCCGATCTGCGGCGAGGGCCGGCTCGGTCAGGTGCGGATCCACCGCGCCCACCTCGAGGAGGACGCGGCGAAGACGATCCACGTCGGCGAATCGGGGCGGATCCACGGCTCGGCCGCCTCGCTGGTCGACTTCAACCGCGGCGGCACGCCGCTGGTCGAGATCGTCACCGAGCCCGACCTGCGCGGCGCCGCCGAAGCCGCCGAGTGGGCGCGGCTGCTGCGCGAGACGGTGCGCCAGCTCGGCGTCTCCGACGTCAACATGGAGGAGGGGAGCCTGCGGGTCGACGCCAACGTCTCCGTGCGCCCGGCCGGCAGCGAGGAGCTCGGCACCAAGACCGAGCTGAAGAACATGAACAGCTTCCGCTTCCTGCAGCGCGGGATCGAAGCCGAGCTGACCCGCCAGCGCGAGGTGATCGAGGCGGGGGGGAGGATCGAGCAGGAGACGCTCCACTTCGATCCGGTCAGCGGCGACCTGACGCCGCTGCGCTCGAAGGAGGAAGCGCACGACTACCGCTACTTCCCCGAGCCCGACCTGGTCCCGATCGTCCCCAGCGAGGCGATGCTGCGCGCGGCGCGCGAGGCGCTGCCGGAGCTGCCGGCGGCGCGGATCGAGCGTTACGAGGGGCTCGGCCTCCCGCGCGACGTTGCCCAGGTGCTCGCCGCCGACCCGGAGACGGCCGCCTACTTCGAGCAGGCGGCGAACGACGCGTCGGAGGTCGAGGCGCGGGTCGTCGCCAACTGGGTGACCGGCGAGCTCGCCGCGGCGCTGCGCGCCGCCGACGCCGAGGGCGGCGCCGCCGCCTCCAAGGTGACCCCGGCGGCGCTGGCCGAGCTGGTGACGATGGTCGCCCGCAAGACGATCTCCCACGGCTCGGGCAAGACGGTGCTGGCGGCGCTGGTCGCCGAGGGCGGCGACGCCGAGGCGATCGTCGAGCGCGAGGGCCTCGCCCAGATGGCCGGCGACGACGGCGATCTGGCCGGCATCGTCGCCGCCGCGATCGAGGCCGACCCCGCCGCCGCTGAGCAGATCCGCTCCGGCAACGGCAAGGCGATCGGCGCCATCGTCGGCGCCGTGATGCGCGAGACCAAGGGCCGCGCCGACGGCGGTCGGGTGAACCAGCTCATTCGCGACCAGCTCGGGCTTTAGGTCTCGAAGGAGGCAGCAGGGGAGGCCCTCGGCGGGGCAACAGCCGGGGAAGCCCCGCCGAGGGCCTCCCCTGCTGCCGCGACACGTGGCAGACGACCGGGGTGGACGGCGATCGGAGTCCAACCGCCGTCAGCTTGCCTCGAAGCTTCCGAGTCATGGTTCGTTTGCGGTGAGACGCGCGGTCGGCGCCGGGTCTTCTTGCCTCAATCAGCACTTTGTAACACGTTGTTACAAAGTGCTACGGTGAGCACATGGCCTGGAACGTCGTCATCGCCGGAGGTGGGTTCGGAGGGGCGGCGGCTGCGCGGCAGCTGGAGCGGACGATGCCGAAGCAGTCGGCGCGGCTGGTGCTGGTCAACGAGACCAACTTCGCGCTCTACACGCCGTTCCTGCCGGAGGCGGCGGCCGGGACGCTGGAGCCGCGCCACGTGGTGACGCCGCTGCGCGACATCCTCAAGCGGACCTACTTGCGGCTGGGCTCGATCGTCGGCCACGACCCCGCGGCGAAGACGGTCGAGCTGCGCGCCAAGTACGGCGAGACCGAGACGCTGCCCTACGACCAGCTGCTGCTGGCGCTGGGCTCGGTCTCGCGGACGCTGCCGATCCCGGGCCTGGCCGACCACGCCGTCGGCTTCAAGAGCCTCGCCGACGCGATCTACCTGCGCAACCACCTGGTCGAGTCGCTGGAGGAAGCCAACGCGACCGAAGACCTCGCCCGCCGCGAGGAACTGCTGACCTTCGTCTTCGTCGGCGGCGGCTACGCCGGGCTCGAGGCGCTGGCCGAGCTGCAGGACTTCGCCGCCGACGTCATGGACAGCTACCCGCGCGCCCGCCTGCACGGGATGCGCTGGGTCCTGGTCGAGGCCGCCGACCGCGTCCTGCCCGAGATCGACGCCGAGCTCGCTGACTACGCGCTGCGCGAGCTGCGCGGCCGCGGCATCGACATCCGCCTCGGCACGACGCTGGAGGAGGTGACCGCCAACAGCGCCCGACTCTCCAGCGGCGAGACGCTGCCGACCCGGACCGTGGTCTGGACCGCCGGTGTCGCCCCGCAGCCGGTCCTGCGCGAGCTCGAGCTGCCGCTCGACGAGCGCGGCCGCGTCCCGGTGGACGAGTACCTGCGGGTCAAGGGCCTCGACTCGGTCTGGGCGATCGGTGATTGCGCCGCCGCCCCCGACCCGCGCGGCGGCCTCTGCCCGCCGACCGCCCAGCACGCCGTCCGCCAGGGCCCGGTCGTCGCCCGCAACATCGCCGCCGAGCTCGGCATCGGCTCGCCCCGACCCTTCGAGTACCGCTCGCAGGCCTCCTTCGCCAACCTCGGCCGCTACAAGGCGGTGGGGCGGATCGGCGAGCGGACTTTCCGCGGCTTCCCCGCCTGGTGGTTGGCCCGCAGCTACCACATGTCCCAGATCCCGGGCACCGCCCGCAAGGTCCGCGCCGTCCTCGACTGGACCGCCGGCCTGCCGTTCAAGCGCGACATCGCCGAGGTCGGCTCAATCGGCCGCCCCAAGCCCCTCGACTGATTCGCTGAGCGATTCGGGGGGTTATAGCCCCCCGAATCGCTCAGCGAACACTCAGCCGCCGACCTGCAGCGTGGTTTCCATGCCGGCTTCGCGGTGGCCGGGGAGGCTGCACCAGAGCTTGTAGGTGCCGGCCGGCAGGTCGAAGCTGGCGCTGGTGTGCTGCAGCGACTGCGTTTCGGCCAGTTCGAGCACTGGCTCTTCGCCGCTGCCCTGGCGCTGCAGGCGCAGGTCGTGGGCGTCTTCGCCGCGGTTGTCGAGTTCGACCGTCAGCTCGCCGGCGGCGACGCTGGCCCGCGAGAGCGTGAAGTAGTACTCGTTCGCGCGCACCCCGAGCCGGTTGGCGATTGGTTCGGGCTCGGATGGTGCCGGCGCCGGGCTCGGCGCAGCCGCGACCGGCACCGGGACCGGCGGCTGGCAGCTGCGCGTCCACCAGTGGCGCTGCCGCACCACCCGCCGCGCCTTGCCGTGCCGGCGCACCCGCTTGACGACGCGCTTCGTGTGCCGCTGCCAGGTGCATTCGGCCGCATCCGCCGGCGTCGCCCCGGTCGGCGCCCAGCCGGTGGCCGGGACCAGCGCCACCGCCACCCCGAGGAGAGCGAGGCAGGCGGCGGTGGCGGCGGCCCGTCTCATGCGATGAGGGTCGGCCGCGCGAAGCCGGCGGCGCCGGGGATGATCGCCTCGGCGTCGAACCCGAGCCACTGCTCGAGCAGCGAGCAGTACATCGCCCGGAAGTCGCTGGTGACCCGCAGGTTGTCGTTGGCGTCGAGCTGGGCGAGGCCGGGGAACTCGCCGACCATCTCGCCCTTCGCCCGCGAGCCGATCACGAAGGCGCAGCCGGCGGCGCCGTGGTCGGTCCCCTGCGAGCCGTTCTCCTCCGGCCGCCGCCCGAACTCGCTCCAGACCTCGACCAGGACGCGGTCGTCGAGCCCGCGCGCTTCCAGGTCGCGCTGGAAGGCGAGCAGCCCCTCGCAGGTCTGACGCAGGTTGCGTTCGAGGTCTTCGGTCTGGCCGGAGTGGGTGTCGTAGCCGCCGGCGGCGCTGATCGTCACCACCCGGATCGGCAGCCCGAAGTCGATATAGGCGGCGAGCCCGGCGAGCTTGTGGGCGAACCAGGTGTCCGGGTAGGCGACGGGGGTGGTGAAGTCGCCGACTTCGGCGAGGTCACGTCGCAGCTTGTCGGTCTGCGCCGTCGCCCGCCGCACCTGGCGCAGCGCCGCCGAATCGGAGGGCAGGGCGCCGAAGCGGGCGAAGCTCTTGAACATCTCGGCAGCGATCGGTTCGGAGACCGGCGACCAGAGGTCGTAGCCGTCGACGCTTTCGATCGCCGCCACCGGCTTCTCGGCGGTGGCGATCATCGGCGCGAGGTTGCCGTCCATCGAGAGCCCCTGCAGCGGGTTCTCCTCGTCGCCGACCGCGTCCAGGTAGCGGCCGAGCCAGCCGGTGTGGGGGCCGACGTCGAGCTCGCCGACCTCGTAGTAGTGGCGCGAGGTGAAGTGCGACTGGTCGGGGTGGTCGTAGCCGATCGCCGGGAAGGCGCTGACCTTGCCCTCGCCGTGCAGCGTCGCCAGCCCCGCCGCCGCCGGGTGCCAGCGCAGCCGCGCGTCCTCGCCGAACTGGGTCCCGGCGCCTTCGGGCAGCGCCAGCGTCGGCCGCAGCTGGGCGTAGCGCGGGTCGCCGACCGGGGCCAGCACGCTGAGCGCGTCGATGCCGCCGTCGAAGAAGACCGAGACGAGGATCTTGTCCGCCTGCGCCGCCTGCGCGATCCCCGTCTCGAAGGCCGAGAGCGGGATCTTCGAGGCGCCGTAGACGGCGATCGCCAGGCCGGCGGCGCGGGAGAGGAAGCTGCGCCGCGAGAGCCCGGTGCCGGCCGGCTCGGGCATCCCCGGCTCGATCGCCGGCAGCCCTCGGCCCGCCTCGGCGGCGGCCGCCCGCAGCAGCTGCGAGCGCGGGTAGTCGTTGCAGCAGTCGTGGCTCATTGCAGGATCAGGTCGGGGCTGGTGCCGATCAGCTGCAGCAGCGCGTTCTGGCGCAGCGCCCGGTAGGGGCCCTTCTGCCAGTTGGCGACGATCAGTTTCTCGGCGCGGCCGGCGAAGTCGAGCAGCTCGGCGCGGTGTTCGTCGCGCAGCGCCGGCGAGCCCCACGACTGCAGCGCCCGGGTCAGCGCCTCGGCCGGCGTCTCGGTCGTGCTGTAGGGCTGGCCCCAGGCGTCGACCGCGATCCCGTCGAGGACGTAGTCGACCAGGTTCCAGCGCGCCCGCATCCGCGAGGTGTCGAGCCAGCGCGCGTCGTCCCAGCCGGCGACGTTGGGCGGGTAGTAGAGGCGCTGACCGGCGTCTTCGCAGAGCCAGACCCAGGCGGTGGTGTCGACGTAGCGGCCGACCGCGCGCAGCATCGTCGCCAGCTGCACGACCGGCGGCTTCACCATCGGCGGCCCCTCGTAGAGCTGGGGGCTGAACAGGATCGCCTCCAGCACCGGCCGGATCTGCCAGCCGGAGCCGGCGTAGGTGGAGATCAGCGCTTCGCGGGTCGCCGCCGGCGGCGGTTCGGCGACGAAGTAGCTCCACAGCGTGTCGACGAAGAAGGAGGGGTGGAGAGGGTGCTCGACGCAGAGCCGGCAGGCGTCCTCCCAGCCCCAGTTGCCGCTCTGGCCGAACACCGTCTTGGTTTTCGTGTCGTGGCGTTTGGCGTCGAAGCGGAAGTTGTGCATCCCTTCCTCGCTCGACCAGTCGGCGCGCCACCCGGTCAGCGCCCGCGCCTGTTCGCGCACGTCGTCCTCGCTGTAGGCACCGCGGTCGGCGCCGAGCGAGAACAGCTCCATCATCTCCCGCGCGTAGTTCTCGTTCGGCGCCGACTTCACGTTTTCGATCCCGTTCAGCCACTGCAGCATCGCCGGGTCGACCGTCACCGCCCGGAAGAGGTCGAGGAAGGAGCCGAAGCAGGCCGAGCGGAAGAGGTTGGACTGGTCGATCATCTGCTGGGCTTTGGAGACGCCGGCGCCGGAGGTCGCGAACCAGTCGTGGAAGACGAGCGCCATCCGCTCGACCAGCGGCTGGTCGCCGCGGACCATGCGGTCGAGCCACCAGAGGTGGTCGTGGCCCCAGGCGTCGGCCGGCGCCAGCGGGTTGCCGTCGTCGTCGGTCGGCGCCGGCCCGGCGAGCCTGGCGCCGCCGCTGGGGCGGGTCAGCGAGTGGACGGCGGCGAGCAGGCCGAGCGAGGCGAGCCGCTCGGCCTCGCCGGGGCGCGGGCCGAAGCCGGCGCGCTGCAGCAGTCGCGTCGCCTGGGCGACGCCGAAGCTCCCCTGGTAGGCGCCCGCCGGCAGCGCTTCGGCAGCCGCGGGGGCGGCGGCGGTCGCGGTCGTCCGCCGCGGCGGCTTCGGG
>CAZHLT010000037.1:0-2361 GCA_964533285.1 uncultured Conexibacteraceae bacterium | reverse complement strand
GCGGGCCGCGGACCGCCCGGTGGGGGTGTTCTGCGGCGGGCGAGGGGGGGGCCCGGGGTGGGCCACCCAGCCGCCGTGGGGGGTGTGTGTGGGGATCCCCCCCCCGGGGCCCCCTTTACGTAACGTGGTGCTGCCCGGGTTGGCTCTGTCGTCGGAGCCTGGCTGGAGACCAGCCCGCTCTTTCTTCGGAGCTGGGGCGGGCGGTGGTGCTACCCCGCCGGGTAGTACTGGCGGCCGTCCTTTTTGACCCGGCCCTCTTTCTCGAGGTCGCCGAGCACGCGGTACAGGTAGTTGGGCTTGATCTTCATCGTCTTGGCGACGTCCGAGGCGCTGATGCCCGGGTCTTTCTCGATCAGGGCCACGGCCTGGTCGGCACGCGTGCCGCCACGGCGTTTGCGCCGTTTTTTCGGGGCGGCGGCACTCGCTTTCGAACCGCTACCACGGGGGCGACCCGGGGCGCGACGGGTGACTTTCCCGCCGAGCTCGGCGAGGGCGCGCTCGAGACGCTTGCGCTCTTCGTCGAGGTCGGCGAGCCGCTTGTGCAGCAGCTCCCGTGCCTCGTCGAGGACATTACTGGTGCTGGGCATCATTTCCTTTCCATCCAAAAGATTGACCCATCTTGTAACAGGGAGTGTCGCAGACAAACACTCACTGTGACTCTCCTTTTGGTCAAGTGGATTTCAACGACCATTTGGGGGGCTTACCCAAACGGCCGACTGTGAAACCGCCCGCGTTCCTATACGGAGGAGAGTGTGCCTGTAGTTTCGTGCCGGTACGGCAGGCGAGCCGGTACGGCTAAACGGTGCGTTCGGCCTGGCGCTCAGCCGGGATGCGAACCACGTTGCGGGCGAGCCCGAGCTTCTCCATCGCGGAGATGATCATCGCCGAGGGGTCGGGCTCCCACCGTTTCAGTCCGTGCACCGCCGAGCGCGGGAAGGCGTGGTGGTTGTGGTGCCAGGACTCGCCCAGCGAGGGGATCGCCAGCCAGAAGACGTTGGTGGAGCGGTCGTCGGTGTCGAAGCGGCGGCTGCCGAGGAAGTGGCAGACCGAGTTGACGCTCCAGGTCACGTGGTGGACGAAGAAGATCCGCACCAGGCCACCCCAGAGCAGGCCGGTGAGGGCGCCGAGGAGGGTGCCGCTGATCAGGTACCCGGCGAGCGCCGGGATCGCCAGCGTCGCCAGCACCAGCCAGGGGAAGTGACGGCTGATGAACCTCATGCCGCGGTCTTCGTACAGGTCGGCGGCGTACCGCTTCCAGTCGGCGCGGCCCTGGGTGGACATCAACCAGCCGCTGTGGGCGTGCCAGAGGCCGGCGAACACGTTGCGTACGCCGCGGCCGTCGGCGCCGACGTGGGGGCTGTGCGGATCGCCCTCTTCGTCGGTGTGTGCGTGGTGCTTGCGATGGTCGGCGACCCAGGAGTTGACCGGGCCCTGCACCGCCATCGACCCCAGCACCGCGAAGGTGTATTCCAGCGGCTTCGCGGTCTGGAACGAACGGTGGGTGAGCAGGCGGTGGAAGCCGACCGTGATCCCGATCGCCGTCAGCAGGTACATCACCGCGGCGATGATCAGGTCGGCCGGGCTGACCAGGCTGTTCCAGAGCAGGACGATGGCGACGATCGTGGCCAGGAAGGGCACCACCACGGCGCCGAGGTTGACGACCTTCTCCGCTCGTGTCATCTCACCCATCCGCCTCAGGCCTCCGCTCGCTTCGATCCGCTCATCGTCAGCACGATACGTGTGTTCAGATGCGATGAAGTCGTAGATTTGCCACGATCCGCCGGGCTAAACTTATGAGCTAGATGCCAAAAAAGCGGAAATCCGCGGCGCCCGGCGGCCCGCCGACCGGCGCCGAGCCGTGGCGCGGCCTGCCCGCCGCCGTCGCCGATGTGATCGAGCCCGAGCTGCCGGCGATCACCGAGGAGATCCTGGCCACGATCGCGCTCGCGGTGCCCGAGTACGCGCGGCCGCTGGAGGGCAACTTCGGCCGCAACCTGAAAACTGGCGTCGGCGAAGCGCTGCGCCAGTTCGTCGCCCTGATCCGCGACCCCGACGCCGGCCGCGGCCTCGGCCGCGAGGTCTACGTGCAGCTCGGCCGCGGCGAGCAGCGCGAGGGGCGGACGCTCGACTCGCTGCTCGCCGCCTACCGCGCTGGGGCGCGGGTCGCCTGGCGCCGGATCGCCGCCGCCGGCCGCGACGCCGGGCTCGGCACCGAGCCGCTGACGCTGCTGGCCGAGGCGATCTTCGCCTACATCGACGAGCTCTCCGCCGACTCGGCCGAGGGCTACGCCGAGGCCCGGGCCGAGGTCGAGGACGTGCGCCGCGAGCGCCGCCGCGAGCTGGTCCGGCTGCTGCTCGCCG
>CAZHLT010000036.1:0-3765 GCA_964533285.1 uncultured Conexibacteraceae bacterium | reverse complement strand
CCGCCGCTGCCCAAACCGCAATCCGCGACGAATGCCGACAAGCCTTTCATGGTGAAGGTGGAGCCGGGGAGTCAATCAAGCAGTCGGTCCGCTTCGTCCAGCCAATAGCATCAGTGACAGTGGGATGAAAATGCAACGCTGGACTAAGGGACAATTTACATGAATCAAGGCGCCTTATTTCACTTCGCTCTGGAAGCGTCGGCATATGTCGTCGCTGCGGTCATGTACCGATTTACATCTTTACGTCGTTCAATCGATTCAGTTCCCTTTCCGCAAAATGGCTTTCAGAAACTTGCCATTGTTGCTGCAGCAGTGTTCGGTGCTGCAATGGGTGCGCGTCTACTGTACCTCCTGGATTATTGGCATGCGTTGCAAGTGCAACCTGTCGAAGTATGGTTTTCCGGAAAGACCATTGTTGGAGGTTTGCTGGGCGGACTTGTGGCTGTGGAGATAGCGAAAAAACTGGTTGACTGGCCGCAGTCAACTGGCGACCGTTTTGTGCCCTCGCTACTTATCGGCATGATCATTGGCAGAGTGGGCTGCCAGTTTGCAGGATTGGAAGACCTTACATATGGGGGCGCAACATCACTCCCCTGGGGATGGAACTACGGCGACGGCGTGCCGCGTCATCCGGTGGCAATCTACGAGATTGTTGGTTTGTTGACCATTGGCGTTGTCTTAATCGTATTTCGAAGGCGATTGATTGCTCCAGGCGATCGTTTCAAATTATTTTTGACGTCATATCTTGGGTTGCGGCTAGGACTTGACTGCTTGAAGCCGCCATTTACCACGCCGGCGGCACACATGCTTGCGCCGACAAGCTATGCAGGTTTGTCGGCAATACAATGGGCCTGCGTTGCGGGATTGATTTACTATTTGTGGTCAATCAAACTCAAAGCATCAGCGTCACGCACAAAGTAAGGAGTCTGGAATGGCCAAGGCGCGTCCCTACCTGTTTTACGATACCGCAGTTTCGTTGTGCGAAGTGTGTTTGCGTCGTATCGAAGCCAAACAGGTGATCAAGGACAATCAGGTCTGGATGTACAAGTGGTGTCCGGAGCATGGACGAAGCAAAGTCTTGATTGCCTCGGATGCGACGTACTGGCGGCAGGCGCGTGAGGTGTACATCAAACCGCCGGAAATGCCGCACCGCTTCAACACTGAAATGGCATATGGATGCCCCTATGATTGTGGCTTGTGTCCGGATCACATGCAGCACTCCTGTCTGACCATCGTTGAGATTACCGATCACTGCAACTTGCAGTGCCCGATCTGCTACGCGAGCAGCGGCCCACATCGTGAGCAGTATCGAAATCTCGCCACCATTAAAAGAATGTTCGATGCCATCGTTGCCAACGAAGGCGAACCGGATGTGGTGCAGATATCCGGCGGCGAGCCAACCTTGCATCCGCAATTCTTTGAAGTACTGGATGCGGCGCGACAGCGGCCAATCAAGCATTTAATGATCAATACCAACGGTATCCGCATTGCCAACGAGCACGGGTTTGCCGAAAAGCTGGCGGCCTACCAGCCCGGATTCGAAATCTATCTGCAATGGGATTCGCTGCACACGGAAGTATTGAAAACCTTGCGCGGTGTCGACCTGACTTCAGTCAGGCTGCGGGCGCTGGAGAATCTCAATCGAGCCGGATTGTCCACTACACTGGTGATGACCGTTGCGCGCGGGGTGAATGATCATCACATCGGTGAGGTCATTGATTTTGCTGCAAAGCAGGATTGTGTGCGTGGCGTCACTCTGCAGCCGGTACAGCACGCGGGTCGTACCGAGGATTACGATGCGGCAAGACAGCGGCTTACGTTAACAGAGGTGCGGACGAATATTCTCGAACAGTCGAGGTTGTTTCAACCTGAAGATGTTATTCCGGTGCCATGCAATCCCGATGCGCTCGCAATGGCGTATGCATTGAAGGACGGTAATGGCGGGATTCAACCGCTCACACGTTTTGTTCCACCGGAAGTGTTGCTGGCGGGCGATCGTAACACCATCGTCTTCGAGCACGACGCCAGTCTCAAAGAACAATTGTTCCGCGTATTTGCAACCAACCACAGTCCCGATTCGCAGGCTAAATGTCTGTCCGACCTGTTATGTTGCCTGCCGTTGGTCAATGCACCCGCGCTGAATTACAAGAATGTATTTCGCGTATTGATCATGCAATTTATCGACGCCTGGAACTTCGACATTCGTGCCATGAAGAAATCCTGCGTGCATATTGCGCAGCCGGACGGCAGGATTATCCCATTCGAGGCATTCAATTTGCTGTATCGCGATGGATTGTCAAAAGTGTTGGACGAAAGGCGCAAGGAGCAGAAAGCTGCGTTTGGAAATTTCAAAAATCCTTCGGAATCCGAATTGCCATGAAGCGTGTGCTCTATTGGACATTGCTTTTGCTGATAACGCTTATAGGAGTGATCGGACTGCTAATGAGCCTGTGCGGTGGTTTTTTCACAATAGTTCGTATGGAGTACTCTCCCTTGTGGCTTGCATTGTCCTCGCTGATAGTGGGACTGGCACTTTTGTGGGGCGCAAAAGCACTTGGCGTGAAGATTAAATCCAGATTGGATAGCAATAGGTGATGAATATAACCAAAAATTGCCGTCCTTACTGTTGCGATGCCTGCTTTATTGCTCGGGTTCGAAATTTGTGCGGAACAATGAGTCATTGCCTTGGAGTGTTTCTGAAAGGTCTTGCTTATGAATTTGCATAGGCGGCAGGCCTTATAGGATTGAACGTGGGCTTATGCGGAGGGGGTCTATTGAACTCTGTGTGTGCAATGTTTTTTTGGAGCCCGTCTTGTTCGGGGTTTAGTTTTATTGGTATTCCTGTTAGCAGGAATGAAAGTAGTTCTAATTGAAATTTAAATGATCAAGCCGAAACAAGATATCTCTGACTGGTCACGAGACATAAAGCATAAAGAATAATAGGTCGTGTACAATTTATCGCATTGGGCTATGGAGGTCGAGTCATGGGCGAGCTTAAGAAGATGTTCATCGTTATCGCCGCGCTCATTGTCGGAGTTGTTGGGCTTGCCATGAGTTTATGTGGCGGTACGTTTACGGTTTCACTTATCCTCGGCGCTGCAAATTCTACGCAACTGTTGCAGACGATCCCATCACTGCTTTTGCCTGTCGGCTCAGCCATTATTGGAATAGTGACAATAAGGAAAGCCTTTCTGAAGGTCAAAAAGATGTGGCTGGACGAATTGGATGATGAGTAGTTTTGGTTTTATCTTTTTGCGATTTGACAAAATGTCCATTGGATTAGCTACCGAATGAGATAGGCAATGCGAGCGGTAAAGTGGTTTGTGGCCGTTGGTGGTCTGATTCTGGGCGCGATTGGCCTTATGATGAGCCTCTGTGGGGGCTGGTTCTTGTTTCAGGATATCGTCGCTCTATTTTCACGTCGTAGTGGCTATGAAGCCGTTATTGCAGTTATTTCCATCGGCTCGTTTGTGTTTGGTATAGGTCTGTTGTTTCTGTCTAGATATATCTATCGAAGATTGGAAAAAGCGGATGGCATGAAATACTAATCCATTTCGAGTTGCACGAATTGCATTCATTTCCATTTTGGCAAGTCGATTGCGGCAATCTAAGATTCGCAATCACTCCAGCTTCAATTCCATTCTCACCACACCCGCAGGTGATTTGCTGGTGCGTTCGATGCTCACCATGAAAACGCGTTGCGGGTCCAGCCCGGTATTGGTGAGCAATTGCGTTTGTACTGCAGTGGCGCGCTTGAGTGCCAGC
>CAZHLT010000035.1:0-1551 GCA_964533285.1 uncultured Conexibacteraceae bacterium | reverse complement strand
CGGTCGAGAGCGCGTAGGCGATCTCCTGCACCGGCGTCGCCCCGGCCTCCTGCAGGTGGTAGCTGCAGATGTTGGTCGGGTTCCAGCTCGGCACCTCGTTGACGGTGAAGGCGACCATGTCGGCGATCAGCCGCAGCGAGGGCTCGGGCGGGAAGGCGTAGGTGCCGCGCGAGAGGTACTCCTTGATGATGTCGTTCTGCGTCGTCCCCTTGAGCTGGTCGCGGGCGACCCCGTTCTCCTCGGCGACGGTGACGTAGAGGCCGAGCAGCCAGGCGGCGGTGGCGTTGATCGTCATCGAGGTGTTCATCTCGTCGAGCGGGATGCCGTCGAGCAGCTGGTGCATGTCGCCCTTGTGGGCGATCGAGACGCCGACCTTGCCGACCTCGCCGCGGGAGAGGACGTGGTCGGGGTCGTAGCCGGTCTGGGTCGGCAGGTCGAAGGCGATCGAGAGGCCGGTCTGCCCCTTCGCCAGATTGCGCCGGTAGAGCTCGTTGGAGCGCTTGGCGTCGGAGTGGCCGGCGTAGGTGCGCATCACCCACGGGCGATCGGGCTGGGGAAGACGGTGGTCGCTCATGTATCCCATGATATTTGGGAGCGGCGAAATACCCCGTTCAGGGGGCCGCCGCCCGCATCTTTCCGCCCTCGCTGTGTTTAGGTTCGCGACGATGACGCGCCACCGCGCCATAGCCGTCGCCGCCCTGGCGCTGACCCTGACCCTGCTCGCCGTGCCGGCGCTGGCCGGGGCGCAGATGATCGGGATCTACCGCAACGGGCTCGAATCGCTCGCCCAGCGCAGCCAGCTGGTCAAGCTCTCCGGCCGCAGCTGCGCCCGCGCCGGCGCCGACGGGGTGCTGCGCGTGACGGTCGGCAAAGAGACCGAAGCCTGCGCCCTGCGCACGCCGGTGGTCGGCCGCGACCTCGAGATCCTCGCCACCGAGCGGCTGCTCAGCGGCACCCCGAAACCGCTCCAGCGCAAGGCCTACCTCGGGCTCGAGCTGCGCGCCGGCGGCGGCGCCCGCTACGAGCTGCGGGTCTTCCCGCTGCAGCGCAAGGTGCAGCTGGTCAAGTTCACCGCCGAACGCGCCAAGTACCTGGCCATCGTCAAGAACGAGGAAGCGGTCAAGGGCGTCAACATGGCCAACGCGCTGCGGCTGCGGGCGACGAACATCACCGAAGGCGACGAAAAGGGCAACGTCACCCTGCTCGCCTTCCTCGGCTCCAAACGGGTCGCCGAAGCGACCGACACCGCCGGCGGCGAGCTCACCGGCCGCGCCTCGGCGATCACGGTCGGCGCCCCGAACGACGCCGAGGGCCTGATCGCCAGCATCGACGACGTCGTCGTCCGCCTGCCGAGCCCTTTCTAGGCCTCGGTCCGCGCGCCGCTCTCGGCGCGCTCCAGCTCGTCGGCGATCAGCCGCGCCAGCGCCAGCGAGGAGGTCGCCGCGGGGGAGGGGGCGTTGCGGACGTGGATCGCCCGCTCGGTGCGGTGGACGACGAAGTCGTCGACCAGGCTGCCGTCGCGCGCCAGCGCCTGGGCGCGGATCCCGGCCG
>CAZHLT010000034.1:0-8790 GCA_964533285.1 uncultured Conexibacteraceae bacterium | reverse complement strand
CGCGGGCGCCCCCCCCCCCCCCCCCCGCGGCCCCCCCCGCGCCCGGGGGGTCTGCTATTCGCTCTTTTCGTACGTTTCCTGGATCGCGCTGAGGGCACTGTCCAGGGAGGTGCGGCCCTGCAGGACCTGGTTGATTTCGGTCGGCAGGGTGACGAACGCGATGTTCGACTGCATCGCCGCGAAGGGGGCGACGACGGCGTTCGGTTCCCGCGACGCTTCGACCAGCTCGACCGCCTGTTCGGGGGCATCGGCGGGGAGCTGGACGTCGTTGCGGACCGGCAGGTTGCCGCCGACGCTGTAGAGCACTTCGTTGGCGTGTTTGCCGCCGTAGTATTCGAGCAGCGCCCAGGCGGCGTCCTTGTTCTTCGCGAACTTCGGCATCGTCAGGGCGAAGCCGCCGATCGTGCCGACCGGCGTTTCGCCGGGCGGGAAGAACATGCCGACGTTCTTTTCGCCGAGCGCCGGGTTGAATTCACCCCAGTAGCCGGTGTTCTCCCAGAAGCCGAGGATCATCGCCCCTTTTTCTTCGGCGAACGTCGCGTAGCCGTCGGGGATCCACGGCGTGCTGAAGAAGTCGCTCGGGAAGAGCCCGGCTTCGTTCATTTCGATCAGCGGTTCGAGGCCTTTTTCGACCGCCGGGTCGGTGTAGGGCATTTCGCCGTTGGCCAGTTCGGTGATCTGTTCCTCGGAGTTGAGGCTCTGGAAGCCGACGCCGAACCAGAACGAGTTTTCGAGGCCTTCCTTGTTGCCGCCGGTGAACGGCTGGATCCCGGCCGCCTTCAGCTTTTCGCCGGCTTCGCGGACCTCGTCCCAGCTCTTCGGTTCGAAGTCGGTCGGCAGGCCGGCCTGCTTGAACAGCTTCTTGTTGTAGTAGTAGACCCAGCCCTGCAGCCCGATCGGGATCCCGTAGCGGTCGCCTTCCCGTTCCAGGCCGGGGGTGACGATCTGCCACTGGGTCATGTGTTCGTCGAGGTCGGACGAGATGCGGTCGTTGAGGACTTCGAGACCCTGGTCGAAGCTGAGCACGCCGGAGGCGCCGGGCTGCATCGCCATCACGTCGGGGCCCTCGTGCGCGGTGAAGGCCGCCCGGTAGGCGGCTTCGTAGCTTTCGTACGGCTGGCCCACCCAGTCGACCGTTACGCCCGGGTGTTCTTTTTCGAATTCCGCGTTGAGCTGGTCAACCGCTTCGGTGTAGGCGGGGAAGGATTCGTATTCGAAGTCCCACACGGTGACGGTGCCCGAGATGTCGGCAGCGGCTTCGGTCGAGCCCGAGCCCGAGCTGCCATCGCCACCACCTCCCCCACCTCCGCACGCGGCGATTCCGATCGCCAGCAGGGCTCCGAGCAATAGCGTCATCACCAGCTTCGGTCCGTGCCTCATCTCTCTCCTCTTTGGGTGGCGGACGGTTCTCCGGTCGCGATAGCGCCGGAGCCTGACAATAACGTTATGGACTAGTTTATGTCAATAACAAATTACCGCGTCAGCTCTCGACCAAAGCGCGCCTGGGCGCGCCCCGGATTCAGGCCGTGGGAGCGACGACCGGGGCGCTGCGCAGAGCCTCGCCGCTGGCCGGATCGAAGAACTGGAAGCGCTCGACGTCGACGGCCAGATCGACCGCCTGCCCCACCTCGACCGCCCGCCGCGCCGGCACCGCAGCGGTGAAGAGCGAACGCTCGTCGGCCAGCAGCTGTTCGTCGGAGGCGTCGTCGGCTTCCTCGGCGCCGGCGCCCTCGACGTCGACCCGGGGGGCGTCGATCGGGAACATCAGGTGCATCTCGGCGCCGAGGTTCTCCAGCACCTCGACGGTGACGGAGAGCTTGGGCAGCGAGCCGCCCGCCTCCTCGGCGAGGGCGAAGTCCGAGGGGCGGACGCCGAGCACGACCTTGCGGCGGCCGCCGAGCTCGGCGCCGGCCGGGAGCGGGACGCTGTGGCCGGCGAAGTGCAGGGCGCCGTCGACGACCTCGGCCTCGACCAGGTTGATCGTCGGGGAGCCGATGAAGGCGGCGACGAAGAGGTTGGCCGGTTCGTGGTAGAGGTTCTGCGGCGTGTCGATCTGCTGCAGGACGCCGTCTTTCAGCACGACCACGCGCTCGCCCAGGGTCATCGCCTCGATCTGGTCGTGGGTGACGTAGATCGTGGTGGTGCCGAGGCGCTCGTGCAGGCGGGCGAGCTCGGCCCGCATCGCCACCCGCAGCTTGGCGTCGAGGTTGGAGAGCGGCTCGTCCATCAGGTAGGCGGCGGGCTCGCGGACCATCGCCCGGCCCATCGCCACCCGCTGGCGCTGGCCGCCGGAGAGCTGGCCGGGCTTGCGCTTCTCGTATTCCTCCAGCCGCAGCATCCGCATCACCTCGGCGACCCGGGCGCGCCGCTCGGCCTTCGGCACCTTCTTCAGCTTCAGCCCGAACTCGAGGTTCTCGAGCACGGTCATGTGGGGGTAGAGCGCGTAGCTCTGGAAGACCATCGCGATGTCGCGCTCCTTCGGCGCCGAGTGCGTGGCGTCGACGCCGTCGATCAGGATCTGGCCGCCGGAGACGGTCTCGATCCCGGCGATCATCCGCAGCAGGGTCGACTTGCCGCAGCCCGAGGGGCCGACGAGGACGAGGAACTCGCCGTCGGCGATCTCCAGCGAGACGCGGTCGACGGCGCTGCGCCCGGCGCCGTAGTCCTTGGTTACGTCGTTCAGCTCGATCGAGCCCATCGGGCCTCCTGCGGTGTAGTCGGGACGGGGTTCACTTCACGGCCCCGGCGGTCAGGCCCCGGGTGAGGCTGCGCTGGAAGAAGACGAAGATCAGGAGCGGCGGGATCATCGAGAGCAGCAGGCCGGCGGCGACGACGCCGAGGTTCTTCTGGAACTGGCCCTGCGCCTGGGCGATCCCGACCATGATCGTGCGGTGCTCTTCGTCCTGCAGCAGGACCAGCGAGAAGAGCAGCTCGTTCCAGAGGAAGAGGAAGCTCAGCGTCAGCAGCGTCAGCAGCGCCGGGCGGACCAGCGGGATCACGACCGACCACAGCGTCCGCAGCGGCCCCGCCCCGTCGATCTGCGCCGCCAGCAGCAGCTCCTTCGGCACCGAGCGCATGAACGAGGCCAGCAGGTAGATCCCGAACGGCAGCATCAGCGCCACGTAGACGAGGATCAGGCCGAGCCGTTCGTTGAGCAGGCCGGCGTCGAGGATCACCTTGAAGACGGGGATCAGGAGGATCGTCGGCGGCACTGCCATCAGCAGGACGACGACCACCAGCGCCGTCCGCCGCAGCGGGATCTCGAAGTGGACGAGGGCGTAGGCGGCAAGCGTCGCCAGGATCGTCGTCACCAGCACCGCCGGGACGACGACCAGCAGCGAGTTGATCGCGTAGTGGCCGATGTGGGCGTGGCTGAAGGCGCCGGAGATGTTGTCGAAGGTGAGGTGGCTGGGCAGCCCGGCGGGGTTGGCGGTGTAGTCGTCCTTGGTCCGCAGCGCGGTCGAAGCGAGGAACAGCAGCGGGTAGATCGTCGAGACGGCGATCGCGGTGAAGATCAACCAGACGGCGCCCATCCGCGCGCCGCGGCCGAGGCTGCGTTCGCGGTCCCGCGCCCGGCCCGGCAGCCGCACGCTCTCGCTTGCCGCGGTCACGCCCGCCTCCAGCGCAGCAGGCCGACGACGATCGCGCCGATCGCCGCCATGATGATCAGCATCGCGACGCCGATCGCCGAGGCGTAGCCGAGGGCGCCGGTTTTGAACGCTTCGACGTAGAGGTCGAAGTCGACCGTGTAGGTGTTGAAGCCCGGCCCGCCCCCGGTCAGCGTGTAGATCAGCGGGAAGAAGGCGGTGAAGGAGAGGATCAGGATCAGCACCGCCCAGAACTCGATCACCGGCAGCAGCTGCCAGAAGATTACGTGGCGCTGGACCTGCAGCGGCGAGGCGCCGTCGACCCGGGCGGCGTCGATCATCTCCTGGTCGAGGTTGGAGAGCGCCGAGAGGAAGATCAGGGTGCCGATCCCGAAGGTCGCCCAGATCATCACCAGGATCACGATCGGCAGCGCCAGATCCGGTTCGTTGAGCCAGGCGCGGCTGATGCCGCCGAGCCCGATCGCCTGCAGCGCCTCGTTGAACGGGCCTTCGGGTTTGAGGACGATCCCGTAGTAGATCCCGATCACGACCGGCGAGAGGACGACCGGGATGAAGAAGGCGAAGCGGAAGAAGCGCCAGCCCCAGACCTTGGCGAACAGCCCCCAGGCGATCCCGTAGGGGATGAGGATCCAGATCGGCATCGCCAGCACGATCAGGACGTTGTGCAGGACCGCTTCCTTGAAGCGTTTGTCGTGCAGCAGGTCCTGGAAGTTTTCGAGCCCGACCCACTGCGGCGAGGAGAACCCGTCCCACCCGGTCAGCGAGAGGTGGATCGCGTCGGCGAGCGGGTAGACCATCAGCCAGGCGAGGATCGCCGCCGCCGGCAGCAGCAGGAGCAGCGGCACCAGGTGGCGGCCGAGGCGCTGGCGCAGCCGCCGCTTCGGGCTCGACGGGATCAGCTCCGTCGCGGCGATCTCCGGGTTGCTTGCCACCAGCTCCGTTCTCTCCTCAATCCACGGGCCTTGGACCACGCTCTAGACCATTATTTGTATAAGGGTCTGAAGCAATACCAATATAGCAGCGGCAGGCGCCCCTGCCCAGCGCATTTTGTTCAGGCGTTGCTGAACGCGCAGGCTCTCAATATGCTGCCCGCCCGTGCCGAAGACGCTGTTCACCCCCGCCCACTACGAACTCAGCCAGCTGCTCGGCGACATCGACCTCGGCAAGCTCGCGCTACCCGAGCTGCAGCGCCCGTTCGTCTGGAAGAAAACCGCCGTCCGCAACCTCTTCGACTCGATGTACCAGGGCTTCCCGGTCGGCTACCTGATGCTGTGGCACGCGACCGAGGTCGACAGCAAGCTGATCGGCGCCGGCGGCAAGCAGCACACCCCGTCGGAATTCATCGTCGACGGCCAGCAGCGCCTGACCAGCCTCTACGCGGTGGTCAAAGGCCAGGAGGTCACCTTCAGCGACTTCAGCCGCGGGAGGATCCGGATCGCGTTCCGGCCCCGCGACGGCAGCTTCGCGATCCCCGACGCGGCGACCGACCGCGACCCGGAGTTCCTCGCCGACATCACTCCGCTTTGGACGGGGGAGAGCTGGGAGGTGGTCAACGGCTTCGTCGAGCGCCTGCGGGCGGCCAAGCCCGACGAGCTCGCCGACGGCGGCGAGTCGCGGCTGCGGGCGGCCCTGAATCAGCTCGAGGGCCTGCGCGACTACCCCTTCCAGGCGGTCCGGATCGGGCACGAGGTCGACGAGGAGACGGTCGCCGAGATCTTCCTCCGGGTCAACTCCGGCGGCACTGAACTGACCCAGGCGGACTTCATCCTCACCCTGCTGTCGGTCTTCCGCGAGGAGGACCGGCGGCGGCTCGAAGACTTCTCCCGCGAGTGCCGGATCGTGCCCGGCGACGGTGCCCCGAGCCCCTACAACCACCTGGTCGAGCCCGCCCCCGACCAGCTGCTGCGCGTCGCCGTCCTCGTCGCCTTCCACCGCGGTCGCCTGCAGTCGGTGCTGGCGCTGCTGCGCGGGGCCAGCGTCGAGACCGACGAGGCGCTGTCGGTCGAGGACCGCGACTCCCAGCTCGACAGGCTCAGCGAGGCGATCGACGTCGCCCTCGACCTGACCAGCTGGCACGAGTACCTGAAGGCGCTGATGGCTGCCGGCTACCGCCGCGCGAGGGAGATCTCCTCGCCGAACTCGGTCGTCCTCGTCTATGCGCTGTACCTGATCGGCCGCGGCTACGGACTCTCCCACAGCGAGCTGCGCACGCCGATCGCCCGGTACTTCTTCATGGCCACGCTGACCAGCCGCTACACCGGCTCCTTCGAGACCCAGATCACCCAGGACGTGCAGAGCTTCACCGAGGCCGACGACGGCGCCGCCTACCTGGAGCGCCTGCGCCGCGCGGTCTCGACTGCCCTCACCACCGACTTCTGGGCGATCAACCTGCCCCAGAGCCTGGCGACCTCCTCCGCCCGCAGCCCGGGCCTGTTCGCCTACGCCGCGGCGCTCTCGCTGCTGAACGCGCGGGTGCCGCCGTTCGCGGCGTTCGACGGCGGCGAGCCGAAGGCGGCGCTGGCGATACGGGACCTGTTCGACCCGGTGCTGCACCCGAAGAAGGCGGCGATCGAGCGCCACCACCTCTTCCCCCGCAAGTTCCTCGAAGCCAACGGCATCTCGGGCGTGCGCCAGATCAACCAGATCGCCAACCTCTCCTACGTCGAGTGGCCGGAGAACATCGAGATCTCCGATCAGGCGCCAGCCGACTACTGGCCGCGGTACGAGGCGCAGTTCAGCGAGCAAGACATGTTCAACCACGCCCTCCCGGCCGACTGGCACGAGCTGCCCTACGAGGACTTCCTCGACGCGCGGCGCGAGAAGATGGCCGCCGTGATCTGCGCCGGGTTCGAGGCGATCGGCGCCGCCCCCGTCGTGCCGGAACAGCCGCCCGTCACCGCCGGCGAGCCGCCGCCCGACAGCTACCTGCACCCCGACCGGCCCTTTTCCAACGAGCTCGCGATCCGCCGGGTCGTGCGCCGGCTCAGCGGCAGCGTGCTCTGGTACGAGCAGCACATGGACCGCAAGGCGCTGGAGCTGCTGCTCGACGACCTGCCGCTGGGCGAGATCGACGAGATCCGACTTCTCTCCGGCCCGACCAACGTCTCGGCGAAAACGAAGCGGGCGTTCGAGCGCTTCGCATCGGAGGTCGGGGCGCAGGGGGTGAGCGCCGAGTGGCGGGTGCTGCCGGCCGCCCGCGCCCGTGCCCTCCACGCCCGGGTGATCGCCGACGACGACCAGGTCTTCGAGGTGCCGCCGTTGAACTCGGTGCTCGCCGGAACCGTCGACTCGATCCGCTCCTCGGAGATCCCGCTCGACGCTTTCGAGGCGGCCTGGGCGGAGGAGGACGCCGTCCCCCTCGGCGACTTCCAGCCGGTCTCCTGAGCGTCAGGCGGCGCGGCGGGCGGACTTGGCCGACGCCGAGCTGCTCTGGGAGGGGACCGCGGTGGGCTTCGCCGGGGGAGCGGCCGCTGTCGAGGTGACGGCGCCGCTGTCGACAGCGGCGCGCCACTCACGCCAGCTGGCCTCGCTCTTGCGCAGCCGGGCGCGCTTGCGCCGCCAGCGGTCGAACGGCCGCCAGGCGGCCGCGAGCAGGATCAGCACGAGGGCGACCACGGTGAGGACGAAGAGGATTTCGATCCGGCCGCTGTTCTCCTCGGCCGCGTTCTCGACCGGGGCGGCCGCGACCGGCGTCGGCGCCGGGGCGGCGGCCGGACTCGGATCGGGCTTGGCCGCGGCGACGGTGGTGGCGCCGCCCTTGACCGGGGCGGGGGCGGGGGCGGGATCGGCCGCCGGCGGCGGCGCGGTCGTCGTTTCGACCGGGGCCGTGGCGGTGCTCTCCGTGGCGGATTCGGCGGGTTCTTCGACCGTTGCCGGCGCGGTCGTTTCGGCCGTGGCTTCGACCGGCGGCGAGTAGGTGGTCGCGGCTTCTTCGGTCGGTTCCGGGGCGGTCGTCGATTCCGTCTGCGCGGCGTCGCTGCTGCCGAGCGAGCTCCCCTGCTTGACCCCGCCGCCGGATTCCCCGGCCGATTCGGAGCCGCCGCCCTGCGGGACCCAGCCTTCGCCCGCTTCGGCCGCGACGGCGCCGGCCGGTGCCAGGATCAGCACCGCGGCGATCGCCAAGGCGACGACGATCGGGATCTGGGCGAAACGCCGCAGGCCCGCAGTTTCCGAGATAGCAAGCACGATGGACGGATATTCTAGGCCGGTGACCCCAAACCGCGAGGGAAAAGGTCGCTCGGTGCGAGCAGAGCGGCCCGCCGCGGGGCCACGATCGGCTGCAACTCGGGCCTCCGCGGCGGTTTGAGGGCACGTATGACAAACCGCCATGCACTGGGGGGGATCGCCGCCGCCATCGTCGCGACCGGCCTCGGCCTGTTCGCGATGACCGCGCTGGCCGCCTCGCCGACCCTCACCCTGACCGCGACCGACGCGACGATCGGCGGCTCGATCCACGCCACCGCCGACCTTGCGGCCAGCAGCAACGCCGGCGGCCAGATCAGCTTCGAAGTCTTCGGCCCGGACGACACCGACTGCTCAGGCCCGGCGCTGACCCCGGCGCCGGCCGCGGCGACCGTCAGCGGCGACGGCCAGTACGCGTCGGGCGACTTCACGCCAACCGAACCCGGCACCTATCGCTGGAGCGCGAGCTACCCCGGCGACGCCGAAAACGACCCGGCCGAAGCCGACTGCGCCGCGACCTCGGTCGTCGCCAAAGCCGTGCCGACCCTGACCGGCACCGCGACCTCCGCCGCGGTCGGCCAGACGATCACCGACAGCGCCACCCTCGCGAGCGCCCACCAGGCGACCGGCGCGCTCACCTTCAGCGCCTTCGGCCCCGCCAACCCGACCTGCACGGGCGCCGCCGCCTACACCGCGCCGGTCACCGTCAGCGGCAACGGCTCCTACTCGCCGCCGGGCTTCGCGCCGGCGGCACAGGGCCAGTATCGCTGGAGGGTCGAATACGGCGGCGACGCGAACAACGAACCGTTCACGCTGGACTGCGGGTCGGCCAACCAGAGCTCGACGGTGAGCAAGGCCTCCCCCACCCTCACCGGCACCGCGACCAACGCGACGATCGGCGGCTCGATCCAGATGAGCGCCCAGCTCTCCGCGTCGGCCGCCGCCGGCGGCCAGATCAGCTTCGAAGTCTTCGGCCCGGACGACACCGACTGCTCAGGCC